>JAEUIR010000200.1 GCA_016795025.1 Phycisphaerales bacterium
GTTGGCGGCCTACCGTGCGAAGAATTACGACAAGGCGCTGGACCTCGGCAAAAAGCTGGCGGAGCTTGATCCGAACAATCCGAGCCATGTGTACAACCTCGGGTGTTTGTATTCGCTGAAAGGCGATGGGGATAGCGCCGTCAAATCGCTCGAAAAAGCCGGCCAGCTTGGGTTCGATGACTTGTCCTTGCTCGAAAGCGACGAGGATCTCGCCTCAATCCGCAACCGCCCGGAGTACAAGGCCGTCGTCGAGACCGTCAAGAAAAATCGCGGCAAGACGCTCGAAACCTACCGGGAAAAGGCCGAAAAGAGCGAGCCGCTGATTTACATTCCCGAAGGAATATCCACCGAAAAACCCGTCGGATGCGTCGTGGTTCTGCACCCGTTCGGCGGCACGGCCGAATGGATCGTGGAGCGCTGGAAAGGCGCGGCCAAGAAGCTGAATATGCTGCTCATCGCGCCGCGCGCCGTGATTCCGCAGGGCGATGGTTTCCGCTGGCAGGATGCGGAACTGACGGACAAAATCGTCATGAAAGCCGTCGAACACGCGAAATCCAAGCACAAAATCGATGACAAGAAGATGGTCATCAGCGGGTTTTCAGAAGGCGGCACGATGACGTTTGTGATGGCCATACGGCACGGCGATGTGTTCTGCGGCGCGATTCCCGTCGGCGGCACACTGCCCGACCCAATCGCAGGCTGGGACGAAATCAAGAAACGCAAGTTGCCGCGCTTCGTCGTGATGATCGGCGATCAGGAGCCAAAATCCACGCTCGACAATAACCGCGACGCCGCGAAAAAGCTCGAAGAAGCGGGCGCGAAGGTGAAGCTCAACGTATATCCCGGTATCGGGCACGAATTCCCAAAGGACACTGAAAAGGAAATGAGCGAAGCGGTATCTGCGGTGACAGGCGGTTGATGCGCGTTGCCATTACCGGAGCGAACGGCCTCGTGGGGCGCGCCCTGATTGCCGCGCTCGACGCCCCCGGCGATCAAGCGCTCGCGCTGGTTCGCCGCAGCGGCAGCGCCGGAACCAGCTCGCATGAGATCGTCTGGAATCCCGCAACCGCACGACTCGATCCGCAAGCGCTCGACGGCGTTGAAGCCGTGGTCAATCTCGCCGGCGAAAGCATCGCCGACGGCCGTTGGACCGACGCGAGAAAAAAGGCGATTCTCGACAGCCGCGTACTGGCCACCGATCTGATCTCGCGGACCATTGCCGCGATGCGCCGACCGCCGCGCGTATTGATCAGCGCGTCGGCCATCGGCTATTACGGCGCTCGAAACGAAGCTCCGCTGGATGAAGACGCGCCGCCGGGCAGCGGCTTTCTGGCGGAGGTATGTCGGGCCTGGGAATCCGCAACCCAGCCGGCCGCGGATGCGGGCGTTCGAATCGTCAATCTGCGTATTGGGCTCGTGCTGGCCGCGAGCGGCGGAGCGCTCGAAAAAATGCTCCCGATTTTCAAATTCGGCATGGGCGGCATCGTGGGCAGCGGCAGGCAATTCATGAGTTGGATTACGCTCACCGACCTCTTGCGCGCGATTCGATTTGCAATCGAGCGGGATCACTTGCGCGGTGCGGTGAACGCCGTCGCGCCGCATGCCGTCACAAATCGAGACTTCACGATGACGCTCGCGCGCGTCTTGCACCGTCCCGCAATCATCCCAGCGCCGGCCTTCGCCATCCGCGCCGCGATGGGCGAAATGGGGGAACAACTGCTCCTGAGCGGCGCGAATGTCAGGCCGAAGCGCCTGCTCGACGCGGGCTTTTCATTCTCACATCCCGAGTTGGATGCGGCGCTGCGTCACGAGCTTGGCGCAAACAGATGACAGAGATTGTCCGCTGGACGGATCGCGGCCTTTACTGCGAAGCGGGCGATTTCTACATCGATCCGCGACGCAAGGCGCCGAAAGCCGTCGTCACGCACGCCCACACCGATCACGCACGCCCCGGCTGCGAACGCTACCTGACCGCCGACGCCGGACTGCATGTGCTTCGAGCACGCCTGGGCGCAGCCTGTGCGATCGGCACACTTCGATTCGGGGAGACACTCCGAATCAACAATGTCAGGCTGTCATTTCACCCGGCCGGGCATATCCTCGGCTCGGCTCAGGTGCGCCTGGAAGTCGGCGGTGAGGTCGTCGTCATCAGCGGCGACTACAAGTTGCAACTCGACCCGACATGTTCAGCCTTTGAACCGCTGCGCTGCCGCACGTTCATCACGGAGTCCACGTTCGCCCTGCCGGGGACAATCTGGCCGGCGGTGGATGAAGTTGTCGCGGCGATTCACGCTCGCTGGCGTGAAAATCAGGCCGATCAGCGCACCACCGTGCTCTTCGCATACAGTCTTGGAAAAACGCAACGTGTGCTCGCGCACCTCGATGCGAACGTTGGGCCGATCTACGTGACTCCCGAAGCGCAGCGGTTCGTCGAAGCGTACGCCGCAAGCGGTGTCCCCCTGCCGCGCGTCGAATTGGTCGAACCGTATCGCGTCCGCGCCACACGGGGCCGGGCGCTGGTCATTGCCTCGCCCGCGGCGTCACGCGATCGCGCCTGGCTGAAAAAACTCGGCCGCATTTCGAGCGCGCTGGTCTCGGGTTGGGCGAAGATCGATACGGCGGACCAGTTGTTTCCTGTTTCCAGCGGCTTTGCGTTGTCGGATCACGCTGATTGGCCGGGACTTCTGACGGCGATTGACGCGACCGGCGCCGAAAGCATCGGCGCGATGCACGGATACACAGCGAATCTGATCTCGCACCTCGCAGCGACCGGCCGCGATGCCTGGCGCGTGGAGCCGCCGCGCGGCGATCGAGCAGCCGATGCGAATTCAGCGCAGGACGCGGGCTTATTTACCGCAGGCCGGTCGGTGCAAGCGGAAGTCGCCGACCTGTGAAAATCCTTCGAGAACCGCGTCAGTGCGTGTTTCAACCCGACCGAGCTTCGCGGAGCTGCGAAGCGATCGCTCGCTCACAGTTGTGGCTCCTGGTAGGTTGTGCGCAATAACGCGCACAGCCATCACCCGATCTGATCACAAAGCGCGGGGCGTCTTCGAACCTCGGCCTCGGTGAGGACGGTCGTTCGCTCGTCGGCAATGTAATTCGGCCAATAACGCGCATGCATCCTCCATCGCGCGCCAGAATCTCAAAGCCAAAATTCAGCATTTGTCCAAATCCAACCGCCCCTCCCTCGCGTAAACCACCTTACGCAACCCATTTTTGTGGAGAACCAGCGTATGAAACGCCTTTTGATCGCTTTCGGCCTGATCACCACGCCCCACGCCGCCGCTCAGAGCATTTTCACCGACGCTTGCGGCTCACCCGATTGGTTCGCAACCTGTAATTTCACAAACGCCTGCGGCGCGGGACAAAACGGCTGCCAGAATAATTGGTTCGACTCGTTTGGCTGCGGCACACAGTGTCCGCTGCCATTTCCGGGCTCGACCGCCAATGTAATCATCCCAGTCGGCGCCATCACGACCATGAACGGCGGCGGCGCCGACATTAACAGCATCGATTGCCTGCGGTCGTTCCTGATGAACGGCTCGATCAACCTGCGCGCCAATTCGGCGTTTCATGCCGGCCTGAATTGGACCGGCGGCGGATTCAGCGCAAGCTCGACAGCGGTTCAACTTCAAATGCCGGCCGCCAGCCAGTTGGCAATTTACGGTAATAACGCCAAGTCGCTGTCTGCTGTGCAACTCGTCCTCGACCAGGCGGCGACGTGGGAAGACGCCGGCGGAATCTCGCTTGCCAGCGGAGCCAGGATCATCAACAACGCTTTCTTTGTCGCCCGCGCGGATTCAACCATCGGCTTTGGCGGCGGCATCGGTTGCTCGTTCGAGAACTACGGCACGTTTCGCAAGCTTGGCACAAACGGGACAACGATTCTCTCGAATCTGCCCTTCAACAATTACGGTGACGTCGAGGTGCTCTCGGGCACGCTGCGCATGTCCAACAACGGAACGAGCTTCGGGCCGATTGAACTGTGGCCGAATACGGTGTTCGAGACCGCCTTCGGCAATTACAACTTCGGCGCTGGCACCGTGGTCACCGGCTTGGGTGTTGTGCGGATCAACGGCGGCTTAAATCTGCTCGCAAACGTAGAGATCGACGAGACCGAATTGCAGAACAACCTTGTCGGCCCGGGCGACCTGCGGGTCGTCCATACGATGCAGTGGCCGAGCGGGAGTATGAGCGGCGGCGGCGTGACGCGCATTCCGGCGGCTTCGACGCTAACGCTCACTACAGGCAACACGAAAACGCTGTCGGCGCGCGGCTTGGAAAACGTTGGCCTGACCACGGTGAGCGACAACGGCAGTCTCAATTTGTTCAGCGCCGCCGAATTGACCAACATCGGTACATTGGAGCTGCGCAGCGATGCGAGCATCAACTACGCGGGCGGCACTGGCTGCACGTTCCTAAACAGCGGCACGCTCCGCAAAACCATGAGCAACGGTCTGTCGATCATTAGTAATCTACCTTTTACAAATAACGGCCTCGTCGATGTGCAAACCGGCACGCTGCGGCTGTCAAACAACGGCGTTTCGACCGGCCCGTTCACGCTCGCGCCGGGAACCATCCTCGAATTCGCCTTCGGCAACTACAGCTTCGCGGCCGGATCGTCCGTCACCGGAGACGGCATCGCCCGTTTGAACGGCACTACAAATCTGCTGGATGATGTCACGTTTGACAACGTCGATCTATCTGTGAATCTGAACGGCCCAGGCGATCTGACCGTCGGCGAATCCATGTTGTGGAGCAGCGGCTCGATGAACAACGGCGGGGCCACCATCATTCCCGCCGGCGTGCCTCTGTCGCTGACAACTGCCAACACCAAGACGCTTTCGAATCGCGGGATTCAGAATAATGGCTCGATGACGCTGAACGACAACGGCAGTCTCCAACTGGCCAGCGCCGCCGACTTGACCAATACCGGCACATTGGAGCTGCGCAGCGACGCGAGCATCAACTACGCCGGCGGCACGCCTTGCACGTTTACGAACAACGGTACGATGCGCAAGACAACGACGAACGGTCTGTCGATCATCAGCAATCTCCCATTATCGAACAACGGTCTCGTCGACGTGCAGACCGGCACGCTGCGGCTGTCAAACAACGGCGTTTCGACCGGCCCGTTCACGCTCGCGCCCGGCGCAGTCCTCGAGTTCGCCTTCGGCAACTACAACTTCGCGGCCGGCTCGTCCGTCACCGGAGACGGCATCGCCCGTTTGAACGGCACGACAAATCTGCTGGATGATGTCACGTTTGACAACGTCGATTTGAGCGCGAATCTGAACGGCCCTGGTGATTTGACAATCGGCGAATCCATGTTGTGGAGCAGCGGATCGATGAACAACGGCGGGGCCACCGAGATTCCAAACGGTTCCGTACTCATGCTCAGTTCTTCGAATGGGAAAACCCTTTCCAACCGAAGTCTTGTCAACAGCGGGGTGACCATCGTGGATGGCTCGGGGGGCGTTTCGATGGTCAGCGGCGCGTCGATCCTTAATCATGGCATGCTCGATCTGCAATCGATTGGGGGCTTCAACTATGTCGGCGGCACGCCGTGCTCGGCGAGCAACACGAGCCTGCTTCGGAAAACAGTCCATGCCGGGGTATTCCAAATCTCCAATCTGCCGTTCACCAACAGCGGCCTCATTGACATTCAAATCGGCACGCTGCTGATCACGAATTTCACGCAGACCGGCGGTTCGACGCGCATCGCGTCCGGTGCGACCTTGCAGGGCAGCGCTCCGCTCGCGATTCATGGCGGCTCGATGACGGGCGCGGGGACGATCAGCGGCACGCTTTCCAATTCGGGCGGCGTGCTTCAGCCCGGCGACGCCATCGGCACGCTCACAGTCAACGGCACATATTCGCAAGGCGCGAGCGCGGCGCTCGAAATCCAACTCGCGGGCGTGAACAACGGTGAGTTCGACCGGGTGGCCATCAGTGGGGCAGCCACGCTCGGCGGCACGCTGCGGCTCACGGCCATGAATGGCTACAGCCCGCAAATTGGCCAGTCCTTCACGATCCTGACCGCCGGCTCGATTAGCGGGCAATTCGCGAACGTGCTTCCACCGGCCGGCACCGAAGTTTCCGTGCAATACTCTGCGACGAGCGTGATCGTCACGATGACGGTCGTCGGCGCGCCGGGCGACATCAATTGCGATGGCAGCGCAAACAACTTCGACATCGACCCGTTCGTGCTCGCGCTGGTCGATCCGGATGCATACGCCGCGCAATTTCCGAATTGCGACCGCAGCCGCGCGGACATCAACGGCGACGGCGACGTGAACAACTTTGACATTGACCCCTTCGTGCAGCTTCTTACCGGAAGATAACACTTCACCCTTCTGCAAGATTGTCTGATTTTTCCTTGATTTAGCCCTTGCGCCGGGAGCGCGCAGGCGCGGATGTCATACGCATGCGCAGCACGGCCGTGCATTCTGGCGCGCTGGAGCAACTGGTGGCGGCGTTGCGGACGGGCGCCTGCGACGAAGCCGCGGCGCAGGAACTGTACGCGCTGGGTTCCGAGGCGGTCGCGCTGGCCTTGCTTGCCGCAGCGCGTACGAATCGATTGACGTGGCCGATCGACAGTACTGCCTCGTGCATCTGCTGCGCGAACTGGAGAAAGTCGATGAGCACAACACTACCAGCGAGTGGCGGGCTTTCGCGCGTACGCCGCGGCGCTACCAACCCGTTGAAGTGCGCCGTGATCCCGCGCCAATGACTGGAATCTCTCAAGATTTCGGAGAGTGAATTGCTGCAGCAGGTGGGACAGAGCTTGGGAGCAGCAGGAAATTCCACACATCGTCACTGCCCCCCAGCGGAGACAAGCTTTCTCGCGGAGTGATCTAT
>JAEUIR010000201.1 GCA_016795025.1 Phycisphaerales bacterium
TGGGCGTGCTCAAGCCGCTCAGCCGATTCATGAATGTCAGCCGCATCGCCTTCGGCCGCCAGATATGTTTCCCATAGCCGGTGCGACCTCACGAGATGTGTGGCGTGCGACCGACCGGCGTCGGTCAACGCACTGCCGGCGTTTCGCGTCCCGTTCAGCGTAATGAGTCCGGCGCCGGCCAGCCGCGCAAGCGCTCCGCGGATTTCGCGCGCGTTCATGGTCGGCAGCGCCGCGGTTAAGTCGGCATGGCTCAGCTCAACGCTGTTTGCACGAGCAGCGCGTTCGCTGCGCGCACCATGCACCGACGGGACCACAGCCATTGCAGTCGCGCCGGGCAAACTTGGACCGCCCGAGGTCGCTTCCTCGGCACGGACCAGCGCCTTTAGCACGTCTTCTTCGATGATGTGCAAACGAATACGGTGTCGCCGCAACCACGCGATGAGCACGCCGCGCTCCGGCGCAAAAATCATCGCCAGCAAAAACGTCGCGCTGGCCACCAATACCATCGTCGGCCCGGGCGGGCTATCAATCTGGAACGCCAGGAACATGCCGCTAAACGCCGATATGCAGCCGACGAACGCCGCCGTCATGAGCATCGCGGCCAATCGATTCGTCAGTTGATACGCGACAGCCGCGGGGGTGATCAGCATCGCGACGCCCATGATGACGCCGACGCTGCGCAGCGCGGCCACGATCGTCGCAGAAAGCAGGATCATCAGCAGGTAGTGCAGCATTCCGATGCGAAAGCCCATCGTCACCGCCAGCGTCGAATCGAAGCACATCAGCTTCAGCGGGTGATAGAGCAGCGCCACCAACGCGACGACCGTCGGCGCAATCAACGCGATCATCAGCATGTCCTCGCGCTGCACGGCCAGCGGATCGCCGAACAAAAAGCACTTCATGTCAAAGTGCGTGCCGGATGGCAGCCAGCTCACCAATACCACGCCAAGCGCGAACATGGCCGTAAACACAATGCCAATCGCGGCGTCTTCCTTCACGCGGCTGTAGCGCGTCACCAGGTTAATCATGACCGCGGTGATGATTCCGGCGGTCAGCGCGCCGATGAACAGTCCGGCGATGCCCGTGCTGACCAGTAGAAACGCGATCACGACGCCCGGCAGAACCGCGTGCGAAATCGCGTCGCCGATTAGCGACATGCGCCGCAGAACCACAAAGCATCCGAGCAATCCCAAAACGCCGCCGATGACGGTGCTGGCGAGCAATTGCAGCGAATGATGCAAAAACGGGCTGGTCAGCCGCTCCTGCCATGTGATGAAATCCGTCGTCTGCGCGAGCATCCCTATTGCAGTCGCGCTGCAGCTCATGAGCGACAAGTCACCGGGCATGAATCGGGCCCTCCGTGATCTGACGCTCCGCTTCATCGACAAAGCTCATGCGCCCGCCGTATGTCGCCTGCAATTTTTCCGCCGTCACCACCTCGTCCGGCGGACCGCACGCGATCACGCGCTGATTCAAAAGCAGCACAAGATCGAATCGATGCAGCACTTGCAGATTATGGTTCACCACGATGAGCGTCTTGCCTTCGTCCGCAAAGCGGTCCATGAGGCCGAACAGCGCCGTTTCGGTGCGGGCGTCCACACCGGCGAACGGCTCATCGAGAAGCATCACGCTCGCTTCCTGCGCGAGCGCTCGCGCTAGGAACACACGCTGCTGTTGCCCGCCGGAAAGCGCGCGCACGTGCCGATCGGCGAAGTCGCTCATGCCGACTGTTTCGAGCGCTCGCGTGACGGCCGTCTGATCAGCCGGGCCGGGCCGTCCAAACCAACCGAGCCGACCATAACGCCCCATCAGCACGACCTCGCGCACGGAGATTGGAAAATCCCAATCGGCCGTGTCCGTCTGTGGTACGTATGCCACTTGTTGGCGCATCGCTGCAAGCGGCTGATCGAGAACGCGCACAGTACCGCTGTCGATCTCCACCAATCCGAGAATCGCTTTCAACAGTGTGCTCTTGCCGGCGCCGTTCGGGCCGACAATGGCCAGCATTCGCCCGCGACCGACGTTCATCGAAACGTGCCGCAGCACAGGCTTGTTTCGGTACGTGACCGTCACGTTCTCGACGCTGAGCGCGAACTCCGCGCCGCCACCGGGCGGCAATCTTTCGGCGCGTGTCATTGGCCGCCGTCCGCTCCCATCGGTTGTGACGAGGCAGCGGTTGCTGTCCGGACAGAGAGCGCGGACGCGATGATCCGGGCATTCTCACGCAGCGCCCCGATGTACGTCTCTGCGGGCGTGCCCGGCAAACCAAGGCTGTCGCTGTATAGCGGCTCGCTTGGAACGTGCACGTCATGCCCGGAGCGACGCACAATCTCGACAACGCGATCGACAAAGTCATTGAGCTGCTGCGACACTGATGTTTCGTGGAAGATCGCCGGAATCCTGTGATTGATTACGAGACGGGCCAACTCGTCGGGGCGTAGCGCGCGAACGCTGGCGTCGGTGCTGATTCCCAGGACCGCATCGACTTTCAATCCGTACGCTTCGCCGAAATAGTAGAACGCGTCGTGACTCGTGATGAGGAAGCGCTGCTCCGTAGGAGTTCGCTCAAGCATGCGGCGAACATCCGCGTCCGCGCGTTCAAGCTGCTGCAAGTATGTCGCCGTCGCCGAGCGATAAGCGTCCGCACCGTTCGCATCGACACGGATAAGGGCGTCTCGCGCCCGCTCGGCAAAAACCATGAAGTATTTAGCATTCCACCAGCAATGCGGATCAGGCGCCCCTTTCGCGCTGGTCGATTCGCGGACCTTGATACGCTCGTCTTCCGCGAGCGCGACGGCACGCGCCCCCGCGTTCTCGATGATCTGAAGCATCTTGCCTTCAAGGTGCAGCCCGTTGTAAAGCACCAGCGCGGCTTTTCCGAATACGACGCTGTCCGCAGGCCGAGGTTCGTAAATGTGCGGGTCGGTGCCGGGTGGCATCACACACACAACCTGAATGCGGTCGCCACCGATTTGGCGCGCCAGATCGGCGATCATCGTCGTCGTGCAAACAACGAGCGGGCGGGCGTTCTGTTCGGCGGCCGTCGCGATCGGTGTCCGCTCGCAACCGATGGCAAGCAGAACGACAACGCCGACACTAACCAATGTACTGATCGTGCGAACTGCGTGCGGGTTGCTTTGAACAATCATTAGGAAATCCAATCGCGGCTTCAACAGAATATTCCATCGGCCACGGGTTGTACGAAAGTAAACACGATGTAGCCTATGCTACATATTTCTTTCACATTGTCAATCCCGAGACACGCAGGATTCAGACAAATAGAACTTAGATCCGTTGCAAATCATCATTTGCGTCACAAAACTTGTTTATTATAAGACCACACTAGGAGAGCAATCGCCATGACGCGGATTTCAACCAATCAAATCGCCGTGGCGACGTTTTTCACCTTGACGAGTCCGATGAACCATATGAACCTGTTTCACTCAGATTGATCGGCATTTGCAGTCTGTGCAACGTGAGCCGGCCAACCACTTGGAGGAACTGTATGCGTCGCGGAATTCTTGGGTTTCTGTTTATCGCCGGACTGATCGCTCCGGCCGCTTGGGCGCAAGATCAAGCCGACGAAAGCGGTCAGCGTCGCCGCGTGGTTCGCGAGCGTGAATTCGGGTCGGGCGGCCCCGGTGGTCCAGGCGGAGGCGGCCCGGAGGCGATGGCCCGGCGCGTCGCGAGCGAACTTGAATTGGATGATGCGCAGCAAGCGAAATTCGACGAGATTGTCGCGAAGTATCGCCCGCAGCCCGATGCCGACGGCGTTGACCCGCGCGAGAAAATGCGCGGCGTGTTCGAGCAGATGCGTGAAGCCCGCGAGGCTGGCGACGACGCCAAAGTCGAGGAGCTGCGCGGGCAGATGCGCGAGTTTCGCGAGCAGGGCCGGACGCGAATGGAGCAGATGTTCGCCGAAGTCGACACCATTCTTCGCGACGACCAGCGCACGAAACTCGCCGAAATGCGCGAGCGTTTTCAGCAACGGCGCGGGCCGATGGACATGGCCGAGCGCGCTGATGAGCTGCGCCGCCAGTTGAATCTGGACGATTCGCAGCGGGCGACGTTTGACCGCCTCGCCGAAGATCTTCGCGTGAAGTTTGAGGCTGACAACAATCCCGAGGCCTGGCGTCAGCGCATGAACGAGTATCGCAGCGCGCGAGAGAGCGGCGACGACGCACGAGTCAAGGAAATGGAAGCCGAATTCGAGCAGCGTCGCGCCAGTCACGAAGCGGCCGCCAACGAGTTCTACACGCAGCTTGAGCCGATTTTGAACGACGATCAAAAGCAGGCGCTGGCTCAATTCCGCGAACGGAACAACCGTGGAGGCCGCGATGCCGAACGTTCGGCGCGCGACGGCGGCGTCGAAATTCGCGATGTGATCCGAGCGGCGCAGCGCATTCGCATGGACGACGAGCAGGAAGCCCGGTTTGAGGAGATTCGCGACGCGGCGCGGCAGCTCGAACGTGAGGCGCGCAGCCGCGAGGCGCGCACTGAAGCCGGCGAGCGCGTGAAGCAGCAGATTATCGAAATTCTGAAATCCGACCAGAAGCGCGAATTCGAGCAGGCGCTGACGCGCAATCACCGCGGCGGCGAACGCCGTCCGCGCGCGGAGCGCGCCGAAGCCGGCGAGGGCGAGAAGACGCAAGGCGCAAAGAACGAGCGCGCCGAGGGCGAGTCCGCGCCGCGATAATCGCGTCAGAAATGTGTGACGTCTATTCCTGTGTGACCAGACCAGCGGCCGGCGTGGATTGGACAATCCAGCCGGCCGCTGTGTTCAGATTCAGTCTGCGACGCACGCAACAATTGATCACGGCCTCCTTCTCAACCCGTTGTGAGGCTGGCTTGAATTCCCGCCGCGGAACCAACCGATAACTGGTAACGTATGCGCCATTGCGGCCGCTATCGCAAACATCGGCTGCTCCATCCGGATGCGAATGAACGCGACGCAACCAACGATTACTTCGGGAGGCGCCCCCGGCATCGACCCCGCGCCCGTCATTCGTCCGGTTCGCCCCTCTTATCTGCTGCTGAAAGATCTTGTTGACCGCTTTCTCGCGATTGCGGCGCTGGCCCTGCTCGCACCGCTATTGGCTTGGATTGCCATACGCATTCGGCGCGACAGCCGGGGACCAGTGCTCTTCAGCCAGTTTCGCGCCGGGCTCAACGGCCGTCCGTTCAGAGTGCTGAAGTTTCGCACGATGCGCTTGGATGCTGATCCATATGGCGACTCGCCGCAATCCGGCGAAGACCCGCGCATAACCCCGCTTGGCCGCTGGCTTCGCGAAACCAGTCTCGATGAATTACCGCAGCTCATCAACGTCGCGCGCGGCGAAATGTCGCTTGTCGGTCCGCGGCCGCTTTACGTGCAACAGATCGTCGAGTGGAACGAGCGGCAGCGCGGGCGGCTGTTGGTGAAGCCGGGAATGACCGGCCTGTCGCAAATTCGCGGGCGTGCCGCGATCCCCATGGAAGAAAAACTCGAAATCGACGTGCAGTACGTCGAGCGCATCAGCCCGCGGCTAGACCTATGGATTATCCTCGCCACGTTGCACGCCGTTCGCACTTCGCAGGACATCTACGAAACAAAGTACTCCGTGCATCGCGTCCGCCGGTCCGACCGTTGATTCCTGCTCGAACTCGTCGCGTCTCGATTTGTGAGCAAGCTCGCGGCGCGCTCGTCTTGCGAACTTCGGCCCGTTCGCACTTTCATTCGCCGCGCCGCTATTCGGCGGCGCGTCACCCCGATACGATTCGTCCACGATGACAACAACGCTCCCCGCCCCCGTCGAGTTGTTCCACCGCGATCTCGCCTGCGGCGCGGAGTTCGCCGCTGACGTGCTGCCGGATCGCTCAACCGTGGCCATTGCGTTTCGCCTGCTCAGCGGCGCAGTTGATGATCCGCCGGACCGCGGCGGCCAAGCAACAATCGTTGAGCATACGCTCAGCAAGGGCACGCGTAATTTCGACGGCAAAGCGCTCGCCGACGCCTTCGACGCGTGCGGCATTCAGTGGGGCACATCCACCGGTCGCCAGTCGATGGTGGTCCGAGCGCTTTGCCTTCCCGAGTTTGTCGAGCGGGCGATTGATCTTGTGGCCGAGATGCTGTGCCGGCCGACATTTCCCGACGAGGCTGTTTCCGTTGCGCTTGAGTTGGCACAGCAGGACTTAAAGCAATTGGAAGACGATCCTGGTGATCTTGTGCGGGTGATGATTCAGCGCTTAACGCTCGGCCCGGTTCTGGGACGGCACGCCGGCGGCGACGCCGAGTCGCTGACGAACATCTCGCCCGCAAGCGTGCGCGAACATTGGAAGAACTGCTATCACGCCGGACGGTTGCAATGCGCCGTGGCCGGAGCGGTGGACGTCGAGCGGCTTGCCGCGGCTATTGAACGGAATTTCGCGGATTTCGGCAGTTCTGCTCGTGCCGGACGAGCGGCGATTCCGATTCACTTCGAGTCGCAGCGCCAGCATCGAATGAAAGATCTCAAGCAGCAGTACATCGCCATCACCATGCTCGGTACGCCAAGGGATCATCCGGATTTCGCCACCGAGCAGGTGTTAATCGGCGTTTTGGCGGGCGGGATGAGCGGCCGACTGTTCACCGAGGTGCGAGAGAAACAGGGACTCGTGTATTGGGTCGGCGCATGGCATGAGCAGCCGCGTGGTGTGGGCGTGATTCATCTCGGCGCGAGCACCACGCCTGAGCGTTGCAACAAGACATATCAAACCTTGCTGCGCGAGATCGAGCGCATCGGTGAGGACTTGACAATTGATGAAACAGAACGCGCGAAGAACCAGATCATCGCGCACTGGAAGACCGAAGATGACCTAACCCGGGCGCGGGCCGGC
>JAEUIR010000202.1 GCA_016795025.1 Phycisphaerales bacterium
CGCCGATGATCAGCCGCGTCGTTTTCCCGCTGCCGCGCCCGGCCGCGCGATCCGCATCTGCATGTACACCGGCCGATACGCGCGGCGGTGGAAATAGAATCCGATGATCGTCAGCACGGCACATGCGATCGCCAGCCAGTATCCGACGCCGAATTCGGCGAACGTCTTGAACTGTCCGATGCCGCCTTCGCCGATCACCGTCGGCACAAACGGTTTCACCGATGAGGACAGCGGCGCGCCCGGGTCGAGATTCAGGCCGAAAGACTTCATCCAGAAATGCAGGTCCGCGATGAAACCAAGTGGGAAGCTCACGGCCGGCAGCGCCATCAGCACCGCCCACTTGCTATGCACGAACGCCGCGCCTTCCACCATCAGAAACATTGCGATGATCACCCACACGCTCGCCGTACGCTCGAACGCCGCCGCTTCGCCGAGCGGCCGCATGCCGATGTAGTGGTTCAGCCCGTCGATCTCGCGCACGTCTCCGGCAAGATTGTTGACGTAAGCCGTCAGAAACAAGCCATTCGGGTATTGCGGCGCGACGAGCTCCATGTGCCAGTATGGGAAGAAAATCGACACCAGCAGCGTGACCCGCGCCATCATCAGAATCAGCGTGGGCGTCAGATATCGACCGCGATGCGCCCGCAGTTCCTCCAGCGGTACGCGCGGCCCAATCAGTGTTTGAATGAAACTGGACATTTGAATCTCCGATCCGGGCTCCCGCCGGGCGAGGCCAACCGGCGGGAGCGTCAGCCCGTGCCTTATGACGCGGACGCGCGATTAACTGACTACTTGGCCGCCGTTGCCGGCGCGTCGATGACAGGCGCGGCCGCGGCGCTCTTGGGCTTCACGTGCAGGTAGCCCATCATTTCCAGGTGCAGCGCCGAGCAGAACTCGGTGCAATAGAAGGGATACGTGCCCGCTTTGTCGGCGGTGAAGGTGAACTCGCCGTACTCACCGGGTTCGAGAGATAGGTTGATGTTGTACGCGCCGATGCAGAAACCGTGGGTCGCGTCCGGCGCGGTCTCCATCGCCGTGATGCGCCACGTCACCACATCGCCCTCGTTCACCTCAACATGCTCCGGCGTAAAGTGACTGCGGACGGCCGTCATGCTCACCAGCACCTTGTTACCGTCGCGCTTGACGCCTTCCTGTCCCTTCTTCGGCGCGTTCGGGTCGAGCGCTTGTTTGTGCGGATTCCAACCGACCTCCGGGTAAACCTTCCAACTCTGGAGCTTGTCCGCCTTGATCATCTGGCAATAGTGCGGCTCGCCCACGCCGATCGGGCTGTCATAAATGACCGGCATGCTCGTGCCCGGCAGAAGAATGTCGAGAAGCTGGAAATTCTGCGGCAGCAGCGGACCGGTCTGAAGAAAACGATCCACCGACCACTTCGACATCGAGATCAGATAGTTGCCGTCGGGGCTGACCGTGTCGCCCTCGGCCGCGCAAAGGTGCCCGATGTTGTATTGCACCGGCGTCTTCTGGACGAGTTTCCAGGGCTGATCGTCATTGAGCTTGTCATAATCGCCGCCGAGCGTCCAGCGCGCTACGGCCGAATCGAGGAACAACGACGTATACGCATAGCCTTTGTTATCGAATTGGGTGTGTAACGGCCCGAGTCCCAGCTCGACCTGCGCCTCTTTCACCGCGTCGAAATCCAGCACCTGAATGCCGAACTCATCCTTCGTCGAGAACTTCTTGTCCGCAATCGCCGCTTTGATCTTGTCGATCGAGTACACCGTTACGTGCGGGTCGAGCTTGCCGGCGACAACCATGTATTGCCCATTGGGCGTTACATCGACCCCGTGCGGGCTTTTCGGCTCGGGGGCGAAGTGCAGAATGCCATCGGCCGCCAGTGTCGCCAGCTTCAACACAGGGAAGTTGTTGATCTTTTCCGCCTTGCCGGCCTTGAATGCAGCTTCGGCTTTTTTCCAATCCACGATGTGCAGATAGTCCATGTCGCGCTTGCTGGCGCCGGCTTCGAACGGCGGATTACCTTTTTCGACGCCGCCCGTGGCCATCTCGCTGTTGAATGAGTTAATGAAAAACCATCCATCGCTGGCGACCTTGCCGGCGTCGGCGAGATCCTGCCAGTATGGCGGCAGCTCCAGCGCGAACGATTGCGCCAAGTCGATGCGGCCCTTGGCGCGGTCGAATTTCCACATCGTCACCATGCCGCGATATGACTTTTTGTATTCCTCCGGTGGGGCGTAGCCATAGCCGAGCACGGTGGCGTATTGTCCGCCTTCGATCACATAGTCGGTGTCTGGCGTGACGAACGCCGCGCCGTGATCACTGATGGTGAGCGGGTTCTTGACGATCTGCTTGGTCTCCCAGTCGCGCAGATCGATCACCGCGACGCGCGCGTTGGCCTTGTCGCCGATGAAGAGAAACTGGCCGTCGTATTCGCCTTTTGTCTCCGACAGCGCCGGGTGGTGCGTGTCGCCCCAATGCACCGGCTTTCCGTTGATTTTCATGGAGTCGAGCACCTGATCCTGCTCGCCGCTGAAGCCGTAGCCCTGCCACGATTCAGGCGTAAACACCGCGATCGACCGCAGCAATCGCATACTCGGCACGCCGATCGCAAACACCTGTCCGCTCTGTCCGCCCGATGAAAACAAAACATAGTCGTCGTGCCGCCCGCTGGGCATGAATGTCTTGGCCGCCGCCAACAGATCGTCAACGTTCAGCTTGCGCTCGTTGGCGATCTTTGTGATTTGTGCCACTTGCTCGGTTGTGAGCTGAACCGGCTTGGCTTCTTCGGCGCCGCTGCGGCGCCGACGGCCTTCCTGCTGCGCCAGCGCCTCCGGCGTGAGCGAGGCGAGCAGCGCTCCGCCCGCGAAAATCGCGGGCCATGCGATGCGGGTGCGGGGATGTGTGAGTGATCGATTCATTGCCTATCTCCTGCGAGCACGAATGAGACGCCACACGCGGGCGCGATTCGTGCAAGATTTGTCCTACTTTCCGGCTTGCGTCACCGACTTGGCGGGCTGAAGCGTGCGCACGTACGAAATCACATCGAGAATGTCGTCATCGGACATCGCGGGATTGCCGCCTTTGGGCGGCATCTGAATGCCCGTTGTATTCTTGGGGTCGGAAGGCGCGCGGCCTTGCTTCACGAAAGCGAGCAGCCCGTCATCGTCGAGCGATTGAACAAACGGGTTATTCACCAGCGGCTTGCCGTTGCCGGAAATCCCGACGCCGCCTTGTCCATGGCAAGCCACGCACACCGAGTGAAAAATCTTGTTGCCGCTCGCAATGTAACCGGCCAGCTCGGCGTCACCGCCGGCGGCTGCGAGCGCCGCATCCTTGTCGGCCTGCGTCACCTGCACGGGCTTCGGTGCCCAGGGGGCGAGCTCCGGCATGCGGCGCGGATCCTGCATACCGCGAACGAAGCTCGCGACTGACTTCAGATCCTCAGCAGTCAGTGCGGGATTGCCGCCCTTGGGCGGCATGGTGACTTTTGTCTGGTTCAGCGGATGATCCGCCGGGCGCCCCTGTTCCAAAAACGCGACCAGCGCCGCGTCGTCCAGGTCCGCCACGAAGTCGCTGTGAACCAGATCGCGGCCCAAGCCTTGCACGCCATAGCCGGACGGACCGTGGCACGCGGCGCAGATGGTTCGGAAGATGTCGCGTCCGTGCTCGGCCACGCCAGCTGCAATCTGCTCTTGGGCCGGCTTTGCGAAGACGCGCTCGTGATACGCCGGCCGCGGCCGCGGCGTCAGCCAAACCGAGACGGCCGTTCCGCCCATCACGAGGACGTAAGCCAGAACGACGACGGCGGCATTGAGTGCGAAGGCGATGCCGAGGGCGATGCTCTCGCGCCGAGCAGTGGTTCGGATGACGGCAACTTGAGCGGATGTCATGTGATTCGCTCCAATCGCGATAAAACAGATATATAGACCTACATATCCATTATAACATCGGTCCTTTTGCCGTCAAGGCTAAATCTGGACCCATGCATCCTTTTTTTTTTACCCACCGCGACGCACGGCTTTTACAGCGCGTCCCCCGAAACTACGGCGGACCCAAGCCGGGACTTCCGCAGAGCCGCCAAAAAACTTGCCGACAATATCACTGTCCGCTACAAAACCTGACCCGATACGATTTTGCGCGTTCGATAATCCGGAGATTTTTCGTCATGGCCAAGGCCAAAGCGACTGCGTCCAAATCCAAGACCGCCCGTCCCAAGGCCGCCGGCGGAAAAAACCTCGCACAGTCCCTGCTCAACAAGGTGAACGACTGCACGGCCGTAGTCGGCGTCATCGGGCTGGGCTATGTCGGCTTGCCGCTGGTACGCGAATTCTGCCGCGCGGGCTTCAAAGTCATCGGCTTCGACGTGGATCCGCAAAAGGTCTCAATGCTCAAGGCCCACAAGAGCTATATTCATCATCTTCCGCCCGATTTGTTCAAGACGCCGATCACCACCGGGCAGTTTGTGCCGACCACGGACATGTCGAAGCTCAAAGAGCCGGACGCGATCATCATCTGCGTGCCGACGCCGCTCGACAAAATGCGCGAACCCGACATGACCTACGTCCGAGGGACCGCCGAGACGATCTCCAAGACGCTCCGCGCCGGCCAGATTGTGATTCTCGAATCGACGACCTATCCCGGCACGACGCGCGAAGTCGTTAAACCCCTGCTTGATCGCACGAAATTGAAAGTTGAAAAGGACTATTTCCTCGCGTTTTCGCCGGAGCGCGAAGACCCGGGGCGCAAGGATTTTTCCACTAATACGATTCCGAAGGTCTGCGGCGGTTTCGGCCCGCGCAGCAAGGAAATCGCCGTCGCACTTTATGCAAAGGTCGTTACGCAGGTCGTTCCCGTATCGAGTTGCGAAGTTGCCGAGGCTGCGAAGATCGTCGAAAACGTCTATCGCTGCATCAACATCGCGCTGGTGAACGAGTTGAAAGTCACGTTCGACCGCATGGGCGTCGACGTGTGGGAAGTGATCGACGCGGCAAAAACCAAGCCGTTCGGATTTCAGGCATTTTATCCCGGTCCGGGGCTCGGCGGCCACTGCATCCCCATCGATCCTTACTATCTAAGCTGGAAGGCCCGCGAATTCGGCGTCACCACGCGTTTCATCGAGCTGGCCGGCGAAATCAACACCGCCATGCCGGAATACGTCATCAATCGCGTCGCGGAAGCGCTCAACGAACATGGCAAGCCGCTGAAGGGTTCGAGCGTTTTGGTGCTCGGCCTGGCGTATAAGAAGGACGTGGACGACGTGCGCGAATCGCCGTCGGTCACGCTGATCGAGCTGCTGCAAAAGCGGGGAGCGAGTGTGGCGTACCATGACCCGTTCATCCCGCAGGCCAAGCCGATGCGTGAGCACAATATCACGCACCTCAAGAGCGTGGCCCTCAATGCCGCGACGTTGAAGAAGTTTGATTGCGTGCTGATTTCGACGGATCACAGCAACGTTGATTACAAGCTGGTGGCGAGGCATGCGAAGCTGGTCATCGATACGCGAAACGCTTGCGGCAAGCTGCGCGGCCTGCCCCGCGGCCGCGTCGTGAAGGCCTGACCGCGGAAAGTAAGCTAGTGCTCCGTCAACCTCAAATTGCCGGGGAGCATCGGCGTCCCGCCGGTTCGAAACCACCCGCCAGTTCAACTTTGACAGAGCACCAGCCGCAATTACCGCGAGCTGGCCTGACGGTTCGTTGCAGATCTCTCATTCGCCGCAAACGGCGCGGCGCTACTCGCCGGTGTCGCCCACGACGGCTTCGACGAACGCATCGATATCGAAGTTGTCGATCGTGCCGTCGCGGTTGACGTCGGCGCGGGTGCGGTCGCACCAGCCGAAACGCGCCTGGTATCCCGCTTCATCGGTAAGCGCGAGGACGAACGGATCGATGTCGAAATTGTTCACCCAGTTGTCACAGTTCATATCGCCGGGCTGGGGGGCTTTGTAGACGGCGATGCCGCGGCCGAGGCTGGCTTCTCTCTCATCGGCCGGAACAGTAAATAGCAGGCGACGCTCGTATGTGGTCAAATCGACGGAATATAAGCTCCAGTTGTCCACGACATACAATACCGATTCGTCCTCAGAGAGCGCGATCGACATCCAGTTGTAGCTGCTGAATCCATTAGCTATCACCTGGCGGGAATTTACATCCTCGTTTTCGTACTTGTGAATCTGAGACCCGACGCCCTTTATATGGCGGGCACCTAGATAAATCGTTCCATTCTTGCTCCTCGCGAGCGTCCGTGCCACCGGATACGTACGCACGAAATATGGGTCAAAGACCGACACAACCCCTGCCCGCGTGATTCTTAATAGCCTATCCTCTGCGAGGAGCAGATCGCCGTTGGACATCACTGCCAATCCTCCGCCGCCGGTTATTCCATCGTTTTGATCGGCCAACACGACCGGCTGCTGGGCATCCGGCGAGAAATGTAATACCTGCTGCGAATACTCGTTCGCGACGAAGAAGTTCCCTTCTCTGCCCCACGCCAGGCCATTCCCACCGAATGGCCCGCCGAGTCCATGGCTGGAGTCGTACACGATCGCGCCTATGCCATTGCTGTCGAAATCCATCACGTCATTGCTCGAAAGATTCAGCACGCGCAAGCGCGAACCGTCCGGCGTGAACGCCAGACCGCTATTGCCGCAGAGACCATCGAAATAATCCGCAATTAACCAGGACTCGCCTGTCAATGGATCAAACTCGCGAATCCAACTTCGTTGCGCGCGACAGCCCTCCGCGCCCGTTTCGGTCAGGAAAACATTCCCCGGCGCAAATCCATTCGGGCCGCTTTGCGCGAAAGCGCAAGCGAGCGGCATTGTGATCAGCAGCATCGACGTG
>JAEUIR010000203.1 GCA_016795025.1 Phycisphaerales bacterium
CTTGGTCGCTGGAACCGTCGTTGCTGGGCATTGGGCTGGGCTGCACCGTGTTGCTCACCCTGGTCGTGGGATTCCTCAGTACGTACCGTCTGCTCGGGCAGCCTCCGTTGACTGTGCTCCGGCACGAGTGACGGCCGGCTGGATGTGTTCGTCGTGATCGGCCGCGGCGTTTCGGATTACAAGGAACTCAGGCAGCGCGACAATTATGGTCGAGCGTATGCGCTGCGCGGCGAACCGGCGGAGACAAAATCTCGTGATGCCGCACGCAAGGCAGTGAAAGGTGACGGTTGGCTGACATTTCGCGGCGGCCCTCGGCGACTGGGGCGCGTGGAGAACACCCCACGCTGAAACCCGCGGCCTATCGGCTCAGAAATGCTTCCCGAAGCGAAGCATCGGCGGAGTTCGCCGTTTGCGACGTGAGCGAACCGTTTCCCGGGATCGCTCATCGTTCCGCGCTGCTTCTTCAGCGTTCGCCGCTGACATAGATGTCCCACCCCGCGCGTATTTCCCTCAGTGTGTCCCCGCCAAACTTGTCCATGAATGCTCGGGCGATTTCAAACGCGACGACGTTTTCGACGACCACGCTGCATGCCGGCACGGCGCAAACGTCGCTGCGCTCGTAGTCGCTGCGCTCGGGCGCCCGCGTTTGCAGGTTGACGCTGTCCAACCCCTGCATCAGCGTCGCGATGGGCTTCATCGCCGCGCGAACGACGATCGGCATGCCGTTGGTCATGCCGCCTTCGAGCCCGCCGGCCCGGTTTGTATTTCGGTAGTAGCCGAAAGTGTGCGCCGCCGGCCGGGCCGCATCAAAATACAGCGCGTCATGAACCTGACTGCCGGGCAGTCGTGCGGCCGCAAAACCCAGGCCGATCTCGACGCCCTTGATCGCCTGAATCGAGCCGACCGCCTGCATCAGGCGGCCGTCGAGCTTTTGCTGCGACGACGCGCAGCTTCCCAGGCCCGGCGGAACGCCGAACACGCGCGTCTCAACCACGCCGCCGAGCGTATCCCCCGCCTGCTTGGCGGCGCGAATAGCCGCGCGCATCGGCTCGACTGCGGTCGCGTCCGGTGTGTACATGTCGTTTGCGTCGCGCGCCGCGACCAGTGCGGCCACGTCCCCGCTCGCAGCGTCGGGGAGCGTCGCGCTCGCTTCACCGATCGAGCAAACGAACCCAACGGCCGCGATGCCGAAATCGGCCAGCAGGAGTTTTGCGAGCGCGCCGGCCGCCGTACGCGCGGCGGTTTCGCGCGCGCTGGCCCGTTCCAGCACATCCCGACAATCATCGCTGTGCCACTTCATCGCGCCGGCGAAGTCGGCGTGGCCGGGGCGCGGCCGATGCAGCGGTGGGGCTTCGTCGAGCCGGCTGTCGCGGTTGATGATTTGCAGCACGATCGGCATGCCGGTGCTGACGCCGCGCCGCACGCCGGCCAGCACGGTCACGGCGTCGTGTTCGATTTTCATTCGTCCGCCGCGGCCATAACCGCCCTGGCGGCGGCGCAGTTCATGGTTCATGAGATCGAGATCGACGCGCACGCCGGCGGGAAAGCCTTCGATGAGCGTGGTGAGCGCCGGACCGTGTGATTCGCCGGCCGTGCGGAACGTAAATTCAGACATTCAAGGCTCCACGCTGATCGATCTGGAAGCAGCGGCGTTTCGCGGCGCAAACTGGAGAGTGCGGGCTTCCAGCCCGTAGTTCGCACGGACAGGATGCCCGCGCTTCCCGGCATCGGTCGACAGCCTTCCCGGAGAAGGCGCTAGACGCCGATTTTCTCCCGCAGCCAGTCAATCACGCGCGTGTGATTCACGCGAACCTGTTCGAGCGTGTCGCGGTCGCGAATCGTCACCGTGCCGGGATGCTGCGCGTTCGTCGCGCCGATCGTGTCGCCGTCGATCGTCACGCAATACGGCGTGCCCGCTTCGTCCTGACGATAATAGCGCCGCCCGATCGCGCCGCTGTCATCGTAAAAAGCGTTGAAGTGTTTCTTCGCGTCGCGATAGAGCTTCTCGGCCAGTTCGGGCATACCGTCCTTGTTGACCAGCGGCAGAAACGCGGCCTTGATCGGCGCCAGCCGCGGGTGAAAGCGCATGTAAACCCGCGTCTGCATGGCACCCTTCGCGTCGGGCTTTTGGTCTTCGGTGTACGCTTCGCACAGGAACGCGAGCGTCGCCCGGTCCGCGCCGGCCGACGGCTCGATGACGGTCGGCAGATAGCGATACGGCGGCTTGCCGGCGATCTCGGATTTCTGATCCTTGGTGAGCTCCGGCTCGCCGCGGGCCTTGCGCTCGGCGAGAAACTTGGCCCATAGCTCTTCCTCGAAGTAGTTCAAATCCGCGCCGCTGTGCTGCATGTGCTGCGTCAGGTCAAAACAGCCGCGATGGGCGCAGCCTTCGAGCTCCTGGTGCTCGTCGCTGAAGGGGAACAGGTATTCGATGTCTGCGCAGGCTCGTGAATAGTGAGCGAGTTCTTCCTTGGTCTGATCGCGGAGGCGCAGTTTTTCGCTCTTGAGTCCGAGTCCGACGTACCACTGGTAGCGCGTAGTGCGCCAGAACTCGTACCACTTCATCGAATCCTCATCGCGACAGAAGTACTCGATCTCCATCTGTTCAAATTCGCGCGAGCGGAAGGTGTAGTTGCGCGGATTGATCTCGTTACGAAAGGCTTTGCCGATTTGTGCAATGCCGAACGGAATCTTGACGCGGCTTGTGTCGAGGACGTTCTTATAATTGGCGAAGATGCCTTGCGCAGTTTCAGGACGGAGCCAAGCCTCGGCCGAGGCGTCTTCCATCGCACCAACGAAAGTCTTGAACATCAGGTTGAAGGACCGCGGGTCGGTCAGGTGGCCTCTCTGTTCACATTCAGGGCACGGTACAAAAGCTCGGGCGCTTGGCCTAACGTCCAAGAAGGTACGTATCTCTAGAACATTGTCTCCACCCTGAGCCTTGGCAATTTTCTCCACTTTTTTTCTGTTGGCCTCAAGAACCTCATCGCGTGCCCCGTAGCCAGAGAATACAAAAGTCTGTGAGCCAGCCGCAGTGTCCGAAAAGGCGTCCGCAGTTAGTGCGACCACACGAAATTGGTCTGCTCGAAAACGCGCTTTACATGCCTTGCAATCCACCATCGGATCGCTAAATCCCGTCGCATGTCCGCTCGCAACCCACACCTTGGGATTCATGATGATCGAACAATCCAACCCCACCATCTGAATCTCGTTTCCATCCGGCCCGTTCGGCGGATTGACGACCATATCCTGCCACCACGCGTTCTTGATGTTGCGCTTTAGCTCAACCCCCAGCGGGCCGTAATCCCAGAAGCCGTTGATCCCGCCGTAAATTTCGCTCGACGGGAAGATGAACCCGCGCCGCTTACACAGCGCAACCAGCTTTTCCATGAATGCAACATCACCGGGCATACGATTGCAACTCCGTTACGAGGTTCAACCCTTTGCACAAATTACCAGCGATTCATATGCTTCGCCGGACAAGATGATCTTCTTGGCGTCTGCGATCCGTATCAACAACCGCGCCCAGTACGGGAAGACTCCGGCCCATAGTTTGCCGTGCGGCGCATGCAGCATCTCACTTGTCCATGAATCGCCATGCGCCCATGCGCTGTACAGGCCGTAAATCGCGTCGTACTCCGCGCCTCGATCCACTTTTGCGGCAAGCTGCTTGAGATTTCCTGCGTACCAGTGAGATCGCACTCGATTCGCGTCATTTCGCATCATGTAGGTTTGTTTGACGCGTTCATATTCAAGCCTGTTTCTTTGCTCGCCGTTTTTTCGGAAAGACGAATTTCGCACCCTATTTCCGAATTCTCCAGGGAGGTTAGTCCACGCCTGCATCATGCGAAACTTCGTGACGTGTTTGTACTCAAGATAAAGTGTGGCTCTTAGTACTGGATCCTTCATAAGATATTCAAATTGCACTGACAATTCAAATAGCGAACGGATGACGAGCGGCAATTCAAAATCTAAATGCAATTTCATGAGTCCGGCGCCGGCGGCGACGAGCTGATCGGCGCGGTTCAGAAATCGCCGTGCTGCTTCGTCAACGGGTTCAGGCAGCGGATGTTGCTGCCATTTCCCGATGATTGTCGCCTCAACTGCAATAAAGTGACGCCAAAGTACTCGTTCGCGTTCGTTCAACCAAGGTGCGGTGATTCGCGTCTCTTCCAACGAGGCATCTAGGTCGATCTGCAGTCGATCCAACAAATCAACGCGTCCCAGCAAATGAGGAACGCGATCGGCCATCGCGAATGCAAACCGCACCGGTTGCGGTTCTTCCTTGCCGAATTGAACGGGAACCTGATGAACGAAGCACTTCACCGGCGCGCCGCCCACGCTCGTGAGTTCGATTGGCTGGCCTTTTTGCAAGTCGATTCCGAGCAATTCCGCCGCGGGCTGCGGCAGCAGCGAGACAATCGCTCCCGTGTCGATCTGAAATGAAAAATCTCGCAATCGTCCGCTCGCGTCGGCGAGTCGAACATCGGCATACGGACACCATTGCTCGCCGAAGTGTCGAGTGGGGCGATTCTTCCAGGCGAATGTGGCCATCAGACTCGATCTACCGTGTCGACGTAATCGAGGATGTAGTTTGTTCCCGGGTGTTTCTCCTCGGCCTGTTTCGCAGCCTCCAACACCGTGTCGCCCACGCCGATGACCTCCTCGTTCAAGACGGCGATGCATTTCCCGGCGTATTTTTCATAGATCTCATGGCTATGCTCCACTAGCCACGCGAAGTCCGCGCTCATGATCGTCTCCTCACCCAATTCTACCATGCGCGAGTGCAAATGAGTTCATGACGATTGAGCAATCCAGCCCGACCATCTGAATCTCTTTGCCGTCCGGTCCGTTCGGCGAGTTAACGACCATGTCCTGCCACCAGACGTTCTTGATGTTGCGCTTCGGCTCGACGCCCAGCGGGCCGTAATCCCATAAACCGTTGATCCCGCCGTAAATTTCGCTCGACGGGAAGATGAACCCGCGCCGCTTGCATAGCGCGACGAGCTTTTCCATGAACGCGACATCACCGGGCATCGGAGGCTCCTTGGGGCATTCGAACTGCGGATGTTAGCACAAGTGGCCTGCGGCGCGGCTCGTGTTCATCCGGCGAACAGGTGAGGCCGCCGCCTGCTGCTTGCCAACTTCGCCGCCGCCCCGGATGATTGCGGCGTGGGCGAAAGCCAGCCGAAACAAACGTGCCGACGATCAGGGCGCATTTCGCGCACCGGCCTCATTCTTACGTTCGCATTGGTAGCGGCGGCCGGCGGCGTAGGCGCGTGGATTTATCACGATTCGCGCGTGCCAAAACGCTTCGGTACGGTTGAGGACGGCCGGCTTTATCGAAGTGGCGAAATCACGCCCCGTCAGCTCAAGCACCTTGCGGAAACCTACGGCATTCAAACCGTGCTTTCGTTGCTGGACCCCGAACATCCGCGATCGAAAATCGAAAAAGCGGCCGCGGAAGAGCTTGGCCTGCTCTGGGTTTGCGTGCCGCTGCCGGGCGACGGCGCCAGCACGGCGGAACAGCGCAAGCATATTCGGGAAATTGTGCTCGACGACTCGCTCGGTCCGACGCTGGTTCACTGCGCGGCCGGGGCGAACCGCACCGGCCTGGCCGTAGGCATGTACCGCATCCATCACGACGGCTGGACGACGCCGCGTGTGCTGGAGGAAATGCGAACCTACGATTTCGAGGACGAACCCAAGCATGAAAATCTGCGGGCCGCGCTGGAAGCCGAATATGCCGAAGCTCACCCCGGCCAGGGTGCGACGTCAAAACCGACTTCCGCACCGAACGGAACGCGGTGAGCTTCGTATAAGCCTATTGGCCAGTGGTGCATCACGCGCTCGTCCGGGCGTGGGGAGCATCGGCGTCCCGCCGGTGCTCCCGAGAAAAACTGTCGTCGCTGCGTTTTTGATTTTTGCGTTCCATATTTCCGCGGTGAATGAATGTCGCAATCGCGAATCGTGCAAATCGTAGCGCTGCTCGGCTGCGCCGGTCTGGTGTGGGCCAGCTCGCTATTCGTGACCAGAATCGATCGCGGCCGCGAGTCGCTTTCGATGATCGCGGACGAAAACCCGGTCAAGAACGCCCCGCCCGAATTCGCGTTCGCGATTCAGGCGTTCGGCGCGTTTCGCGGGCTCGTCACGAACATCGCGTTCATCCGCGCGGAAGAATACAAACGCGCCGGCCGGTATTACGACGCCATGCAGCTTCACAAGTGGATTTGCAAGCTCCAGCCGCGTTTTCCGACGGTGTGGCAGTATTGCGCCTGGAACATGGCGTGGAACATTTCGGTCACGACTTATACGCCGGAAGAACGCTGGAACTGGGTTTATAACGGCTTGAAGCTGCTGCGCGACCAGGGCATCGTGTGGAACCCGCGCGCGGTGAATCTCTACAAAGACCTGGCGTGGATCTACATCAACAAGATGGCCGAGCCGGTCGACGATTATCACCTCGTCTACAAGAAAAACTGGGCTTGGCGCATGCATGTGCTGCTTGGTCCGCCGCCTGACCCCCTATCGGCTTTTGAGCCGGACAAACCGTTTCAACCTGTCGGCAATTCGCTGGCCGACGGCGAATTGTTTGAGGCCGCGGATATCGAGCGCCAGCGGCGCGGCAATCGCATGCCCACCGGCCGGCCGCTGACGCCGGACGAGCTGAAAAATCGAGACGGCCCGACGCCGTATCAAATTGTTCAGAAAGCGGTGTACGACAAGATCAAAGCCATCGATGATGCACCGCATTCGCTTGAGGCGCTGTACGCAGCGCATGCGGACTCGCGAGAGATGGTGGCGAAACTG
>JAEUIR010000204.1 GCA_016795025.1 Phycisphaerales bacterium
GTGCCGACTTCAACCATCTTGCAACCTGACGCAGTCATGATATCCGGCATGCGATATGCGCCGCCGATCTCGACGATTTGTCCGCGCGAAATCAGCACTTCGCGATCTCGCGCGAGCGCCCGCAGCACAAGCATCGTCGCGGCCGCATTGTTGTTCACCACCAGCGCGTCTTCGGCACCGCTCAGCTCGCGGAGCAGTTCGCGGCAATGCGCGTATCGATCACCGCGCTCGCCGGTCGTGAGGTCCAACTCAAGGTTGCAGTATCCGCGCGCGATCTCGGCCACCGCTTCGATGGCCTCTTCAGCCAGCGGCGCGCGCCCGAGCCCGGTGTGCAGAACGATGCCCGTGGCGTTGATGACGTGCCGCAACGACGGCACGCTGCGCCGATGCAACGCCGTCCGAATTTCCAGCGCCAGGCGCGGAATGCTCACATCCGCCGGCTGCCCCGCGAAGATCGACTTTCGCAGCGCCTCCAGCACTTCGCGCACGGCCGCCACCACTTCGCCTCGCGGATGCTCATCCAACAGCGGTGCGACAGTGGCGTGTTGAAGAACGGCGCTCGCCGATGGAATTTCGCGAAGCGCCGCGTCCGGGTGGTTCGATTGCGATTCGCTCATGCGATGTGGCTCGCGCTCGAAGATTATTCCTCTGATTCAACATCTTCAGACGGCATCTCGATCAATTCGAACTGAATGTCATCGGGATCGGCCACGCTGACCGTGCGGATACCGTCGAATTCCTCAATCTCGCCAATTTGTGCGCCGCCCGCGTCGATCAGCCGCGATAGCGACGCGTCGAATTCGTCGGTTACCACGTCGAAACTCACCATCGGACGCGACGCGAATTCCGGCTGCTCGCCGGTTTCCCAGGCCCCGACCGGCCCGAACAGGCGGATCGACTGCCCCGAATCCGGGAACTCGAGACGCGCATAGCCGCTGTGCTTGGTTTGTTCCTTCTCGACTACGTTCAGACCCAGCCCATCGCTCCAAAACTTGATCGATCGTTCCAGATCTGCGACAAAAAGCTGTAGATCGCCAATCAATTTCACGCTGCACTCCCGATATGTCTAGTTTTTTCGCCCAATGTCGCGGCGGTATGTCGCGCCGCGAAACGAGATGTTTTCAACCACTGCGTATGCTCGATCCGCCGCTTCGGTCAGCGAGTCACCCACTGCGCTCACCGAGAGCACGCGGCCACCGCTCGTAATCACCCGCCCGGCGTCCAACTGCGTTCCCGCATGAAACACCGCCAGATCGCGCGATTCGCTCACGCGAGACAGGCCGTCGATGCGCTCGCCGAGTTCGGGCCGATCCGGATAGCCCGGCGCGGCCATCACCACGCATACTGATGGTCGGGTATCCCAAGCCAATGTAACTTCATCCAAGCGCGCGTTCAGTGCCGCGTCCACTACCACCAGAAGATCGCTATTCAGCCTCATCAGGAGCGCCTGCGTCTCCGGGTCGCCGAAACGGCAATTGAATTCGAGCACCTTTGGGCCCGCTGGCGTCAGCATCAACCCCGCATACAACACGCCGCAGTAAGGAATCTCCTCACGGACCAGGCCATCCAGCAACGGCACGAAGATCTGCGACTCGATTAAGCGCATCGTCGCTTCGTCGATCAGATCGGACCTTGAATAACTGCCCATTCCGCCCGTGTTCGGACCCGCGTCATCATCGCGCAGGCGCTTGTAATCGCGCGCCGGCTCCAACAACGCAATTGTGTGTCCTTCCACTAGCGCCAGCACCGAAACCTCGCGCCCGTCGAGCTTTTCTTCGACCACGATGCGCGACCCGGCGTCGCCGAACACCCGCTTCACCAGCATGTCTTCAGCCGCGAGCAATGCCTGCGATGGATCATCGCAAACGATCACACCCTTGCCCTTGGCGAGCCCCGCCGCTTTCACCACCAGCGCCTCATCGCGCGTCGCGATGTACTGATGCGCGAGATCGTAACGATCGAATACGCGCGCCTCGGCCGTCGGCACCACGTATTGCCGCATGAGCTGCTTGGCAAACGCCTTGTCCGACTCCAGTCGCGCTGCGGCCGCGCTCGGTCCAAATATGCGCCGCCCGGCCTTCTGAAACGCATCGACGACTCCAGCGGCTAACGGGTCTTCGGGCCCCACGATCGTCAGGTCGATCGACTCGCGACGGGCCACTTCGAGCGCCAATGCGATGTCGGTCGCGCTGCCCGCAATATTCGTGGCGATGCTGGTAGTCCCCGCGTTACCCGGCAACACAAATAGCTTCTTCAGCAGCGGCGAGCGCCGCAGTTGATGGCAAATGGCATGTTCGCGGCCGCCGCCGCCGATCACGAGTACGTTCATCGCCGCTATGGTATCGTGGCCCACTGGCGCCGTCAGACCGCGAGATGACGAAAGTTGATTTTTGCCGCGGTGAATGCGGGACTGCCGCGATTTCGCAATGCTTCACGCATCTCCGGGTTGCGGCGTTACGGCCGCGCCGTTACTTTTTCGATCTGCCGGTCGGCCGCGTCGCGGCTGAATCCGCGAGTCAGCTTGAGGTGCATCAATGTCGATGGAACTTTGGTCCGAAACGGTGGTGCTCGGCGAATTGGGGGATGATCCACAATTCACGGATGATTTGAACGCGGTTCTCGAACAATGCTCAACGACGCCGACGGTCGATGTGCTGCTGAACTTCGCAGGCGTCAGCTATCTCAACTCATCGAATATCGCCAAGCTGCTCAAGCTCCGCAAGCTCATCGTCGTGACAAATCAGCGCAAGTTGAAATTCTGCAACGTGAATCGCCACGTTTGGGGCGTATTTCTCGTGACGGGCATCGACAAGCTGTTCGATTTTGTCGACGACGTACCGACCGGGTTAGCCTCTTTGCAGATTTAATCGGCCGGCGCGGCGCTCAATTCTCGCTTGGTCGCGGTGCCCTTTGTGCTGATCACAACCTGCCTACGGCCAGCAACTCATCAACCGCCCGTCAGCAACGCCACGAACGAGTCGATATCGAAATTATCCACCGAGCCGTCCAGGTTCGCATCCGCGTTTGACAGCGGACAATTCGGGAAGGCAATCACATACTGTTCTGGATTGATCAATGCGAACACGAATGGATCGATGTCGAAGTTATCCACTGCGCCATCGCAGTTGACATCGCCGGTCAGACACGAATCCCACACGCTCAGCGCCGCGGCGCTGCTCGTCGCAGACCCGCAGGCGTTCGACACCACAACGTCATAATTGCCTGCGTCGGCTGTGGCCACGGGATCGATCGTCAGCGCCGCGCTGGTGGCGCCGGAAATGGCGCCGCCGTTAGTTAGCGCCATGCCATTGCGCCGCCACTGATAGCTCAGCGGGCCCGTGCCTCCCGCAGTCACACCAAACGACACGCTCACGCCGGGGCATCGCGTTGCTGCATCGGGATGATCTGATATCGACGGCGGCGATGAAACGCTTAGCGTCGCGGGGGCACTCGTCGCTGAACCGCATGGTCCGGTCACAACGCAGTCATACGACGCCGCATCGCCGGGGCCGACCGGGTTAATCGTCAACGTGGCGCCGGTCGCTCCGCTGATGTTCCCGCCGTTCGAAAGAGGCGAGCCGTTGCGACGCCACTGATGCGAAGTGGCGTTGGTCGCCGCGACGGTGAAACTAGCCGAGCCGCCGGTGCATGCGCTCGCCGACACCGGCTGTTGATCGATGACCAGATCAAGATCGGCTCCAAGCCACGTTTCGCCGTCATATGTGCTGTCAAAGCCACCGAACAGGACGAGCTCGCCGCGCGCCGAGTCATATGCCATCGCGCAATAGTCGCGGGCTGACGGCCCGCTCGTTACGCGCTGCGTCCAGGCGACGCCGTTCCAATCCCATGTCTCGTCGTTGCGATCGCCATCAAAGCCGCCGAAAAGCGTGGTTACCCCCGCAGCGCTGTCGAACGCCAGGGCGAATGTCAGACGCTCGCTCGGCCCGATCGTCGATACTTGAGTCCAACTCGTTCCCCCCCATTCCCATGTGTCGCCCAGTCGATTCAGCGTGCTGTCCAATCCGCCGAACATCACGCTGACGTTCCGCGCCGAGTCATACGCCATGCCATGAAAAACGCGCCGCGACGGCCCGCCGCTGGCCCGCAGCGTCCAAGTCGTGCCGTTCCATTCCCATGTATCGTTCGTCGTCGTCGTCGTGTAACCGCCAAACAGCACCGTCACGCCGCGCGACGCATCGAAAGCCATCGCGTGCCCGGCACGGGCCGCGGGGCCGCTGGTCGACCGCAGCGTCCAGGTGGTTCCGTTCCACTCCCACGTATCGCCCTGATAGACCGTGTCGCGCCCGCCGAACAGCACGGTCACGCCTCGAGCGCTGTCATACGCCATCGCGTGATGGCGACGCGCCGACGGCCCCGTCGTCGAACGCAGCGTCCAATTCGCCCCGTTCCACTCCCAGGTCTCCCCATCGAGACCGGCAGCGTCTGAGCCGCCGAACAACACTACGACTCCTCGGGCCGAATCAAACACCATCGCATGCCGCTCTCGCGCAGACGGCGCGTTCGCCGGCGCGGCCTGCGACCAGAAGGGACATGGACCGCCCAAGACGGTGATCGACGTAAGAACAGCGCATAGAATTGTCGCGCAACGGCGCATCGCTTCTCTCCAAGTGGAGTCGTCCGAGAAGCAGCTCGCAATCGTGCGTTCACCGCCCGACGTGATCCGCCTGAACGACCAACCTCCGAGTGCGAAGCTAACACGCCGGTCCATTGCGGGTCAAGCGAATCTGATGATGGAATGTGGCGGGAGCAGGGTGCCCGCGTCCTAATTCCCCCGTGTCTGAGCGCCTTGAGCAGATAATCGCGAGCGCAGCCGCAACGGAGACGCTTAGTTTTGATACGGTGCGGGTTGGCTCGCTGCTGTTTGAGCAGGTTGAGTCCGATCCGACGCATCCGTGAGAAGTTTTCGGCCCGGTCGCCCTTGCAAATCCGCCGCCGGTCCCTGTCGTCGGCGCCGCCGAGAATCGCGCGGATCATGGCAAATAATCAATGGGGCGCGGTGTGCAACACCGCGCCCCCGCTTGGTTGCAAGCGGCGTCTTCTAGCAACACGAGTCGGCTTACGGGCAACCGCCTTCCGCCACGCACAAGACGAACGGATCGATGTCGAAGTTGTTCACCAACCCGTCGCCATTCACATCCGCATTCAGGAATTCACAATCCGGGAATGCCGCTTCATAGGCATCGCGATCAGACAGGGCCAGGACAAATGCGTCAATGTCGAAATTGTTGACGAGTCCGTCGCAATTCAGGTCGGCCGGAAGGCCCTCGCTCGGGCACGGATCAAACGGGGTGGAGGCGGCCGCGATATGAAGATTGTCATACGCGGCGGTGTTCGCGTTCGCAGCCGATCCGCCCGCGAAATAGCGAATCGCCGTCGGAGCCGGCAGTCCGCCCGCCTCTCCGCCGGCAAGCCACCAATTCAAGCCGCTGACATCGATCGTTGTTTCGGGCCCATTGGCCGTAACGTCCTGAATCGACACGCGCGTAATCTTGTTGCGTCCGAAATCGACCCAGGTTTTGGTGCGATACCAACTTCCGAGTTGCAATCCTGTCCATTCCGGACCTGGCTGTGCGCCGGGCTGCGCGATCTGCGTGCCATCGGCGTTGTGATGCATGTAAAAGGCGTTGTAACCGGCGGCCGGATCATTCAGGTTGACCCAGGAATAGAGCAAAATAAAGGTCTGATTCGTGAAGGTCGGCCCACCGCCATTCGGGTTCAGCGAAAAGCTGCCGACGTTGTTCAGGAGCGGTACCGGGCCGGTGTAAACGGCGAGCACATCGGTGGAGATGAGCACCTCGCCGGTCGGGAACGTCAGGTCGAGTTGGGCACGGGCAACCGGGTTCGCTCCACCAGCGAAGCCCGCGATGAATTGGTCGCCGCCGCAAGGGTTTGCCGGAATGTTCAGTGAGTTGCCTGCGTAGGTGTAGACGTTGAAATCCGCAGCCGGCGTGACCGGAAGATACCAGCCGTTTTGCCCGGTCAGAACCGTACCCGCGGCAGAACCGTTGTAATTGGGCGATTCGAAGCCCGAATCGATTTGTGCCATTGCGGCGGAGCAGATGCCCGCAGCCAGTGCAAACGTGACCAAATTGCGCTTGAACATGACGTGCCTCCGTGGATCGCTCGATGGGCGCGATCAAGAATCCTAACGAACTGTGCATACCCTTGACGCCGCGCGACGGAAATGTCGGGCCGCTCGCGCCGCGTCAACCAATTCCCCGCCAAGTACGATCATAACCAGCCGTTGCGGATTATCGCACGAGTTTTTTGTCGACATTCGCGAGTAAATGGAATTTTTAGCCGGCGATCGCGGCAAACGCGCTGACGAATCTGGTTCGAGTCCGCCGTAAGTTCATGGGAGACAATGATCTAGGCCGACCTGGTTCGAGGAGAAATACCATCGGCCGATTCGCGGCACACCGTTCTCTTCGACATCCGCAAAAATGAATTGCATGCTGTTGTTTGTGCTCGGCCCGAAATCGCCGCTGCCAATCTCGCCCGGCGCAGCAAAGACAGCAATGTGAAGGTGCGATGTAACACTATAGCCCGTGTTTCCGCTGCGCCCGATGATGTCGCCTCGCTCGACGCGTTGCCCGACCACGACGCAACTCCCCCACTGCCGCAAATGGACATACGAAGCTGTGGTCATGTCCGCGTGCTGGATTCGCACATAGTTTCCGCAACATGCGCTCGGGTCAAACGGGCAGTTGACGTTTGGGCATGCATCGCGAACGCCCACAACAATGC
>JAEUIR010000205.1 GCA_016795025.1 Phycisphaerales bacterium
GACCAATCGCGCACCGTCAGGGAAATCAGCTTGCCCGTGTCGCGCGAGAGCGCGATGCGGCCCGCTGATCGAAACTGCGCTTCCGGCGCTTCGCTGATCGAGCCGGGGGCGATGCTCAGGCGTTCCGCGGCCGCTCGAATGTCACCCGCCGGCGTCACATTCACAAAGCGCGAGCCATAACCGTCCACGCCGATTGCGCGGAGCTTTTCGAGTTTTGCAATCCGATCCGCTCGTTGATCACTCATAGCGGCGGGATTGTACAGCCCGACTGCACGTGTGCCTAAGCGCGGCCGCGAACCAGCGGAAGGCATGCGCAGCCGCACGTACATGCCCCTGCTTTGTGCCCTGATGGCGGATGCATGATTCCGGGCGTCAATCGAAGCCGAACGTGATGTTGTACGGTTCTCGCGCGAAGGCGAAGGCTTAATACCGTAACGCCGAGATTAATAGCCAACGGCCGCGAGCGCGCTTTTTTCAGAAGGCGCCCCCGCGACCTCGATGCCGTGGAAGCGAATGACACCATTTTGCCAGAACTTAATCCTAATCCGCGTAATTCCTTTCCCGAGAACATTCCTTTCAATTCGTCTGGACACGAAGTTGTCGCCGACAGCCACGACACAATCGATTGCGTCGGCCGATGGCGCGGCGTCCGTCAAGGTTATTCTAAAAGAATTAATGATGTCGTCACCGTCCTGAAGATGATTCTCAAGAATTGGGCTGGTGCGCGGCCGCGAACTTAGAATGCGGTTGCCCTGGCGCGCAGCGCTTTGTGGCATCCAGCGGTTTGCGGCGTGGCACTGTCAGGCGGCCGCATGAACCAATCTCGATCGACAGGCAACCTGGCGCGACCGTCTGACAGTGGCACGACGGGCTTTGACAAAATCCGTGGTCACCGCCCGCGCATCTCCGGCGCCGATCCGGAAAAACGCAAGCAAATTCGCGGAGTTCGGGTCGGTCCCGCGGGCCGTCTCACTCGTCGTTTTCGCGCGGCGGCGGGGCGACGACGGTTGAATGCAGCCAGCCTTTGCGCCGGAAGTAGAGCGTCAGTCCGCCGGCGATTGCGAGCATGACAATCCACACGCCGACGTAGCCGAATGGCCAATGCAGCTCCGGCATATTCCACGCGGACACGTCGGTATCGAAGTTCATGCCGTAAACGCCTACGATAAACGTCAGCGGAATGAAGATCGTGGAGATCACCGTCAGTACGCGCATCACGTCGTTGAGACGGTTGCTGACGCTGGACAGGTATAGCTCCATCAGGTCGGACGCAAGTTCGCGGAACGTCTCAACTAACTCGATGATTCGCACCGAATGGTCATAAACATCGCGGAGAAAGACCCGCGCCTCGTTGCTCACAAACGGCGATGTTTCGCGCAGCATCGAATGGACTACTTCGCGCTGCGACCACATCGTGCGGCGCAGCGTGAGCAACTCGCGTTTTACCTGATGCAACTCCGAAACAGCAGACGCAGTCGGCCGGCGCAGAATTTCATCCTCTATGTTCTCAAGTTGATCGCCGTAGCTTTCCAGTAGCGGGAAAAATGCATCAATGATTGCGTCCAGGATTGAGTAAGCGAGATGATCCGCGCCCGCGATGCGGGCGACGCCGCGATTCTGCCGCAGTCGGGCGCGAACTTCCTGAAGCGAATCTCCAGGGTGCCCTTCCTGGAATGTCACCACGAAGTTCTTGCCGAGGAAAATTCCAATCTGCTCAGTTTGGGCGGAGTCCGTCGAACTCGCCATACGGGCGATGATGAAGTCGTGATCTTCATACTCCTCAAGCTTGGCGCGCTGATGCCGATTGATCACGTCTTCCATTGCAAGCGCATGCAGACCAAACATCTCGGCGATGGACTTCAGCTTGGACGAATCTGCGAGACCCTCGACATCGACCCAGATCAAAGGCCATGCGTCGCGTAGCACCGCAATCCGGGCAGGATCGTCGATTTTTTCCTCGTGGCATCCTGTTGGGCCAAACCCGAAGACGTTGACGATGGTTGGTTGAAGCGGCGCGGCATCCATATCTGACGCCGAGGGTGGAGGATTGCAGACAATCTTAGTCAGCCGATGACGCTTTTGGCCGCGCTGTTTTCGCCGTCGTCGATGGTTATGTGACACGTTGCTCGCCTGGATCGCCGTAGCCCGCAAACGTCTTATAACAAGCGATGCGATCTATCATCATAACGACAATCTTAACTTGGCGCGGAAATTTACGGGTTGACAAGTACGAACGGTTGACAGATAATTCCGATGTTTGGGTAGTCAATCAATTGGCGATCGGCGCAAATGAACGATGAATTACGCCTTAAGCCACGGAGCATCCGCGAATGTCGCTCGCTTCAACGCCGCTGGGTAAGTCAGTTCGAGTAACGGGCATGCAGACCGATTCGGCACAGTCGATTCGGCTGATGGAACTGGGCATCATCGAAGGCGCTGAGATTTGTGTGGTGCGCCGCGCGCCGCTCGGCGACCCGCTTCAGGTGCGATTGGGCGATTACGATTTGTCGCTGCGTTCGAGCGATGCCGCACGCATCGAGGTCGCGTGACTCGGCCTTTTTTTACGCGACCACCCCCGCGAATAGTGTGAAACCTTGTCGCGTAGTTCCTTCGAGCGAACTCAAGTCGTTGCGGCTGTCGCTGAACCAACCCTCACCTTAGTCGCGCTCGTCGGAAACCCTAACACGGGAAAGACGACACTCTTCAACGCGCTGACCGGGTTCCGGCGGCGCACGGCAAATTATCCAGGCACAACTGTCGATCTGGCACGCGGCACGATGTCGCGGGCGGCGCGGCCGATCGAGATCGTCGACCTGCCCGGAACATACAGCCTCGCAGCGCTATCACCGGATGAGCTTGTTGTCCTGGATTCGCTCTGCGGCAGGGCACCGGGACTGCGCCGCCCTGACGTCGTCGTCGCGATTGTGGATGCGTCGAATCTGCCGCGCAATTTGTACCTGGTCAGTCAACTACTTGATCTACAGTTGCCGCTGGTCGTGGCGCTGAACATGATGGATGTCGCGCGCAGCCGTGGCATCGAAGTCGACGCGGAGACCTTGGCGAAGGCGATTGGCGCGCCCGTCGTTCCGATCGTCGCGATCGACGATTCGACGCTCGGAGCCCTGTGTCGCGAAATCGAATCACCGCACACGGTTCCTCAGCCGGCGAAAATGCCTGCGATTTCGAAATACACGCGAAACGAAGTCGCGGGATTGCGCGCGCGTCACCCGTCACTGTGCGGCGCCGAAGCGCTGCGCGTATTGCTCGATCCAGGCGGCGCGGCTGAGCAGGCTTTCCTGGCACGCGGCGGCGGAGCCGAAGAGTTACGCGATGCCCGCGCGCGATTGGCATGCGAGAGCGATTGTGACGCCGCAGCAGAAATCCGCGCGCGGTACGCGTGGGTGCAGGGCGCTCTCGACGGCGTGATTCGCCGGCCGAGCACTGCTCGAATCACCGGCACGGAGCGCCTCGACCGTGTGTTGACGCATCCCGTGGGCGGCGTCGCGGCGCTACTGGTCGTACTGGGCGTGTTGTTTCAAGCCATCTTTCGCTGGGCCGATCCATTCATGACGCTCATCGATGAACAGATCTTCGGGCGGGTCGGCGAGTTTCTTCGCGCGGCGCTTCCTGAAGGGCCGATTCAGAGCCTGGTTGTGGACGGCGTGGTGGCCGGGATTGGCGGCGTGGTGGTGTTTTTGCCACAGATCATGATTTTGTTTGCGGCCATCGCGCTACTTGAGGATTGCGGTTACATGGCCCGCGCGGCGTTCATGATGGATCGCGCCATGCGCGGCTTGGGCCTGAGCGGGCGCGCGTTCATTCCGCTATTGAGCTCGTTCGCGTGCGCGGTCCCCGCGATCATGGGAACGCGGACAATTGCGGATCGTCGCGAGCGATTTGTGACCATCTTTCTGGCGCCGTTCATGAGTTGTTCTGCGCGGCTGCCGGTATATGCGCTGTTGATCGGGGCGTTTGTGGAGCGCCGTGCATACCTGGGCGGCGTTGTGGAGTTGCCGGGGTTGGTCCTGCTGGCGATGTATCTGGTGGGCGTGGCAGTCGCGATTCCCATCGCGTGGATAATCCGAAAAACCGTGCTGGCCGGTCCGCAACCGGCGTTTGTGCTGGAGCTGCCGAGCTACAAGCTGCCTCGATTTCGCGCGGTTTGGCAGCGCGTCTCTGAGGCTTCGCGCGGGTTTTTGCTGCGGGCGGGAACCGTGATTCTGGCGGTGAATCTCATCGTCTGGGCGCTGGCGTACTTCCCTCGCGATTCCGCCACGGCCGCTCGAATCGCGGCGGCGGCCGCCGCACAGCAGTGGGATGAACAGCGGGCGGCAGATGAGCTTGAAGGCGCATATCTGCGCGAGAGTTATTTGGGTAAGCTGGGCCACGCGATCGAGCCGGCGATTCGACCGCTGGGGTGGGATTGGCGAATCGGCATGGCGGTGCTTGCATCATTCCCGGCTCGCGAAGTCGTGGTCGGGTCGTTGGGAACGATTTTCAATCTCGGATCGGAAACGGACGAAACATCGAGCGGGCTGCGCGACGCGTTGCGCGATGCGCGGCGTGAGGACGGGCGTCCTTTGTTTACGCTGCCAATCGCGCTGTCGGTGATGGTTTTCTTCGCGCTCTGCGCACAATGTTCGAGCACGCTTGTCGTGATCGGGCGCGAGACGCGGTCGTGGACCTGGCCGATCGCGTCATTTTTGACGATGACGGCGCTGGCGTATCTGGCGGCGCTGGCCGTGGTGCGGATTTTTTGAATCAGGGTGGACCGGCGGGGCGACATCTTGCGACTCCGTTACACGCCGCATTCGTGCCGCTACGCCAAGCGGCGCGCGTCACAAACCGAGAAATTCGGCGGGCGTTTCGTGCAGGATGCGGCGGCGCGTCTCCTCGCTCAGCGTCGCGAGCGATTCCACAAGGCTGCCTGGAACATCCTCACCGAGCGGGAAGGGGTAGTCCGAACCCAGCGCCACGCGGCGGTCGCCGAAAAGCTGCAAAACCGTTCGCAGCGCGCCGCCATCGTGAACCAGCGAATCAACATAAAACCGCGCCGGACGGCCCGTGGCTTCGTCGGCCAGATAGGCGCGCGGTGAAACACAATTATCAATTGCGCACAAATCCGGCCGGGCATGAAACCCGTGGTCGATCCGGCCGACCGTGCCGGGGAACGAACCGCCGCCATGCGCGAAACAAACGCGCAGGCGCGGAAAACGCTCGAACACGCCGCCGAAGATCATCGAGCAAACCGCAACTGCGGTTTCGGCCGGCATTCCGACTAGCCACTGCAACCAATATTTTGACGTGCGGTCGGCTCCGAGCATGGCCCACGGGTGGACAAACACAGCCGCGCCAAGTTGCTCGGCCGCTTCAAAGATGGGGCGAAACGCGACGTCATCGAGATTTCTGCCATTGACGTTTGAACCGATCTGCACGCCGGCAAATCCGCAGCCCCCGCGCGATTGAGTTTGCATGCAGCGTTCGAGTTCGCGAATGGCGAGGCCCGCGTCCTGCATCGGGATCGTGCCGAGGCCGACAAATCGATCCGGCCGATCAGCCACCACGCCGGCGATGTGGTCATTCAGCAGCTTTGAAAGATCAAGGCCGTGGTCGGGCTTGGCCCAATAGCTGAACATCACGGGAACGGTGGAAAGCACTTGCCGGGTAACGCCGGCGCGATCGCATTCGGCGATTCGAACGGCGGCGTCCCAGCAGTTTGAATCGATCTCGCGAAAGAAGCGATCATCGACCATCAGCCGCGCTCGACATGGCGCGAAGTGCTCGATTCTCAGAAAACCGCCGTAGCCGTAGCGCTCAGCAAGATTCGGCCAATCAGGGGGGAGAATATGCGTGTGAATGTCGATTTTCATAATCAACATGATGGGGCGGGGAGAGAGAAATGCAACAATGCAAAATTCAGAATCCACAAGACAGAAAGAAAAGTCTCGTAATTTCGACGGCAATCGCCTTCCTTGTACCGATCCGCGCTAAAGGGGACTCGCGCACGCGGCCGTCGCGCGCGACGTTTTCTCGCGTGCTCGCCAGGGGCATAATGCATTTTGCATTGTTGCCTTTCGCCCCTACGCTTAGGGCATGCATGACGCGCCGCTCATCACCACCGTCGCGGCCGCCTTTGCGGCGGCGTGGCTGTTTGGGTTGCTGACGCAGCGGTTGCGTCTATCGCCGATTGTGGGTTATCTGTTGGCGGGAATTGCGATCGGCCCGAATACGCCCGGTTTTGTGGGGGATGTTCATCTCGCTCAGCAGTTGGCGGAAATCGGCGTGATCCTGTTGATGTTTGACGTTGGGCTGCATTTCAGCGTCCGCGACTTGTGGGCGGTTCGCGCGATCGCAATACCCGGCGCACTAGGCCAGAGCCTCGCCGCGACGGCGGCCGGAGCGGTGTCGCTCGTGCTGCTTGGTCAGCCTCTTGCACACGGCGTCGTGACTGGGATCGCGTTATCCGTAGCGAGCACCGTCGTATTGATGCGCGTGTTGACCGATGCGCGCGTGTTGCATTCGCCGGCGGGACATGCGGCGGTGGGTTGGCTGCTGGTCGAGGACGTCCTGACCGTGCTGGTGCTGGTGTTGCTCCCCGTCATCGCGGCGCCGGGCGCGGACGCGGCGTCGGTGGTCTCGGCAACGATATCC
>JAEUIR010000206.1 GCA_016795025.1 Phycisphaerales bacterium
GCAGACCATCGGACCCGTGAAGACCGCGGCCGGGTACGTCGTCGGCACGCCTGGATACATGAGTCCGGAGCAAAGGCACGGGTCAGACGACATCGACACGAGTACCGATGTTTATTCGTTGGGAGTGGTGCTGTGCGAGTTGCTAACGGGCACAACGCCCTACCGAAAGAGCCGCGCCGCGTTTCAAGAGGGAGCGGCCGATGTGGCGCCGCCGTTGCCGCATGACACGATGCCACTGACCGCGCTGTTGCCGCCTGACGCGGAAGCGATTTCGGCCGTCGGGCGGGCGCGCGGAATCGACGCGCGCGGGCTGCGCCGCTTGCTGCGCGGCGAGCTAAGCTGGATTGCGTGCAAGGCGGTGGATCCCGATCGAGAGCGGCGCTATCGAGGTGTGGCGGACCTAAGAGACGATGTGGAGCGGTTGAGTCGAAATGAGCCGATCGCGGCCGCACCGCCGAGTTGGTGGTATCGGGCTTCCAAGCATATTCGCAAACACCGTGCGGCGTTTTCCGCGGGCCTGGTCGCTGCGCTATCAGTCGTCATTGGAAGCGTAGCAACCGGGTATTTCGCACTGTCCGAAGCAAGGCAGCGCGTACTCGCTGAACGAACCTCCGGTGATCTGCGTTCGATCGTGGAATACCACGCATCGCTGCTCACGCGGCTCAACCCGGCATCGATGGGCCATACCATGCAGCAAGCGCTGTTTCATTCGGTTGACAACGATGCGTCGCGCGCTTCCTCTCTCGATTTGGCAATCGATTTTCCAAGCGCACGAACGATCGACGCGGCCAATGCGATCGTGCGACAGCACTTGATTCTCCCCGCATCCACGGAATTGGTTGCCAACTTCCCCGATCGCCCGGAAGCCCGCGCCATTTTGCGCCAAACGCTTGGTGAGATGTACTTTTCGATGGGGGATGCACGGCAAGCCGTTGTGGAATTCGCGTCAGCATACGAGGACTATCGAACCAGCTTTGGGGCGGACGACCTTCGCAGCCTTGAGACGCGCGTGGCGCTCGCAAGCGCACTGATTGCCGACGATCAATTCTCCATGGCGGAGCAGGAGCTTTCGACCGCGATGAACTCGCTGGAACGCACCGGCCATAGCGATCATCCGATCACTGTCACGTGCCTGATCGGGCAGTCTCGACTTGCAACGACTTTGGGACAATATGAACGGGGGTACTTGTTGGGTGATTCCGCTCTATCTCTTGCGCGGGCCATCGGATCGCCGCCGTTGGTGATTGCTGACGCGCTGATCGCTTGTTCGGCGGCGCAGCGATCGAGCGGTTGTTTTGCGCGGGCGGATGAAATTTCGTCTGAGTGCGTGGAATTGACTCGCGCTCTCGAGGAGCCGGCGCCGCTGGCACTTGGACGGGCGCTGCGCGAGCGGTCGCTGGTCTTGCAGTCTAATGGAGAATTCGAGTCGGCTATCAAGATACTCCCGGAATCGCTCAAACTTCTTCAGGCCAGCCTGGGTCAATATCACCCCGAATCGGTTCTGACACTCGCCGCGCTGGCGGAATCAAAATACTCCTTAGGCGACCATGCCGTTGGCGAGCGAGATCTGCGGACGGCGATCGCAGTCCTGGAGCACGACAAACGGGAATCATCGCGCGACATGGCTGAGCTGTTCGCGCAGCTCGGTGCCGCGCTGCGCCGACAGAAGCGCTACAGCGAAGCCATTGAATGTTATGAACGCGCCAGGCAAATCGTGGCGAACTTGCTCGGCCAGAATCATCCTGCCTACGCGGGACTCCTGAACGACATCGGTCGCGCGTACTTGCATGCAGTCCGGTCGCTGTCGCACGCCGAGCAAGTTGAAGCGGCCGTCTCGGCGGAACCACTGTTGCGCGAAGCGGCGGCGATTAGCGCCGCGGCTCTACCAGCCAAGCATATAAACATTGCCATTCATAATGACGCCCTGATGTGGGCGCTGACAATTTTGCAGCGGTATGAGGAAGCGGAGCAGGCGTTGTTATGCGCGTGGCCGTCGGTCGCTCACCTGCCGCCGCAGCGGATTCGTTTCATGCCAACCATCCTGGACCGGGCAATCACCTTGTATGAGGAGTGGAACCTGTCGGAGGTGGGCAGGGGCCACGAGCAGCAAGCGATAAGGTGGTGCGCGGTACTGGAGGAGTGGCAGGATGCAAGTATTCGCTGGCAATCGGCCGTGCGCGTATCAACAACAAACGAGAAGAAGTAAGCGCCGCGCGGCGCAAACCCGGCACGTCGTCACGTTGTAGTTTGAGTTTTCCTAAGTTTCAGGCGCATCGCGAAGCCACCCTGCGTGGTGCAGGGTCTCGGTGCGCCGTCTAGATCGTAAACAGTTACATTTTTCATGGAGGTATCAGATGTTAGCCACGATGGTACATTCACCAAGACACAGTCGATGTGTGGGCCGCACGTCAACTCCATGTTCACGGCCAAGACACATCCTATCGGCCATTGCACTGTTGTGTTTCAGCATTCCGGCTGTATACGCACAGATGAGCACGGGATTTACATACCAGGGATATTTGGAACAATCGGAAGTACCCGCCAACGGAACGTTTGACCTGACATTCTCGCTTTGGAACAGCGCGGCCGCAGGTACGCAGGTTGGCGCCACGCAGTCCATTTCCGGCGTACCGGTCGAAAAGGGGCTGTTCACCGTGGAACTGAATTCCAGCGGCCAATTTGGAAATACCGCGTTTGACGGCCAACGTCGGTGGCTTGAAATCACCGTAAACAATCAAATACTTACGCCAAGGCAGGAGATTACGCCCGCACCGTATTCGCTCCACGCTCGTGGACTGCTTGTTTCTCCGACCGGCGTATTGACAGTGAGTAACGAAATACAGGCCGCCACGGGGGGATTTCGGTTTCCTGATAATACGCTTCAGACAACAGCAGCCGTAGGCGACAATTTGGGGAATCACACCGCCACGCAGAACATTCGATTGAATGGAAACTGGCTGTCGGGCGACGGCGGCTCTGAAGGGTTGCTCGTTGACCAGTACGGAAACCTGCGCGGCGGCGGCGCGGATCAGGTGAATGACCCATTTAGCGGCAGCGTGGCGCTCGGAAAGGGAGCGCGGGCGATCGGTCGTTATTCGGTGGCAATCGGTGAAGGAGCGCTCGCAGAAGGCGGAGGCACGGCATCTTTCGGAGCTCACGCGGAGACTGGCGGAGCCGACTCAACGGCCATCGGCTTTGCGAATGGCGGAATCAGCACGCGGACCCGCGCTGATGGGTACTCATTGGTCATCGGACAGAATATTTCCGCAATCGCAGAAGGCGGGAATCACAACGCGAACATCGCGATCGGCACAGGCGGATTCGCCAATACGCTTCCGCAAACCATGATGCTCGGCATGGGTGCGACGGTTCCTACAATGACCTTCACCAGCGGCTCTGGGGCAACACCAGGCAAAATCGGAATTGGCACAACTTCGCCCGTGGATGATCTGGATCTCCGCGGTTCGCTTACTTGGGGCGCGAATGCGAGTGGTTGGTTACGCGACGACCAAGGTGGTTCGATCGAACTCGGGGCCCGGGGAACGGCCGTTAACCCGGTCAGTGGTGGGACTCCGTATATCGATTTTCATTTCGGCAACGGGCAAACGCAGGAATTCAACATGCGCATCATCAACGAGGCCGATGAGCGGCTGGTGTTTGGAAACGCAACGTCTGGCGCTGTGCTCTATCTCCAGGGACGCGATGTGATCAAACCGGCGAACGATGGTCGGTTTATTATCAACAAAACTGGTCCCGGCGCGGCGCTCGAAATTGTTGGCGCCCCTCAGGCGCCCGCGAACATTCAGTGCATCCGATCGTCGGAAAGTGAACGAGGCGGAATTCGATTTCTGACCGGAGCAACGGGTTACTGGGGAGTCGGCCTATATGCGAGCGACAATTCCAATGATCTTGTCGTTCGAAATGTACAGAACAACCTCGATGCGATCCGAGTCCAGAGCAGCAACAATAACGTAATGATTGGAACGGGGCTCCCGGATCAGAGACTAAGCGTCAACGGGAATGCCAGCAAGCCCGGCGGCGGATCATGGGCAGCGTACTCGGATCGCCGCCTGAAGCGAGACATACTTCAACTAAACAACGCGCTGGATAGCCTCTTGCAGATTCGAGGATGCACGTTCGAATACAAGGATCCGAGCACAATCCATGAGCGCAGCGGCACTCAAATCGGCGTAATTGCACAAGAAGTCGAAGCGGTCTTCCCTGGATGGGTTGATGACAACGCGAACGGATACAAAACCGTCACTTTTCGAGGATTCGAGGCGGTGACAATTGAAGCCATGCGAGAATTGCGTTCAGAGAATGACGAACTGCGCGCTAACAATCGTGCGCTCGAATCGCGCATTCAAGCGATCGAAGCAGCACTTGGCGTTACGGTGATAACAGCAGACTCGATGCACAATGTGATTCATCCCACAGGTGATGATTCCGAGCCGAAGGAATAGTATATGAATATCAAGGCACTCCTTTGTATGGTCTCGGCTGCGGGTATGTGTGCGGCCACTCACGCGGCCTTCACGCTTCGCTGGCACTCTATCGACGGCGGCGGTTCAACGTTTGTATCTTCGTCCAGTTGCTTTCGTTTGTCGGGTACGATCGGCCAGCCGGACGCCAGCGGCATCACCGCAGTTGGTCCGATGGCTGTCCGCGGCGGTTTCTGGACCGACGCGCTTGTTGAGGCCGTCCAAATCGGCGATGTCAATTGCGACGGAGATATCAACAATTTCGACATCGACCCGTTCGTCGTCGCAATCGTCGATCCGGTGGGCTATTCAATTGCCTTTCCCGGTTGCGATATATTCCGCGCCGATGTAAATCGCGACGGCGTGATCGACAACTTCGACATCGACGCGTTTGTTCGCCTTGTTATCTGCGAATAAAACGAATTCATACGGCATTTGTCGGTCCAGTCTTTGTGAATTCGCGATCGACATCAACCTCAAGCCAACGAACAACGGGCGCTGCCGACTTTCCTCGGCAGCGCCCGTCGCTCCTGTCGGTTGGCGTTACAAACCGGCGTGCCGGCTGCGGCCGGCGCTTCGCGCGATTCAGGGTCGCGTCAGAATCCGGACAAGTCCACATCCGCCGCGCGGGCCGCGCCCGTTTTCGGCAGATCGCCATAGCTCACGCCCAAACCGTGATCGTCGCCGGTGGTCACGCTCGCCGGGCCGCCTGCCAGCGCCGTGGCCGGCGCTTCGCCGATGCCTGTGACGCCGCCGTCGAGTCCCGCGTGCACCGTGCCGATTCGCGGCCAATAGTCCATGGTGCGGCGACGCGCCCGCGTGCGCGTCTCGCCGAGCGCCACGCGCACCTCGGAAAACGCCTTCTTGATGCTGGCCAGCGCTGCCTCGGTCTGTCGGTTTGAGTTGCGAACGCTCGTCAGTTCCGATTCGTAGAACTGGCGCTGCTCGACCAGGCGCGAATTCTCGCGCTCGTAATGCAGCACCTGTGCTTGCAGGTTCTTCTTTTCCGTGCGTAGCGACTCGATCTTCTCTTCAAGCGTGCGAAACGCGCGCTGCGCCTCGTTCGCGCGATCCACGGCCGTGCGCATGTCCTGCTCAAGCTGCTGTCGCGATGATCGAGACTCTTCAAGCGTAAGCTGCGTTTCCGTCAACCGCCGCGAAATCGTGTTCCGCTCGTCGACCCACTCGCGCTGGCCGCGCTCCATTTCGTCCAGCCGCGCCCGCAGCGTTCGCAGGTCCGTGCGCAATCCGTCGCGCTCCTTGCGAATCGCCCAAAGTTCCTCAAGCTGCTTGCCCGCCTGCTTCAATTCGGCGGCGATGCGCTCGTTTTCCTTCTCAACGCGCTGCAATTCCTCGCCGGTGCGGATGGCGCGGCTGGTGGCCTCGGCCACCTGATCCTCGAGCGAGGACAGCTCCTGGCGCGATTGCTCGAGCGCGTCGATGCGCGTTTGAAGCGTAACGGTCTGCCACTCCAGCTCCTGCACGCGCTGATTGGCCGTGACGTTTTGCTCGGTCGATTCGGCGAGCTGCCGCTCCAGCGTCGAGCGAATTTCCTGATAGCGGTCGAGCTGGTCTTCCAGCTCGTTAATCACCGTCAGCACGTCGTCGCGATCGTCGTGGAACAGATCGCGGCCGAGGTCGGCGGGGATCGTCAATTCAGCGCTGGTGATCGCATCCGGCCGAGCGCCGATCGTCGCGGTAGTGTCGCCGCCGCGCGTGGCGGAGCGCGTCGAACCGTCGCCGGCCGCGCCGTTGGAAGGCGGCTGAGATGCGGTCCCGTTGGCGCGCGTGGTGTCGCGATTGGTGTCGGCCTGCTTGTCGCGTCGCGAAGACGAATTGCCCTTCTCCATGGTCCTTTCGCCTTTTCTCGAAATTCGGAGTTATTGCGCCGCACGCATTCGACGCCGCCACTTCGCGGTGACCATCCCTGTCGTCGAATCGCTGCCGCTGGATCGCCGCAACTGTGCGGCGCTCATGCGCATGTCTCGATGCACTATCGGTGAAAATTGCCGGTTTGCTTTACCCCGCAATCGGGTAGCACCGGCATCCTGCCGGTCGTGGGTAACACCGGCAAGATGCCGGTGCCTCGACTTTGGCCCTTTCCTCAACCTGCATTGCAGTAGAACAGTGCGGTAGCTGGGTTGGGTTGAGGTTTTTGAGGG
>JAEUIR010000207.1 GCA_016795025.1 Phycisphaerales bacterium
TCCGTCGAAACGGCCGTGCACAGTGTCATATTTCAGCAAATAGGCGAGGCTGTCCGGCGGAACCAGATCGTTGATGCCCACAAACTCGATTTTCGAATCGGCAGCACCGGCTCGAAACACCAACCGTCCGATTCGACCGAAACCGTTAATCGCCACGCGCACCGGCATGGAATGCTCCTCAAGATAATCACGAGCGACCGCGCTCGATCTGACGCGCCCGAACACATACCCCAGTCGATAGCTTCCGGCTTGACGCGCAGCGCGTCAAGCGTGGTGCGCGGCGCTACGTAATGATGCGGCGCTTGCGCTGTGACGGCTCGCTGCCGGGGCGACTTTGCGGCTTGCCGACCGGTCTGGATGGTGGGCGAACGCCTCCGGGCTGCGGCGAGCGATCGGCTCCCGCGCGCCGCGGCCGATCGCCGTCGCGGGCTCGCGCATCACGCGGCGTCGCGTCTCGCGCGACCCAGCGTTTGCGTTTTCGCGGCCGCGGCGCGGCGGTGGTTTTTGCAGCCTCGATGGCAACCCGCAATTCCTCAATTTCCTTTAGCGAAAGATGGCGGCACGCGCCGGCGGGAAGGCCCTTGATCGAGATCGGCCCGATCATGATGCGCTTTAGCTTTCGCACCCGGTGGTTCAAACGCGCCAACATGCGCCGCACCTGTCGGTTGGGGCCTTCGCGCAGCGTGATCTCGAGCACGCTGCGATCACGGGCCGCGTGAACAATCGACACTTCCGATACGCGAGCTTTGCCTTCGGCCAGATAGACGCCCTTGCGTAATTGCTCGATATCCGAAGCCTCGACAAAGCCATCCACTTCGGCGCGATAGACCTTCGGAATGGCGTAGCTCGGGTGCGTTAACTGTTGCGTGAGCTCGCCGTCATTGGTCATCAGCAGTGCGCCGGTCGATTCCGCGTCCAAGCGCCCAACCGGAAACAGCCGCTCCTTCATCGGCGGCAACAAGTCAACGGCGCGACGGCGACCTTCGGGATCGCGCGATGTCGCCACGACGTTTTTCGGCTTGTGCAGCAGCATGTACGTCAATCGCTGCGGCCGGACGCGCTGGCCGTCGGCGAAGACGCGATCGGTCGCCGGGTTCACGAAGGCGGGGAGCGAATCCACAACGCGATCGTTCATCGTGATGCGCCCGTCGAGCACCATTTCTTCGGCATGCCGGCGCGAAGCGACGCCGGCGTCGGCGAGGAACCGCTGCAATCGCACGCGCGTGGCGCCGCCTTCATACGTTGCGTCATGGTCGCTTTCGGCGCGCTGTCGAGATTTCAATGCCATTGTCCTTGGTCGCGGAATCGAGCTCCGGAAGTCCGTCGGCCGCCGGTCGGCGCAATACACAGCGATCGCCGCCGATTCTACACGCCGGCGTTGAACCGCTGAGTCACCTATTCTACGTGCAAAACGACAACTTGTGCGGCGGACGCCGCGACTCGTTCGGGTAAACTCCGCCATCATGATCTTCGATAAACTCGAAAACGCGGCTCAATACGCCGATGTTGCCGCGACAATCCGCCGTGGAATCGACTTTCTTCGCTCGTCCAATCCGATTGAATTGCCGCTCGGCCGCATCGAAATCGACGGAGAGAATGTCTTCGCTCTCGTGCAGGAATATGAAACAAAACCGCCGGCCGAATGCCGCTGGGAGTCGCACCGCATTTATTGCGACATCCAATGCGTCGCACGCGGCATGGAGCGATTCGGCGTCACACAACATGACCGGGTGACGATCACCGAATTTCACGACACGCAGCGTGACATCGCTTTTTATTCCGGCGAGGGCGACTACCTGATGCTGCGCCCGGGAATGTTCCTGATTCTTTGGCCCCACGACGTACATATGCCGTGCATCGCGCCCGGAGATTCGACTTTCGTGCGCAAAATCGTGGTCAAGGCGCGAATCGCTTGAACGTGCGGTCTGCCGCAAGTAACTGATCACTGGCGCGAACGGCAGGGGGCGGACCTCGTTGCTCTCATGATGACCGATCAGAGACAAGCTCGCCTTAAGGCGGGTCAAACAAGCGGGGCTGCCTGGGATCTTCGGCGGTGCTGCTGAATTCCCCATCGGAGAGCTGCGTTCGTACACGCAGGCCGTCGCGAATTTCCGCGATGCTCCGCAAAACGCGACCGGTTTTGGCATCACGCGTCAGCGAATAACCGCGCCTCAACACGCTTTGCGGAGATGCGGCATCCAGCGCGTGGCAGGTCAGGCTGAGTTGCCGTCGCCGCGCGTCAGCCAGCCTCGACATGGCCGCTCGCAACCGGCGCTCCATTTGATCCAATTGCTCCCTAAAAATCCGCGCCTGCAATCGCGGCGCGACAGCGTGCAAACGCGTGTGAACAGCGTGAAGCCGTCGCTCCCCTCGTCGCTGCATGAACGCCGCCTGATCTCGCACACGATGGACGAAAATCGCGATTCGCTGCGACATGCGGGCCAGCGCAGCCGTCGATTGCCGACGCCACAGCCGGGCCTCGCAGCGGTGGAGCCGATCCCGCGCTGCGCGCATTGCCCGCGCCAGGGTCAGCCGCTTGAGCGTGAATAGCTCATCCAATCGCTGCCTAGCGTGCGCGACGGCCGCGAGCGGCCGCGCCAACGGCCAGCGGCGGCCAATCTCGCGCAGCGCGGCGGTGCGCTGCGAGTGCGCAACCCGAATCGCGGCACGTGCCCGCGCGGCTTGGCGCTCGATGGATTCCACCAAATCGGTCAGCGGCGGAGCAATCAGCTCTGCCGCCGCCGTCGGCGTGGCCGCGCGCACATCCGCGACGAGGTCGCTGATGCTCACGTCCACCTCGTGTCCGACCGCGCTGATAATTGGAATTTCGCTGGCGACGATGGCGCGGGCGACAATTTCCTCGTTGAACGCCCACAAGTCTTCCAGCGATCCGCCGCCGCGCCCGACGATCGCAGCGTCGATGCCGCCCAGCCGGGCGGCATGCACATTCATGAGGCGGATCGCCGCGGCGATCTCCGCGGCCGCCCCTTCTCCTTGCACGCGCACCGGGAACACCAGGACTTCCAGTTTCGGAAAACGCCGCGCAAGCGTCGTGAGAATATCGCGCAGAGCCGCGCCCGCTTCGCTCGTCACAACCGCAATTCGTCGTGGAAGTTTCGGCAGCGGCCGACGGCGCGCCGCGTCGAGCAATCCTTCCGCCTCGAGTTTCTCACGAAGCTGGCGAAACGCGAGTTCCAGCGCCCCGATGCCGCGCGGTTCCAGGCGCGTGACGACCAGTTGATACGTCCCGCGCGGAACGTAAACCTCGATGCCACCGGTCGCGATCACTTCCAATCCGACGGTCGGCTGGAATTTCAGTTTTGCCGCTGCGCTGCGCCATAACACGCAGCGCAGCTCCGCTTGAGCGTCTTTCAAGGTGAAGTAGATGTGTCCGCTGGCCGCTCGGGAAAAATCGCCGATCTCTCCGAACACGTGAAGCGTCGAAGGCAACTGCGATTCGATCGCGCCGCGCACCAACTCGTTGACCTGCGAGACGCGCAGCGTGGTCGGTCCGCCGCCGAGAACCGCGGGCGACTTCTTTGCGCCCCGCGCACGGCCGGGGTCGAATAAGGGGCGTTGCTCCACAGGCGGATTTGTACGGCGCGAGCATGTGTTAGGCAAAGTACGACGATCCCCTCTGCAAGCCTGTACAAAAAAAACCGCCGACCGGCCCGAAGCCGAACGACGGTTTTTGTAATGTTCAGATTCTTGCAGGCCGGACTGCCGTCGCGACCGAAATTAGCGCTTCGAGAACTGGAAGCGACGACGCGCCTTGCGACGGCCGTATTTCTTGCGTTCGACTTCGCGCGGGTCGCGTGTCAGGTATCCGGCCGCACGCAATGCCAGATCGGCTTCGCGCCGGGTCGAACCGAGCGCGCGGGAGATGCCGAGCAAAACAGCTCCGGCCTGTCCCGTATGCCCGCCGCCGTTCACATTGGCCCAGACATCCCACTGCCCCATCGAATTCGTCGCCGCAAAGGGCGCCAGAACCGAGGCGCGATCCTGATGCTCGGTGAAGAAATTCTCCAACGGGCGATCGTTAATGGCGATCTTGCCGGTTCCCGGCTTGATCCGCACGCGTGCCACCGACGTTTTGCGACGGCCCGTACCCCAATAAAAACCATGCCGATCGGTCACGCCGTACACCCGCGTGGGTTGTTCTGCGGCCGGCGGTGGTGCCACTGCAACTGGTTCCATGCTCACGCGAAACGCTCCTACGGATTACGCCAAAGCCTTCGGGGCCTGCGCTTGATGCGGGTGTTGATCGCCCGCGTAGATTTTGAGCTTCTTCATCATATGGGCCGCCAGCGCGTTTTTCGGCATCATGCGTCGCACGGCCTCGGACAAAATTGTCTCCGGGCTGCGTTCCTGCATGCGCTCAAACGGAATCTCTTTGAGACCGCTCGGATGCCGCGAATAACGCTGGTAGATGATGTGCTCTCGCTTGCGCCCGGTAACGGCGACTTTATCGCAATTCGTCACGACGACAAAATCGCCGGTGTCAAGGTGCGGAGTGTATGTGGGCTTATGCTTGCCCATTAGCACCTGAGCAATGCGAGCGGCCAAGCGGCCGAGCACCTGGCCGGAAGCGTCCACATGGAACCACTCGCGGTTCAGTTCGCCGGCCTTGGCTTGAAAGCAGTTATTGACAGTCTTCATGCTGATTCCCATCTTCTGGCGGACAAATCGCACCCGCCGATCCGAAGTCCGGTGAGTGTAGACGATCGGAATCGACCGTCAAGAGTGCGTTCGGATGAAAAAACCGGGGGAAAGCAGGCGGTGACGCGATCGAATAGTCCCATAACTCTCACTCAAACGCCCCGGGCCATTCCCACGCGCCGACTTGACCAAGCACGCGATGGTCGGTCATGTCGAATCGCAGGGGCGTTATGGCCACGTAACGCTCGCGAATTGCTGCGAGGTCGGATTCGGGGTGTGAGTTCGCATCGGGCATGCGGCCGTCGAGCATGTAAATCGAATGACCGTGCTCGTGCATTTCGCGCGTGTAGAAATCTTCCATCTGCGACGTGCTTTGCGGGCAGACGCGCACGCCCAACGGCCAACCGGCGTCGAGCGCGGGAATGTTCACGTTCAGGCACATGCCGCTCGGCGGCTTGGACCGCGCGAAGCGCTGAAAAATCGTTCGTGCGATCGAGCCGGCGCGTTGAAAATCCAATTCGTCAGACAGCTCCAGCGAAAACGCAATCGAGGGGATTCCGAAGAACGCTCCTTCCGCCGCCGCTGCGACGGTCCCGCTGTATAGCACGTTCATGCCCGTGTTCACGCCGGCGTTAATGCCGCTCAGCACGAAATCGGGCTTCGCCGCCATCAGTTCCATCAATCCAAGCTTGACGCAGTCCGCAGGCCGCCCGTCCACGCTGTAACCATGGAAAGACTGTGCGACGTGAACCTTACGCACCGCCAGCGGCTTCAGGACGCTGATCGCATGGCCCATCGCGGATTGGGTGGTTTCGGGCGCGACAACTTCCACCTCGCCGAGGTCGGCGACAGCGTGATAGAGCGCTGCCAATCCCGGCGCAAGGATACCGTCATCGTTGCTGATCAAAATTCGCATCGCCGGATTGTAACGTGCGCGCCGTCATGTGCCGCGCGGCTACGCGACAGAGGACGTCGCGATCAGATTGCGGCGCCCGGATCTAATTCCGCCGCGCCTGCGGCGACGGCAAGCGCGTGGCCATATGGTCCTCCGGTGCGATCCGCAGTGGCCATCCAGACCTGGTTGCGGCCGTTTTGCTTGGCGCGATAGAGCAACTCATCGGCCTCCGCGATCAGATCCTCGGGTTGACCATGCCGCCCAAAACGCTGCGCAACGCCGAGGCTGATGGTTACGGTTAGTTCGCCGCCGTCGATCGGCACGGGGCAAGCCTCAATCACCGATCGAAGGCGCTCCGCGAGCTGAACTGCTTCGGGCAATTCCGTCTCCGGGCAGACCACGAGGAACTCCTCGCCGCCGAACCGGCCGCAGAAATCCTCATCGCGAATCTGCCGCGACAGGATCGCGGACACGAGAACGAGCACGCCATCGCCCGCTTTGTGGCCGTGCGTGTCGTTGACTTTTTTGAAGCGATCCACATCGAGCATGATGACCGACAACGGTCGATCATGGCGAAGCGATAACGACCATGTCCGCTGCAATTGCTCGAACGCATAGCGGCGGTTCCAGACGCCTGTGAGGCCATCCGTATTGGCGAGCTTTTCCAGCCGGCGGTTGAGAATGACTACTTCCGCGTTGATCTTGGCCACTTCGCGCTGACGCGACACGAGCTCATTTTGCAACCCCAGCAGGCGCTCTCCGGCCTTTACACGGGCTATTAGTTCCTGCTGATGATGGGGCTTGACCACGAAATCGTCCGCGCCGGCGTCGAATCCCAGCACCACCTGTTCTTTCTCGTGATTCGCGCTTAGCAGGATGAAATACACCTGGCCCAATACCTGCAATTCGCACAACTCCCGCACCGCGCGGCAGCACTCCAGGCCATCCATGTCGGGCATTTCCCAATCCGCGACGACAATACCGGATCCGATCTCCTTCAGGCGATCGATCGCTTCGCGCCCATTTTCGCACGGAATCACTTCATAGCCGGCCGCACGCATCTGCTTCATGATCAAAGCGCGC
>JAEUIR010000208.1 GCA_016795025.1 Phycisphaerales bacterium
GGCCTGGCGGTGCACCGGCAATTCGGCGGCGTGGTGCTGTTTCACGAACTCCGGAAACTCGCGCCCCACCGCGCTGCGCAATTGTGGCCAGACGAATCGTTCATTCCATTTTCGAATCAGTTCACATGAGGCAATCGATGGCGGAGAGTTGTCGGTTGGATAGCCGGAGTGTTGCACGGCGATCCGATCAAACCGATAGCCTCCTTTTTCGAGATTCTCCAGATAGCGCAAAAGCTCGTCTTCCACGGCCTCGACCTTGCCGGTATGGACGCCCCAGAAGTTGCCCGTCATGTAGTGGTCCGCCCGAAAGGCCAGCACGCGGCTACCGGCCCGTGACTCCCACCAGAACGCCGTTGGCAGATCAAACGGCACGAGCGCGCGGTGGCCGTGCTCGCCCATCACGAGATAGTCGATTCCCATCGCCGGAAAATAATCCGCCAGACACCATGCCACACCATTCACGTCGTCCTGCATGGCCGTTGTGACGCGAAGGTCGCGCGCGCGAAACTCGAGAACAGGCGCCACGAACTCGGCGTAGCCCGCTTCGTCCATCACCTCGGACATGTTCAGGAACATCGCCGTAACTTCGACCCGGCCTTCCGCAACACGCCGGCGCAAGCGATCGATCTGCTCAGACGTTCGACTGCGCAGATACTCGCGCACCGGCCATGACGCTTCGCACGTCCAGCGAAATCGCGCATCTTCAGGGAACGAGTCTGTTTGGTCGCAGAGGTCGAGCGCAACGTCGATGTAGCGCAGGTGCTCCGGAAGAATCTCCATTTGTGGCCGGGTGTAGCCGACGTCTGTGTGCGTATGTTGAACGAGATGAACCGTCCAGCGCCGCACGGGAGTCACAGCGGCGGTCAGCACATGCAGGTCACGGCCCGCGGCGCGTACGCGCACGGTGACATTTTCCGGCTGCGTCACTTCCGGATGCCGCAATTCGAACCGATTGCCGCCGAGCGTGAGCGTAACGCGCTGATCCGGCGCGAACGATGAAGAAATGACCGCGTCAACCGGTACATCAAGGTGTGTGATGGACAGGATCAGCGGCTGGAAATTGCCTGCGGTGTCGCGAACGAGAGCCGGCCGCGCGATCAATTCCGCGCGCGCGGTGACGGGCGCCTGGAATGTGATGTACCAAGCGCGACTGTCGGCCGTTTCGCCGGCGACGCGCAGCCGCAGCGGCTGTCCGGGCGTGAGCGCGCTGCGCGGCACGGAGAGGATTGCGAATCCCATTAGGTCATTGAACCGGTCGATCATGGTGGCGCGAAAGCGCAGCGTCGCGCCGTGCGGGCCGGCGAGCGTCCAGTCGCGTGTATCGTTCGCGGGCGGATTGCGGAATTCGAACCACTGCTCGCCGTTGACCGAGAGCGTGAACCGATGCCGGTCGGGGTGAACTTGCAGCGCGAACATCCATACGAAATGCATCAAATCGCCGTCGAAGTTGCCCGGAACGGACGCCGTTTCCCATTCGATGAACCGCTCCGCGTCCAGCGATCGAACGAGCAGGCCGCTGGTGACGCCGGGGTCGGGCGAGTGATACTTGAGCACCTCGCCTGAGATTCGATTCGCGAAGCCGGGAAGCGTTTGATCCCCGATTAGCGGTGCGCTCAGCGCACCACCCAGCAGAACCACGGAGGCCATCAAATGCGAAGAATGACGATGATTCATGAGGTTTCCAAGTGTCGTGCTTTGGGCGACGGGCATCGGATCACGCCAGTTGCTTTCGGAAGCGCAGAATGCTCAGCGATAGAATGATGACGCAACACGCCGACAAGCCCACGATATGCGGCAGCAAGTCGCGAACGTCGGCCCCGCGCAGAATAATCCCGCGCAAAATCTCCAGAAAATACGTAACCGGGATGACGTAACTGATCCACGCGATCGCAGGTGGAATCGTCTCGCGCGGAAACACGAATCCGGATAGCAGAATCGACGGTAGCAGGATGATGAATGTGATTTGAATGGCCTGCAACTGCGTTTGCGCGGCAGTCGAGATCAGCAGACCAAGCCCCAGCGCCGCAAGCAAAAACAACAGCGAAAGCCCCAGCAGAAGAATCAGGTTTCCCTGAATCGGCACGCCAAACACGAACACCATGACCAGCAGAATAATGAGCGTTTCGAGGAACCCCATGATCGTGTACGGCGCCAACTTGCCCAGCATCAGGCCAGCGCGGCTCACCGGTGTAACGAAAAGCTGTTCGAGCGTGCCATGCTCCCGTTCACGCACAATTGAAAACGAAGTTAGAAAAATCGTCACGTTCTGAAGAATGATTCCCACAAGCGCCGGCACGAAAAATCGCGCACTGAGCAGGTCCGGGTTGTAGAGCATGCGACCGCGGATTTCGATCGGTAAAGCCGATTGACCGGTATCCCCCCGGGCGGTCGGCGCAGAGCGCCGATCCTCGCTTTGCCGAATCTCGCGCAGCGATTGATTCATGCCAACCATATTCGCGGTGCTGAGAGCGACCGTGGCAACATTTGAGTTGCTTCCATCGATTAACACCTGCACGTGCGCCTGTTCGCCGCGCAGACGCCGCTCTGAATAATCCGGCGGAATGCGAACGCCCACTTTCGCTCGACCGCTCGACATCGCCCGATCGAATTCCGCGTCGCTCGCCGCCGTCTGCGTGATCCGCAGTGTTCGCGTGTTCGCGAAGGCTTCGATCAAACGCCGGCTTTGCTCGCGGCCATCGAGGTCTAATACGACCGTCGAAATATGCTCGATCTTGATGTCAATCGCATAACCGAAGATGGACAACTGCAACACAGGAATAAGGAACGCGAAAAGCAGCGTCGAGCGCTCGCGCCGCACGTGCGTGAGCTCTTTCAGGAATATTGCGCCAAAACCCCTCATGCCTGCCTCCTTGCTGCCTCCGCGCGACTGAGCGTCACAAACACGTCTTCGAGGCTGGGGCCCATCGGACGAATCTCGGCTTCGCGGCGCTCCGGCAACGCGGCGAGTATCGCACTGCTGGATAGTTCGGCCGTCGCAAGAAGGTGAATCCGCTCGCCAAAAAGCGTCGCGTCGCGCACCCCATCGAGCGTTTTCAGTTGCTGCAAGACCTCCGCGGCCCCACGGCATTCAAGCTCATATCGAACCGTGCCCGGAGGCGTGACGGCTGGGAGCTGCTTGAGATCGTCGGGATGCCCCTCGGCGATCAGCCGCCCGAGATAGATGTATCCGACCTGCGTGCAGCGCTCGGCCTCGTCCATGTAATGTGTTGTGACAAACAGCGTCACGCCGCGGCCGGACAAAACGAAGAGCAAGTCCCAAAGATCGCGCCGAGCGACCGGGTCGATTCCCGCCGTTGGCTCGTCGAGGAAAAGAACGTCGGGCTCGTGGATCATCGCACAGGCCAGCGCCAAGCGCTGCTTCCACCCGCCGGATAGCGTGCCCGATATCTGGTTGGCACGATCCTCAAGTCCCGTCAATCGAAAAAGCTCGACTTTTCGTTCGGCGATGCGCTGGCGCGACAATCCATAGATCCGCCCGTAGAAATCCAGGTTCTCCGCAACCGTTAGATCGGCGTACAAGCTGAATCGCTGCGACATATAGCCGATGTGCTCTTTGATCTGCTCGGACTCGCGCGCTACGTCGTGGCCGATGACGGTGGCGCTGCCGCCGCTCGGTCGCAACACGCCGCATAACATGCGAATCACGGTCGATTTTCCGCTGCCGTTTGGCCCGAGAAAGCCGAATATGGCCGCGCGCGGCACGCGAAAACTCACGTCATCTACCGCGAGGAGCTTTCCAAACGCGCGGCGCAGGCGATCGACGACAATGGCGTCGCCCGCCGGATGTTCGCTCATTTGGCTTGATCCAGAAACACATCGGCGGACATTCCGGCCCGCAATGCGTCGTGGCCTTCCTGAAGCAGCACTTTGATGCGAAACACCTGCTTGCTGCGCTCCTCCGGCGTTTGCGCATTGTTGGGAGTGAACTCGCCGCGGCGTGAAACAAACAGCACCTCGCCCGCGAAGCGACGATTCGGGTATGCGTCGATGCGCACGCTGACCCTGTCGCCCACGTTTACGGCGCGGTTCTCCGGAATGTATGCCCGAATGAACAACCGCGCGGGATCAACGAGCGTCAGGACCGGTGAATTTGCCGGAATCAGGTCGCCGGGCTGAAGGTCCGTGGCTTCAACGGCGCATTCGCCGGGGCTGCGCACAGTCAATTCCGTGCGTTGCTGCTGAAGTGCGGCAACCGCGGATTCGCCGGATTCGACCAACGAGCGGGCTTCGGCGATGTCTTCTTTTCTTGCACCGGCCTGCATCATCTGAACGGCCGCTTCGGCATCGGCCAGCGCCGCGCGGGCTTCAGCGACCTCTTCCGGACGCGTGCCTTCGACTGCAAGTTTCAGCTCATCGTCCGCCGCGGCGAACCGCGCCCGGGCCGCCGCCAATCCCCGCGTGGCGTCGTCCATCTCCTGCGTCGCGCCGACCGCACCTTCGAACAGCCTTTTCACACGCTCATATTCAGCTTGCGCGTGATCGACATCGGCCTGCGCGACGGCGAGGCGGTCACGCAGGATTTGGATTTCCAGCGGGCGGGCGCCGGCTTCCAGACGGGCCAGCGTGGCGGCCGCTCGGTCGCGCCGGGCCGCGGCCTGGAGTTTCTCTTCCTCGCGGAAACCGGCCTGAAGTCGCGCGAGCGCAGACCGCCGCGCAGCCAGCGCCGAGTTCGCCTCGGCGATCCGTTCATTCAGGTCAAACGGCTCCAACTCGACCAGCGCCTGGCCCGCCGTGACCCGTTGCCCCTCGAGAATGTGTACTTGAGCGACGCGACCGCCGATGCGCGATCCCACGCGAATTTCATCCACTTCAATGATTCCGGAAATCCGATAATTACCGCTTGAGGATTGGCTCCAATAGAGCGCGGCAATTGCCAGCAGCGCCAGCGGAATGACGATAAGCAGTCGTTTCATCGTCGCTCATGGTAATCGACGCATGCCGCGAGAAGAAAGCCGCATCGACTGTCGCGCCATCTGGTAATCGTCGAGGTGAGGACACGCACCAATCACGATTTTGCTTGAGCGGCGATCGCGTAGTTTGTTAGAATCATGCCCAGAGTCGATCACCCGCGACCATCAGGAATCTCGACATGCGCTGGACTGCTTCAATTCTTCTGACCTTTGCATTCACGGTTTTTGCGCCGGCTGCCGTAATCGCGCAACAGCGCGGCGACGTGGACAGCGCGTCGCCGAATGATTGGCCGCGCTTCCCCGTTTCGGCTTCGGATTTTGCTGAGTTCAACAGGCTGGAGACGTGGACAAGTCCGCCGGTTGATCTCGGCGCTGAAGGGATCGCGACCCTCGCGTTTGTCCGCTTCAATGTGTTCGATGCTGATACTCGAATCATTTTGGCCGATGGCGCCGGCCAATCGGAGTTGCTGCTGCCCGAGGTTGCGCTATTCGCCGGAGCCGTGGCCGGCCGCCCGGACAGCAACGCGTTTCTCAGCGTCAGCCCGTTTGGCGTGTACGGATATGTGGAAATCGGCGCGAGGCGCCGAACGATTTCAAGTGGGCCGAGCGAAAGTGGAGCGCCAACGCTGATTTTCGATCCGGCCGATGTGCCCGCTGACATGATGCAGATGAGCGAATTTACTTGCGGAACGGATACGTCCGCGTTCATGCCGCGCGGACCGCGGGCGCCGCGCGAAGGAACGGCAGGCGCTCCGCCGTGTCGATATGCGCGAATCGCCGTTGAAACCGATTACGAGTATCTAGCCAATCCGTTCGGCGGCAATCAGTCAGCGGCGACGGCGTACGTCGCGACGCTGTTCGGCGCGGTCTCGCAGATCTACGCGCGTGACGTGAACACGCGCATTTACGTTTCCTATTTGCGCTTGTGGACGACGCCGAACGATCCTTGGACCGGCGGCGACACGCCGTCGCAACTCGATCAGTTCCGAATCTACTGGGATGACAACATGGATGGGGAGTTTCGTCACCTGACGCACTTCCTCTCAGCGCGCGGCCTGGGCGGCGGAATCGCCTACCTCGACGCGTTGTGCCATTTCTCAATCCGTTATGGCCTGTCGGCGAATCTCGCCGGCTATTTTCCATACCCCATTCAAAATAACTCATCCCAGAATTGGGATCTGATGGTCGTGTCGCATGAGATCGGCCACAACTTCGGCGCGCCCCACACGCACGACATGGGCATCGACTATTGCGCTTACGGTGATTGTAGCGTGACGCCCAATGGAACGATCATGAGCTATTGCCACCTCTGCTCGGGCGGCATGGCGAATGTTCGAATGGAATTCCATCCGCGCACGATTAACGAAGCGATCATGCCATATGTCGAGAATGAGGCGCCTTGCAATCTGGAAGTCATTCCGCCGATCTTTATCGCTGGCGGCGCAACGGCATCGACTTGGTGAATGGCGGGCGCATCAGCGGCGCGAGCACCACGAATCTGACGATTACGAACTTGAGCGCCGCCGATTCGGGCAATTATGTGCTCGCTGCCACGAGCATCTGCGACCAGACCACGACCAGTCAGACAGCGGTGATCAACGTGCGTTGCTTCACGCGCGGCGATTGCAATTGCGACGGCGCGGTGGATAACTTCGACGTCGACGCGTTTGTGCTGGCGCTTGT
>JAEUIR010000209.1 GCA_016795025.1 Phycisphaerales bacterium
GCCAGCGCGCGGCGCGCGGCCTCGCGGTTCGGGCCGCGCGACACCAGCTTGGCGATCATCGAGTCGTAGTAGGGCGACACTGCGTAACCGGCAAAGCTATGCGTGTCGAGCCGCACGCCCGGCCCGCCTGGCGCAATCCACTTTTCGATACGGCCGGGGCTGGGGCGAAAATTCTCGTCGGGATCTTCCGCATTGATGCGGCACTCGATGGCGTGGCCGTTCGGCCGGATGTCGTCCTGGCGGAAACTCAACTGTTCGCCTGCGGCGACGCGCAACTGCCATTGCACGAGATCGATTCCGGTGACGAGTTCGGTCACGGGATGCTCGACCTGAATGCGCGTGTTGACTTCCATGAAATAGAAATTCTCTTTTTCATCCACCAGAAACTCGGCGGTGCCGGCGGAGTAGTAGCCCGCCTCCCTGGCGAGGCGCACGGCGGCGGCGCAGAGTTTTTGCCGGGTTTTCGCGCTGATATGCGGCGACGGCGACTCTTCGACGAGTTTCTGGTGTCGGCGCTGCAAAGAGCAATCGCGCTCCTGAAGATGGACGATGTGGCCCTTCTTGTCGCCGAGCAACTGCACCTCGACGTGCCGCGGCCGCTCCACAAGGCGCTCGATATAAAGAGTTCCATCGCGAAACGCGATTTCGGCCTCGCCGCGCGCGTTGCGAAAATTGGTGCGCAGCGCCGCTTCGTTGTGGGCTGTGCGCATGCCGCGTCCGCCGCCGCCGGCGGCAGCCTTGACCATCACGGGATAGCCGATTTTTTCCGCGAGCGCGACGGCTTCGTTTTCGTCGGCGACGGGACCGGGCGAGCCGGGGAGCAAAGGCACTTTGGCGAGCTTGGCGAGCTTGCGGGCCTCGACCTTATTGCCGAGCTTGCGCATGGAATCGACGCTCGGGCCGATGAATTCGATGCTGCAATCCTTGCACATCTGGGCGAACACGGCATTTTCGCTGAGGAAGCCGTAACCCGGATGAATGGCCTGCACATCAGCGATTTCGGCAGCCGCCAGAATCGCGGCCGGATTGAGATACGACTGAGCCGGCGCTTCGGAGCCGATGCAGATGGCGTCGTGCGCAAGATTCAGGTAAGCGGCGTCGCGGTCGGCGCGGCTGTAGACGGCTACGGCTTCGACGCCCATGTCGCGGCAAGCGCGAATGATGCGGAGCGCGATTTCACCGCGATTGGCTACGAGTATGCGTGAGTACATTCAGTTCGTTCTCGCAAAAGTTCAACCGGCGTGCGCGCTGCGTTATGGTGCTGTGCTGACAGGCCGCACATGCTGGCGCGAAGACACATCACGATTCATGCCGGTGAGACCGCGAACAGCGGCTGATCGAATTCCACGGCCTGTGCGTTCTTCACCAGAATGCGCGTGATGCGGCCGGAAACCTCGGCTTTGATTTCGTTAAAGACCTTCATCGCTTCGACGAGGCACACGACGGTCTCGGGCTTGACCACGTCTCCAAGATTGACGAAAGCCGGCGAATCCGGATCGGGCGAAACATAAAACGTGCCGACCATCGGTGATTTGATTACGACCTCGTTGGCTGCCGGCGCTGGCGCTGCCGGCGCGAGGGGCTCGGTTGGAGCGGAAGCCGACGGCGCTGGCGCAGTTGCGACGGCGACTGGCGCGGCGCTGCTCACGACTTGGCTCGTGATGATCGGCTGGCCGCGACGCAGAAGAATATGCGAGTCGCCGGAGGTAAGCTCGATCCGGCTCATGTCGTGTGTCACCATCAAATCGACGAGGGTTTTGATCTCTTCGATCGGGATTTGCATCATTTGCGTTTTGCCTGCCTGAAAAGACCCGGGACAGTGCGCCGCGAAGCCGGGGGCGGCGCGTACGTTTAGTTTGACAAGCCGGTCGGCAGCGACGATAGCACTTCATGGCCGGAATCGGTGACAAGCACATCGTCCTCGATTCGAATTCCGCCGACGCCGGGGAGGTAAATGCCCGGCTCAATTGTTACCACCATGCCAGGTCTCAGCGACTCCTTCGATTGCCGTCGCAATCCGGGCGATTCGTGGACGTTCAGGCCGATGCCGTGACCGACGCTATGGTTGAAGTTCGCGCCGTAGCCCGACTTGGTGATGTAATCCCGAGCGGCTTTGTCTACTTGCGCTGCGAGAATGCCGGGCTTGATGACCGCAATCGCCCGATCATGCGCCTCGCGCACGATTTTATGCACTTCACGCAAACGCGGCGGGATGCTACCGGGCCACACCATACGGGTCAAGTCGCTGACGTACCAATCAACCCGTGCGCCCCAGTCGATGAGCAGGCACGCGTCCGCGCGAATTTCACGGTCGCCGGCTTCGTAATGGGGGAGCGAGGCGCTTGCGCCGGTCGCGACGATCGGCGCGAAGGCCGGTCCCTGCGCTCCGCGGCGGCTCATTTCGTACACCAAGTCCGCGGCGACGTCGCGCTCCTTCATTCCGACCCGAACGCTCGCGGTGACTTTCTTGAATGCGGCTTCGGCCACTTCGATCGCGCGACGAATCAGCGCGATCTCGCCGGCGTCCTTGGTGAGGCGCAAGTCAGCGATGATGCGGCTGGCCGCGGTGATGCGAATTGGTTTGGCGGCTTTTTGCAATTCGGTGAACGTGCGTAGCGTGGTCTGGTCGGGGTCGATGCCGAGGCGCGTGACTTTCGCTCGGCGGAGCTCGCGGGCGGTCTCGTCAATGGATCGCTTCTTTCGGAGCAGCTTTCGCGCCCACGGCGCTTCGATATCGGCGGTTTCGTCGAATCGGCCATCGGTCAGAAGCGTGACGCCGCGGTGCGTAACGAGAACGCTGCCGCTCTCGCCGGTGAATCCGGTGAGCCAGATCTGATCCATACGATCCTGAACGAGATAGCCGTCGAGCTTGGCGGAAGTCATGGCGGCGCGAAGCCGCGCGATTCGACCGTCATGCGGCGGCGATGGAGTTTTTCGAGTGCTCATTGTGCCCGGAGTTTAGCGGGTTCGACGCGCTCCAAACAGGCTACGGCGATTCGGATTGTCGCATGTTGCTCGCGGCTCGCGAGCGGATCGGCACGAAAGTACAATCTGCCGCCATGCTTGCTCGGGTACACAGCATGGCGCTCGCGGGAATCGACGCGCAGACGTGCGAGGTCGAGGTGGATGTCACCGGCCGCGGATTTGGGTTCCCGACGCTGGTCGGGCTGCCCGACTCCGCAGTGAAAGAGAGCATTGATCGCATCCGCAGCGCGCTGGCGAATTCGGGATTTTCGATTCCGAAGACAAAAACCGTCGTGAATCTCGCGCCGGCCGACGTCAAAAAAGAAGGCCCGGCATTTGACCTGCCTATCGCCGTCGGGCTGCTGCTGGCAGACGATCAAATGCGGAGCGAAATCGCCGGCGATTATCTGATCGCTGGCGAGTTGGCGTTGGATGGGCGGGTACGGCCGATCCACGGGGCGCTGTCTCTCGCGCTACTCACGAAAGAGAAAGGCTATCGTGGCGTGATCGTGCCGCGCGAAAACGCGCCGGAAGCGGCCGTAGTCGATGGGGTCGAGGTATACGGCGTTGCGACGCTGACCGAGGCGATTTCTTTTCTCGCGGGTCAGCTTCCGCTCGAACCGACAGTCGTGGATTTGCCTGAGTTATTCAATGTCGCGACGCGCTATGACGTCGACTTCGCCGATGTGCGCGGACAGGAACATGTGAAACGAGCGCTGCTGGTCGCGGCGGCAGGGCGTCATAATGTTCTGCTGATCGGTCCGCCCGGCGCGGGGAAGACGATGCTCGCGAAGCGGCTGCCGACGATTTTGCCGCCGCTTACGCTGAATGAAGCGCTTGAAACAACTCGCATCTATTCGTCGTCGGGCAAGCTCCCAGCGAGGACGAGCCTGCTCGCCAGGCGACCGGTTCGCCAGCCGCATCATTCCAGCAGCATGCCCGCACTGGTCGGCGGCGGCACGATTCCGGTCGCGGGTGAGGTTTCGCTGGCGCATCACGGCGTGCTTTTTCTCGATGAGTTTCCGGAATTCAGCCGTACCGTGTTGGAATCGCTGCGTCAGGTGCTGGAAGATTGCTGTGTAACGATCGCCCGGGCGCACAGCGCGGTGCGTTTTCCGGCGGACTTCACGCTGGTGGCCGCGATGAACCCATGTCCTTGCGGCTATTTCACGGATCCGCGCAAGCCGTGCAAATGCTCGGCACCGCAGATTGATCGCTATCTGGCGCGGATCAGCGGGCCGCTGCTGGAGCGCATTGATATTCATATCGAGGTTCCAGCGGTGGAGTTGGCGGCGCTGCGCGACAGCAAGCCGGGCACGAGCAGCGAAACGTTGCGCGAAAGCGTGACGCGGGCGGTTGCGATGCAACGCGAGCGGTTTGGCGCGGAGAATGCGACAACCAACGGCCGCATGAATTCGCGGCAGCTTCGAAAATTCGCGCAATTAAACGCCGAAGGGGAGCGGATGTTGCGCCAGGCCGTGAGCGAACTGGGTCTGAGCGCCCGTGCTCACGACAAAGTGCTGCGCGTGGCGCGCACGATCGCGGACCTGGGCGGCGAGTCGGATGTTCGCGCGACGCACCTGGCCGAAGCGATTCAGTACCGTCGACTGGATCGCGCGCTCTAAACTCAGCAATCACCCGTGCGCATGAGGAGCCTCAGCATGGATCCGCGCGATCCCGGTTCGGCAGCCCCGAGTCATTCCGACGAAACGGTCGATTCGAGAGGCGTCCAGGGCGAGACGCTGGACGCCGGCTCGTCGATGTTCACCGGCGAAACCGATGTCCGCGCGGCAGCCGACGAACCCGAGCAGGTTGGCGTTCAGATCGGGCGTTATCGCCTGTTGCAGAAGATCGGCGAGGGCGGCTTCGGGTCGGTATTCATGGCGGAGCAGCGCGAGCCGGTAGTGCGGCAAGTCGCTCTGAAGATCATCAAACTCGGCATGGACACGCGACAGGTCATCGCGCGGTTCGCGCAGGAACAGCAGGCCCTGGCGCGAATGGATCACCCCAATGTCGCAAAAGTGTTTGACGCCGGATCGACCGAAATCGGCCGGCCGTATTTTGTCATGGAGCTTTGCCGTGGCGAACCGATCACGAGCTATTGCGAAAAGAACCGCATGTCGATCGGGCAGCGTTTGTCGCTCTTCGTTCAAGTTTGCAACGCTATTCAGCACGCGCATCAGAAGGGGTTGATTCATCGCGACATCAAGCCATCGAATGTGCTGGTCTCAGAGCAGGATGGGCGGCCGCACGCGAAGGTGATCGATTTCGGCATCGCAAAGGCGACCGACGCGCGGCTGGGTGCGCTCACGATTGTCACGCTACACGAGCAATTGGTGGGCACGCCGCAATACATGAGTCCGGAGCAGGCGGAGGGGTCGCTTGATATCGACACCCGCACGGACGTTTATTCACTGGGAGTATTGCTGTACGAGCTGATGACCGGCACGACGCCGTTTGATCGGCGCAGCTTGAAATCGGCGTCTTTGGTCGAAATTCAGCGCATGATTCGAGAAGTCGATCCGCCGCGACCAAGCGATCGCGTCAGCGCGACGCAGTCCAGGCAACAGGGAGCTGCCGGCGGCGCGCCGGCATTGGTGCGTGAGCTTCGCGGCGAGCTGGATTGGATCGTCATGAGGGCGATCGAGAAAGACCGAGGGCGGCGCTATGCGTCCGCAAGCGAATTCGCCGCGGACTTACAGCGCTATTTGGACGGTCGGCCGGTAATGGCTGCGCCGCCGAGCGCGGCCTATCGCTTTCGTAAATTCGTGAAGCGAAACCGGGCGCTGGCGGTGGCTGGCGCGGCGGGAGCGCTGGCATTGCTGGCCGGCACGGGCATCGCGACGGTTGGATTCATCTCGGCTATCCGATCGCGCGACGCGGAGGCCGCGGCCAAACGCGACGCGATCAGCCATAAGGCTGTCGCGGACAATGCGCGAGAAGCGGCGGTGTCGGCGCTGCGGGCAGTCGAGCAGGCTCGTGGCAACGAAAAGCGCCAGGCAGAGATCGCACAAGAAAATGCCGACGAGGCCGCCGCGATCAATACATTTCTGTTGGACATGCTCGGATCGGCCAATTTGCGCGAATTGGGTCGCGAAGCCAAACTCATGCAGGCGCTCGACCGGGCCGGATCGTCGGTGGGCCAGGCATTCGCGGGTCGGCCAAAGCTGGAAGCGGCGGTGCGTCGAATTCTCGCGAAGTCGTATACGTCACTTGGCATGACGCTCGAAGCCGAGCCGCACGCGCTCCGCGCGCTGCAAGTGCTTTCGGAGACAAGCGGTGAGGATACGGTTGAATTCGGCCAGTGCTTGACGACGCTGGCGTCGATACGAATGCAGCGAGGCGATTTTGCGGAAGCGATTGGCACGTACGAACGTGCCTTGGGGGTGTTCAGCCGCACGGCGGGTTCGAGCTCGAACGAGATGATTTCCTCGGAGAGCGATTACGCGAACGCGCTCATGCGCGCCGACCGTAACGAAGAAGCCGAAACAATCCTGCGCAAAGTAGTCGCGGCGCGGCGCGGCAGCGCGCGTTTCGCCAGCACCATCGCCCATGACCTGAAGGCGCCGGTACGCGCGATCCGCGGCATCAGCGTGTTCCTCAGGAACGACATCGGCAGCGGCGCGCTGGAGAGCGCGCTGGCCAATGT
>JAEUIR010000020.1:0-26422 GCA_016795025.1 Phycisphaerales bacterium
GGCGTCACTCTGACCGCCGAGGCGGTTCGAGAAGAGATGGCCACAAAGTGGGAACAGGGGATTTTCACCGCGAAATTGATGCGCGAATGGGCGGACGCCGGCGAGATCAAGAAGATTCTTACCGCCGTGCCAATCGTGACCGCCTGGCACGCGGCCGAACTGAAAGCCAAAGAGGGCGGGTTTCAATTCCGGGTTCCGAAGTTCCAGCCGCGCAATGCCAAAAACGAGCCGGACGAATTCGAATCGACGGTGCTGAAGAAATTCGAGCATGAGAACATTCAGGAATTTCAGCAGTACGATCCGAAATTGAACGCGATCCGGTACTTCCGGCCGATCAAGTTGACGCAGGAATGCCTGCTTTGCCACGGCGATCCGAAAACGTCTGAAGAGCTGTGGGGCAATGACAAGGGGCTCGACCCGACGGGCGTAAAGATGGAAAACTGGAAAGTCGGCGAGGTGCATGGTGCGTTCGAGATTATCCAGTCGCTGAATGACGCTGACGCGAAAATCGCCGGCGCGCTTCAGACCGGCGGACTCATGGTCGGCGCGCTGACCTTGGTAGCCGCCACCATCTTCTTCTTCCTCAGCAGCCGCGGCATCGAAGGCCTGTATCGCCCGATCCGCCGCATCGCGTCGCAGTTGAACGAAGGCGCCAACCAGGTCGCCGATGCCAGCAATCAGCTCGCGGCCGCCTCGCAGTCGCTGGCCGAAGGCGCCAGCACGCAGGCGTCGTCGCTTCAGGAAACGAGCAGCTCGCTTGAAGAAATGTCCGCCATGACGCGCACCAACGCGGAAAACGCCGGCAAAGCCAATGATCTGGCCGCCCGCGCCCGCAACAACGCGGACCAGGGCGACAAGACCATGACGCAACTCAACTCCGCCATGGATTCGATTAACCAATCCTCCACCGAGATCAGCAAAATCATCAAGGTCATCGAGGAAATCGCGTTTCAGACGAACCTGCTGGCGCTGAACGCCGCCGTAGAGGCGGCGCGGGCCGGCGAGCATGGCAAGGGCTTCGCTGTTGTGGCCGAAGAGGTTCGCAATCTGGCACAGCGCAGTGCTCAGGCGGCGAAGGACACGACGAACCTGATCGAAGGCTCGGTGCAGCGGGCACGCGAAGGCGCGGCGGTGGCGCACGATGCGAGCAGCGCACTGCAAAGCATCATTAACGACGTGGCGCAGGTGGCCGAATTGCTCGGCGGCATCAATCAGGCGTCGCGCGAGCAGGCCCAGGGCGTCGAGCAGGTGAACATCGCCGTGTCGTCGATCGATAAGGTAACTCAGCAAAACGCATCGAACGCGGAAGAGTCGGCGTCGGCGTCGGAAGAGCTTCGTGCCCAGGCCGAAAGCGTCAAGGCGCAGGTAAACGAGCTGCTGGGGCTGGTGGGCTCGAACAAGGGCGGCGAATCGCCGAGCAGCTACAACTCGTCATCCGGCAACAGCGCCGGCAAGAAGGGTTGGCTTGGAAGAAGCAAGGCCGGCAAGACGCAGAGCGCCGCATCGCTCGCGGGCGGTGCGTCAGGCGGCAACCTGAGCGATTTCTAGGCGCTGGTCGCGGAGCGCCGCGCATGCGATAGTGCTTGAATCATGACTCGAACGGGCGGCGCGCCGAATCTCCGGCGCGCCGCCCGTTCTCATTGCGCATTGCGATTCGCGGCGCGCGGTCTGGCTACAGAACCGCTCCCCGATCGACGCCGGCCGCCTCCCCCGTCCGACCTCGCGTGGCAAAACGCCTCGCGGCGCTTCCCCGCGTCCGCTCCCTTACGGTCGCGGCTCTGGCTGTGTTAGCGCCGGCGCGCGCGGCGCGCATGAGAAGCCGACCTGGGCGCGCGAGAGACTTTTTTTTCTATCACGGGCGGCGGCGCGGCCTCCTCGAGCGTGCGGAGCGCCTTCCGAGTCGCGAGCTCGTCGCCGGGGCCCATCCGATCGATGATCAGCACGCCATCGAGATGGTCGATCTCATGCTGCCAGATCCGCGCGACCAGATCCTGGCCGATCAATTCGATCGGGTGGCCGTGCTGATCGATGGCTTTTAACCGCGCGCGGACAGCGCGTCGCACATGAACCGTCACACCGGGCAGCGACAGACAACCCTCTTCGGCTTCGGCCGATCCCTCCTGATCCGACAAAACCGGATTGATCAGCGCCAGATCGTCGCGTGCGTCGCCTGTCGCGTTCATCACAAAAATGCGCAGCGGCACGCCCACCTGCGGAGCGGCCAACCCGACGCCGCGCTCCTGACGCATCACTTCGAACATTCTCGCGATGAGCGCGCGCATGCCGTCGTCGAAATCGCGAACCGCCGCGGCGCGTTTGCGCAGCCCCGCGCTGGGATAATGAACGATTTGCAGTTGGCTGGCGTCAAACGTCATATGGCCGCGCGCGCTCCGGTATGTCGCAGAGCCAATCATAGCATATACCTGGTCGTCGGCCCGCGTGTGGCAGTGGCGCCGCATGCGATGGCCCATGCATCCGCTGCGGGGCGCGGCTAACATCTGCCTTTCCGCCGCGTCAGCGGCCGCTCGAATTGGCGCAACCGGAGACTTTGGCATGGTAATCGTTCGCTGCGCAATTGCTGTAAGCCTGCTCGTTCTCGTCGGATGTGCTGTGGAACACAAAAGCGAAGCGCCGCGCCGCGATGGTTCTCCCCCCGCACCGGCGCAGTCCGAGCCCGGCCGACGGGCTGATATTACAACGCTCATTCCCAAACCGGCATCATTGACGCCGGGCGATGGCGAATGGCGCCTACCGAGCCGGCCGGTTGTCGGCGTCGAGCTCGCCGACGATGAAACGCGGGCAATCGGCCAAATGTTGGCGGATGCGCTCCCCGGCGGCAGCTCAATTGATCTGCCCGGCGGCGGCGGACCGCGCGCGGCGGATTGCGCGATTTACCTGAAGCTAAGCCCAATCTCCGCGAAGCTGCCGGAAGAGGGCTATGCGCTGGCCGTCGCGCCCGATCGGGTAACGATCACGGCGTCGGACGCGACCGGACTATTCCGCGGAACGCAGACGCTCCGGCAACTCATCGACGGCGGCGACATCATCCCCGCTGTTCAGATCGTCGATCAGCCGCGGTTTCGCCATCGCGGGATGCTGCTGGACTGTGGCCGGCACTTCATGCCCAAGGAGTTTGTGAAGCGCTACATCGACCTGATTGCCTATCACAGAATGAACGTGCTGCACTGGCACCTGACGGAGGATCAGGGCTGGCGCATCGAGATCAAGCAATATCCAAAACTGACTGCGGTCGGCGCGTGGCGCAAGGCGTCGCGCCCCTCCGAAACGCCCGTGGATGAACAGGGGCGCTATGGCGGCTATTACTCGCAGGACGACATCCGCGAAATCGTCGCGTATGCGAAGGCGCGCTTTATCACAATCATTCCGGAAATTGAAATGCCCGGGCACGCGCTGGCGGCGCTCGCCAGCCATCCCGAGTTGGCGTGCGAGCCACGAAGCTTCGAAGTCGGCACAGAATGGGGCGTGTACGACGACGTGATGTGCGCCGGCGACGACCGCGTGTTCGCGTTCATCGAAAACGTGTTGACGGAAGTGCTTGGCCTATTTGATTCGCCCTACATTCATATCGGCGGCGACGAGTGCCCGAAGGCCCGCTGGAAGAACTGCCCGAAGTGCCAGGCGCGCATGCGGTCGATGGAGTTGAAGGACGAGAACCAGCTCCAGAGTTATTTCGTGCGGCGCGTGGGGATATGGCTCGCGATGCGCGGCCGCCGGCTCGTGGGGTGGGATGAGATTCTCGAAGGCGATCTGCCGCCGACGGCGGTCGTGCAGGCCTGGCGCGGCATGGACTATGTCACGCGCGCGATTCAGAACGGCAACACAGTGATCGTCTCGCCGACAAGCCACTGCTATCTCGACTATTGGCAGAACAACCTGCCCGGCGAACCGACAAACCGCGGCTACCTGCCGCTGCAACATGCGTATTCGCTGGAGCCGGCGCCTGCCGAGATCAGTCCGCCACAGGCGCGGCGAATTCTGGGCGTTGAGGGCAATATGTGGACGGAGCACGCGCCGCCTGCTCTGGTGGATCGCCAGGTGTTTCCGCGCTTGTGCGCGATCGCGGAAGTGGGCTGGTCATCGCCGGAGCGCGACTGGGGCGACTTTTCGCGCCGCATCGATACCCACTATGCGCGCTTGGACAAGCTGGGAGTGACCTATTACATCGCGCCGCCCAGGCTGCTGAATGACGATCTCGCGTTCATCGATGCCGTAGAAGCAAAATTCGCCGAAGACCGTATCGGCGAAACGCGCTATGCGCTCGACGGCGCGCCGGTCACGACCGCGTCGCCGCGCTTCGCGGGCGCGATTCGCATTCATGAAAGCACGACACTTCGCGCACGGCGCTTTCTGAAAAACGGCCGGACAAGCGAAGAAATCGCCTTAAATTTTCGCAAGCTTGCCCCTCAAGCGGCGCTCAGCATGGGGCCGACAAAACCGGGATTAATTTGCGAGACCTTCGCGGGCGAGTTTGGCCGCGCGAAATGGTTCGAAGGCGCGACGCCGACCAGCACAACCGTGGCGGCGCTGCCGGATCTATCGCAACGCGGCGGCGATGAGCGCTTTGGCGTGAAATACACGGGGTTGTTCAATGCGCCGCGTGACGGCGTATATCGCTTTTTCGCGCTGGCAGACGACGCGGCGCGCGTCGTGATTGACGACGAGACGATCGCGTCGGCCAGTTGGGATACGCCCGAGCAGGCAGGATCGGTCAATCTCAGGGCCGGCCAACACAAACTCGTCATTGAGTTCTGGCAGATCGGAGGACCGTTTAAGTTCGCGCTGTCCGTCCAGCTGCCGGGCGGAGCCAAAGAGCCGTTGCGCGCCGAGATGCTGTCGCATTTCGATTCGCGATAGCTCGCATTTGCAGAATTCCGCCCCCGCGCCAGCGCCGACCAGCATCAGAAACCAGGTCGCCAGCGAGCCTGGTAGCCGAATGGCGTTTGGCCGAACGAATAGGCGTTGACGCTATTCGACGTGTTGTGCGTGTCGCCCAAAAACGATCCCCACTCAACCGGCCCGACGCCCTCGGTCGCGTAGCAGTGCAGCATTCCCGCACGATCGGCAATCAACAGATCAAGTTTCTGGTCGCCGTCGATATCGCAAATCAGCGGCGCGGCATCGGCTGGCGCCGGCAGGTCCAGCGTGCGCAATACATGTCCGTCCATCGACAGCACAAGCAGCACGCCCCGCTGTTGGCCGTCCAGGTCCGTCACCACCGAGCAAACCACGATCTCGCGCCGGCCGGCGTCTTTCTCGCGCTCTCGGCTGAGATTCGCGACCACCGGCGTTGACCACACAGCCCCATCCACTACGTAACGCCAGCGCACCCCCGTCGCGTCGAGCAGCGAAACCGCACCGCCGCCCCGCGCCGCGCCGCTGGTGCACGCCAGCACGGCGGGCGCATTCCCCTCGACCAGATCAATCGTGCGCGGCACCGCGATCACGGTGGCTTGTTGCGCGGCCATCCATGTTGGAACCAGATCGACCTTGCGCTCCGCGCGAGTCAACGACCATATGCGGGCTTCACGATCGGCGATGTAAGCCCGGGGCGCGCCTGCAGGCCGATTGCCGCACACGACAGAACCGGCCAGAAATCCCGCCCGCTCGGTTTGTTCCAGCCTCGGCGCTCCCGTCGCGGACAGCAGGATGCGCAGGGTCGCATCCGGAAACACCGCGAGAATGTCGGGGGACGAGTCCGAAGCGATGTGCCCCGCCGCCAATGTCGCCGCGGCGGCCACTTCGTCATTCGCCGAACCACGTCCGCCCGGTCGCCGCGACGCGCCCAAAGACCAGATCGGTTTGCCATTCGCACCGCTGAGCGCGACAATGCGGCCGGTTCGCGTGGCGATAACCGCATCGTCCATGCCGTCCCGATTCACATCCATCGAAAGCGGCGGAGAGAAAACGATTCCGTCGATGGCGGCCTCCCAGATGACGCCGCCGTCCAGGTCGATCGCATAGATCGCGCCGCCACGCGATGCCACGAACAGCCGGTTCGCTCCGGCCGCGATGCCGACGATGTCTGAGCCGCGGCGCGATAGCGGGCGAAAGATATATTCCGACGCCCCGCTCGCCCCATCGACGCGCACGACGCCGTCCGCCTCGTCATCTACCACATCAAACCCCGCTCCCAACGACGAAACATAAATTCGGCCGTCGAGCGAGATGATGGTCGAGAACCACGCCGTCAGTCCGACCGGCGCTTCCCAGCGTTTTTCAAGTTTGATGCGCTCGCCAGCTTGTAGCTTCGGCTGCTCGCCAAGCCTCAAATGTCGCCGCGATTCACGCCAGCGCTTCCAGTCATCGGCGCGGTCGCCATAATCCGCGCCGGCGACGTGAACGAGCAGCTCGCGCACATGCAGATCGCTAAGCGGAAATCGTTCGAGCATGGCCGTGATGATTTCGTCGCGACGGTCGCCCGCTCCGTACTCGCGCTCCCACTGCGCCAGCGCCGCATCCACCTCGGCGGCCGATTGCGCGCCCTGCAACAACGAAAGGCCGCGACGAATCGCGCCGTCAACGCCGCGCGAACGAAGCACGTACCAGGCACCGACGACGATGATCGCAATGAGCGCCAGCCAGAGAACCAGCCGCGGCGCCTGCGTAGCCGGCGCGCGACGGATCGGTGCGCGCGAGTAGTTTGGGCGAGAGGTCAGTTTGACGAGCTCCGAAAACGAACCGGTGCCGCGAAAATACAACAAGCGCGAACACTTGAGCAAACGCTGTCGCGTCAAGAGTTTGAAGATTGCGCGACGCGCGGGGGCATTGCCGCCGCGCAATATTCGTTCAAATTCGGTCCGGTTTGGCTTGACGCGAAGCCGTGATTGATATATCAATCATTCGTCTATTGGCGCAAACGCCCGCCGCGACCGACAATTTGTTCGCGGCAATGCTTTGAAGGAACGTCTCAGATGAAACTGTCGGGCGCTTGGATCAGGCGGTTTGGACTCGCGGGTTTTGTCTTTTTTCTCGCCAAGGGCATCCTCTGGCTGGGTGTCGGCGCGCTGGCGATTCAAGGCTGCCGCGGCGAATAGGCGAAAAACGCCGGTCTCGCCGAACGGCACATGCGCTTTGCCGAACACGGGGCGCGGCGCGCCATCATCAACCGATCAGACCGATCAACCAAATGAGGGAGCCGGCACATGCCTGGAATCATGCAGCGACTTCGTGATGAAACCGCGGCGCTTCACCAGCATGCCGAAACGCGGCCGCTGGAGCAGGCGATGGTGCGCGGCGAGATTCAGCTTGACACGTACGTTGAAAACCTCGCGCAACGATATCTGGTGCATCGACGGCTCGAAAGCGAAATTCGCGCGCTCTGTGCGAGCGACGCGCGGTTGGCCGGCCTAGTGCTGGATGAGCAGTGGCAACTACCGAATCTGGAGGCGGATTTGGCGCATTTCGGCGCCCCCATGAGCGGTATTGAGCCCACGCGCGGAGCACTGCGATTGATCGAGCACATCGAGGCGACCGCGCACGGCGAGAGCCTTGGATTGCTGGGCGTTTTTTACGTATTTGAAGGCAGCAAAAACGGCGCGCACTTCCTGGCGCCGCGCGTCCGCGCGGCATTGCGCCTGCCTGGCAGTGACGGCTCGCGCTACCTCGACCCGCACGGGGCGCGACAGCGCGAGCTTTGGACACAGTTCAAATCGCGAATGGACGCCGTTGATTTCTCGCCCGCGGAATGCGACGCCATGCTGCGCGGCGCAAAGGCGGCTTTCATGTTCGTCGCCGAGATCGACGACGACGTATATTCGCACACGGTTCAACCGGTCTCTACGCGCACCTGACGCGAAGGCGGGGGCGCGTCAAACCCGCTCGGCCAACAGCGCATCGAGCTGGTCATAGCCCGCGCCGACGCCGCGCTCCATGCCGGAAGCCAGCGCTCCGTCCCGTGCCTCTTTGGTCGCGTAATCGAGCGTGAGCGTCAATTGCGTTTTGCCTCCGGACTCGGTGAGCGCCAGCGTCACGACTTGCTCGCCGATCATCCCGCCGCAGGATTCCATCTCAAAGCGCTCGGTCCGCACGATGCGCTCCGGCGGAGTGACTTCGCGATACTCGCCTTTCATCGCCATCGCCGGACGGCCGTCAGGCCCGCTCCATTCCCAATGAAAGGTTCCGCCGACGCGCGGATCGTCGTCGCAGCGTGTCATGTTCCATCCGGGCGGGCAGAATATCCACCGCCGAAGCAGGTCGGGCTTGCTCATGGCGTCCCACACCAGCTTGCGCGGCGCGTCAAACTCGCGCGTCATGACAATTTGCAAGTCGGTGGGCGTTGTGACTTTCAGCGCGTGTTTCATTTGGTTTTCTCCTGATGAGGGGGTTGCGACTTCATTTCTTCGAGCAAATCATCCAGGCGCGAGAAATGCTGCTCCCAGGTTGTGCGGAAATGTTCGAGCCAGCCGCTGGCCTCGCCAAGCGGTGCGCCTACGAGCCGACAGGGCCGGCGCTGAGCATCGCGCCCGCGCGTGATCAGGCCGGCGCGCTCCAGCACTTTGAGGTGCTTGGAAATGGCGGGCTGGGTGATCTCAAAGGGCGCGGCGAGCTCCGTGACCGTGGCCTCACCACCGGCGAGGCGATCAAGAATCGCACGGCGCGTTGGATCGGCGAGGGCCGCGAATGTGGCGTCGAGGTTGCGGGGGGGCTTGTGTCGATAGCGCCTTAGTTTCATAACCGATTGGTTATATAATCGGCCGCGATATAAATCAAGGGGCCCGTGCGGACGCCGCATGAATTCTTGTCGCCGAAGGGAGCGGGATTTCTCGCGCCGCGCGGCGGCCGCGAAGCACACTGGTTCAGTGGCCGGGAGGGGTTACCATTTCGTCGCCTCGGCCGATCCGGGCTGGCCGCACGCGGCGCGACGCCGAGAATCGCGATTGCCCCGCTAGAGGGAAGACATGGCCGAAATGTTTAGCGCGGAGAATCTCGTTGCCCTGCTGACGCTGACCGGGCTTGAGATCGTTCTGGGCATCGACAACATCGTTTTCATCGCGATTCTCACGGCCAAGCTGGCGCCGGAGCAACGGGCGCGCGCGCGGCAGATCGGCTTGTTTCTGGCGATGTTCATGCGCATCGCGCTGCTGCTAGGCATTTCGTGGGTGATGAGCCTGAAGGCCACGCTGTTTTCGATCGGCGAGCACGGGTTTTCGGGGCGCGACCTGATCCTGCTTGTCGGCGGCCTGTTTCTGATCGGCAAGGCGACGCATGAGATTCACAACAAGCTCGAAGGGCCGACACACGAAGAAGCCGGTTCGCGGGCGTTTGCGTCATTCAACCTGGTTCTCGTTCAGATCATCCTGCTCGACATCGTGTTCTCGCTCGATTCGGTAATCACTGCTGTCGGAATGGCCCGGCATATCGGCGTCATGATCGCCGCCGTGGTCGTCGCGGTTGTCGTAATGATGATCTTCGCGGGGCCGGTGAGCGCTTTCATCGAGCGCCACCCGACATTCAAGATGCTGGGGCTGGCGTTTCTGCTGTTGATCGGCGTGGTGCTGGTGGCGGATGGCTGCGGGCAGCATATCAACAAAGGTTACATCTACTCCGCGATGGCGTTTTCGCTGTTCGTCGAGATTTTGAATATGCGCGTCCGAAAGACGAAGGAGATCGTCAAGCTGCACTGAGTCGGCGACGGCCGCCGGTTTGCCTTATAGGTATCGGCTGCCACCCCGCGAGGCGCTTGCGCCGTTACACTGCGCACATGGACTCTGCTCAATTACGCGAGATTCTCGCGTTCGCGCGCGACGCCGCGATCGCCGCGGGCGAGTTTACGCTCCGCCACTTTCATCGTGATGTCTCGATCGAATACAAGGCGGATCAATCTCCCGTAACCATCGCCGATCGCGGCGCGGAAGAGTTGCTGCGCGAGCGCATCGCGCGGGCCTTTCCATCGCACGGCATCCTGGGCGAGGAGTTCGGCGAAACACGCGGCCGCGATCCGGCGCGCTGGATTCTCGACCCCGTAGATGGCACGTATTCGTTCGTTCGAGGAGTGCCGTTGTACTGCAATCTGATCGGCTTTGAGTGGCAGGGGGAGGCCGTCGCGGGAGTAATCCACATGCCTGCGCTGGGGGAGATGGTTGTCGGAGCCCGTGGCCTGGGGGCGTCATGGTGCGTGCGCGGGTCGCATGGGGGCGGATCGCGTGGCGGCTGGACCGAGCGGCCGGCCCGCGTGAGCGATGTTCGCGAGTTGAGCCAAGCCTGTGTGATTGCGACCGGCGTAAAGAATCAATACAAGTTCGGCCGCGGCGCGATCTGGGAGCGTGTCATGCACGCCTGCCAGGCCGATCGCGGTTGGAGCGACGGCTACGCATACGCGCTGCTGGCGACGGGGCGGGTCGAAGTGGTGCTCGATCCGAAAATGGCGATCTGGGACACGGCCGCCCTATTGCCGGTCGTCACGGAGGCCGGCGGAACAATCACCGACTGGACCGGCCGGCCGACACATGACGGCGGCGAGGCGATCGGGACGAACGGGCATTTACTTGATCACGTTATGGAGATGGCAACCAAAAAGTCTGATAAATAAAATCTACGCGATTTCCTGCGGGCTTGCCGCGTAGCCAGTCTCACTTGTAGCTACCAGATTGTGTATGGATGGCATCATTAGTGATGCACCTATTGCGTATTTCATTGGGGCATACGTGTTTGTTCGCATAATTCGGTCCAAACTTGACCGTTGAACTTTGATTAAGTTATAACTAAACTTGATGGGTGGACGTGCCGAACATGTGAAGAGGCTGCCGATCGTCTTCGGCCCCGTGCTGAACGTATTCGCTCATGTTCGAGCGTCAGCAGAATGTCGCGTTAAGGAGTTTCTGGATTCACTCTCGGCGAAAGACCGCGCGAAACTCTTCAAGTTATTTGAGCTGATGGCGAATGTCGGCCGGATTCAAGATGGCACAAAATTCAAGCGCTTGGATGGCGACGTTTGGGAATTCAAGGTGCGCGGACAAGATACCGGTTTGCGTGTGACTTGTTATCGAAGTGGAAATCTATTGATTCTGCTGTCCGGGTTTCCAAAAAAAGAGGATGAAGCTGATCCGGGCGAAGTCTCGCGCGCAAAGCGGCTGATGGAGGAAGATCGCTTGATGCACTCGAAAAACCAGCAAGGGGACTGACGATGAAGACTGAAATCGAGAAGTTCCTGGAAGATAAGGAAAATCGGCGAATCTTCGAACGAGAGAGCCTCGTTATCGAAATTACCGAGGCAATTTGTGCGATTTTGAACGAAAAAGGCCTCACTCGTGCGCAGTTTGCACAACGATTGGGATGCAGCCCGAGCAATGTCAGTCAGTTGCTTGACGGCGAGCAGAATCTCACGGTCCACACGATTGCTGATTGGCTCTTTGCGCTTGATTCGCGACTCTTGGTTTCAACGGAACCGTTGCTCGCCGCGGGCTCGACTAAGCAACAAGAGGTACGAACGATTTACGGCACTTGCTTGAATACTCAACAGGTCCGATATGACGTGCATGGGGCGATTCCGCGAGATCAAATTCGGCCCCCAATGATGGCTGCGTGAAAATGACCGATACTGATTTGCAGGGCGATCAAAAAAAAATCGACGATCTGGGACTCGCCGTTTCCGATCGCATCGAAATAAAAGACGTTTCATTGATCGAAGCCCGAGTTTTGCGTCGGGACTTCTCGGATAACGCTTCGTACAGGGTCGAGATTCAACGCAAGGCTCGCGTCTTGGATCGCGATTCGAAGTCATTTCGCGTGGTCGCCGAATTGCGATTTCTTGCGTTTCAAAATCATGAAAATAGTCAAACCGTTGGCGTCGAAGTAAGTGCGGTTTTTTCGTTGCGCTACGCCATTTCTGACGACCCTTCGTTGACGGACGAAAATTTCGACGCTTTCGCCCAATCAAACGGCGTGTTCAACGCATGGCCCTATTTTCGCGAGTTTCTGCAATCGTCGCTGGTGCGAGTTGGACTTCCTCCGTTTACACTGCCGGTGTTGCGATTCACAAATTCAGACCTCCTCGGCAACCAACAACCTAACGAGCCGGATCACGCCGCTGGGGACCGCCAATAGGCACATGCGGGCCTATTTGAAATGCTCAGGCCTCACGATTGCAGATTTCTTCGGTGCGAACGCCGAGTAACCATTGAGCCCCATAACGCCGGCTGCGCCCACCCACGCGTTGGCTCCTTTCTGAAATAATCGTGCCTCACATGCGTCTTCTGTTATGAACTCGCGGATCGCTTGATCGTGGAGAGGACTGCCTGATGCTCACGTCGGCCGATCGCGAGTTGCTCGACGGTCTGGTGCGCGAGATGGGGCCGCGGTTGGCGGGTTATCTGCGCCATTCGTTTGGGCGGCGGGTTGACGTGGACGAGGTCGTCGCCGAAACCTTTTGCCGGGCAGCGGGAAATATCGCCGCGCTGCGGCGGGCGGAGCGGAAAGACCTGTACCTTTTGCGGGTCGCCCGCAACCTGTGCCTCGACAGCTTCCGCCGCAAGCCGGTGGAGCTCGTATCGGATGAGCGGCTTGAGGCAGCGCGCGGCGACGACGACGCGCCGGAGATGATGGTGGATGAGGAGCGGCGCACGGCGCTGCTGGCGGCCGTGGCCGAATTGCCTGATTCGCAGCGGGAAATCGTTGTGCTTCGCATGTCCGCCGGGCTAACGTTTGAAGAGATCGCGGATTTGCTGAAGATGCCGCTCGGCACGGCGCTGTCACGGATGCATGTGGCCGTGCAGCGGTTGCGCGAACGGTTGCTGAACGACGAGGAGTCTCAAAAGCCGCGCAGAGCGGGCGTGCGAACGAAGTCGGTCTGAATCCAAGCGGCCGGGCGCTGATGTGTCCCGGCCGGTTGAATTGCCCATGTGTGTTGTCCCGTTAGGCCTGTCGACGCAGGCGCAGCGTACGGAGCGAATCGATGACGGCGTGTGAACGGGTTTCGGGCGAGCTGGTGCGGGTGATGTACGGCGAGGCCGATGCCGCGTCGATGTCGCCGGAACTGGCCGCCCACCTGAGCGGCTGTGAGCGCTGCGCGGCGGGGCTGCGTGAAACGCGCGGGTTGCTCGACGAACTCGAGACGGCTTTGCGGCCGCCAGCGGCGAGCGAGTCGGCGCTCCGCCGAATTCGGGCGGCGCTCGATTCGCGCCCACGATCGATTCCTATTGCTGGCGCGGCCCGAAAGTTCGCGATTTTGCGGCCGGTGTGGAGCATGGCCGCCGCGGCGCTGTTGCTCCTCGCGTGGCGCGCGAGTGTTTGGCCAGTGGCCGAAATTTCGACCCCCGCGCCGGTTGTGTTGAACACGGCTGAGTCGGCGGCGGTGGCCGAAGCCCTGGCGATGCTCTATGTCGAGGATTCGAGCGATGTGCGGCTGGAATATGCGGCGGAGCGGATCGATTCGCTGCGCGAGCAATTGGGCGAGAGCGGCCGCGCGCTGCCCTGGACGGCTGATGATGATTGGGATTTGCCGCGTCCGACATCGGGTTGAAGGCGCTTCGGTTCGGCTATTCGCGCGAGCAGAGCCGGTTGGAGTTGAAGTCATTTGCGACTGGACGGTCGATTGCCGACGGTTGGGTCGCAAGTAGAGGAGCTTTCGATGTTTCTGTCCCGCAGCGTTCTGAAATTCGCATCGGCCGGCGTATTCGGCGCGATGCTGTGTTTGGCGAGCCCCGCGATTGCCGATGACGATCCTCAACTGGAGGATTTGGCGATGGTGACTCCCGGCGCGCTCGCGATGACCGATGATGACGCACCGCCGCCCGGCGATGCAGCCCGGCCGCGCGGTCCGCGCCCACCGCGCGACAACGCGCCCGGCGGGCCGCGCGGGGAAGGTCGTCCCGGACCGCGCGCGGCGCGCGGGCCCGGTGGCCCTCCCGATGGCGGCCCCGAGGGCGAATTAGGGCCACGCCGCCCCGGACCGCCCGGCGTCGATGGTCCCCCTCCCGGTCGCCCGCCGCTTGGCCATCCGTTGATCCGTATGATTGCGCTTCGTGACCCTGAATTGGCCGGCCGATTAGAGCGCCTGCGCCGCGAATCTCCCGAAAAATTTGAGCGCGTGCTGGCCGAGGCGCTGGTGCGTCGTCTCGAGGAAACGCTCGACGCGGAGGGCGTTCCGCCCGGTGAGCCGTTGCCTCCCGAGGAACTCGATGGGCCGCGCGGCCCGCGCGGGCACGGTCCGCCCGGCCGACATCGCGCCGGCCCCGGTGGGCGGCCGCCGGAGGATGGCGGACCAGATGGTCTGCCGCCGGACGGCGCGCCTGAAATAGATGGTCCCGACGCTCCGCCGCCGATGGGGGGAGCCGACGAAATGCGCCCGCCGCACGGCGAAGGCCCGCGCGGAGCGGGGCGGGGCGGTCCGCCCGGCGCTGCCGGTGGTTCCCGTCCGCCGTTTGGTCCGCCGATGTCGCCGGAACTGCGGGGTAAGTGGCAGGACGCCGAGCAGCGTCACGCCGACACGACGCGACGCGTAGACGATTTGGTGCGTTCGTTGCGCGAATCGAAGAGCGCCCCCGACGCGAAACTTCGCGCCGAGCTTGAGGCGGCGATCGGCGAGCAGTTTGAATCGCGCACCGCGCTGCGGATGCTCGACATCGAGCGGCACGAGATCGAACTGAAGCTGATTCAGCAGGTGATCGAGAGAATGAAGTCAGAGGTTGAGCGGCGCAGCAGCGAACGCAATGAGATCATTCAGCGCCGGATGGACGCGCTGCTGAAGTAATGACTCGGGAATCGCGAGCATCACAGAAGCGACGCGCGCGCAGCCGAAGTCCCGATCCAATCCGAGGTTGGCCATTGAAATTCGAACTCGATTGGCGCGCCGGGTTTCGCCGGTTCGACGGCGCTCGCTACTCCTCGCTTTTCACTTCGAGCGCCGCCCGCCGCGCGCATGGTGTGGCGACGCGCAGCTCGCCGGACCGCGTAAATGTAATTTCGACCGCGCCGACGTCCCGCGTGTTCAACACGCGGCAACCGGGCAGCTCATCGTGAAGCATTTTCGACAGCGCCGCACGATCCCGCCCACTTGAAACAACCACGAACCGCGGCGCGGCGGCGCGGTAAAAGGCCGCGGTAGCTTCACCGAGCAGCGCGCCATGATGCGGCGCGATCAACACGTCGCAGCGAAGATCCAGCGCCCGGGATGCATGCAACTTCGTCAGCGCGACAAGCGCCTCGCGCTCGATATCTCCCGGAAAAAGCACGCGCTGCCCCTCCAACTGCAACGTCAATGCCAGCGACGAGTCGTTTCCATGCGCCGCCGCCGGGCGGTCCGCCGGCGGCCAAAGCACCTCCAACCGCGCCGATCCGATTGACGCAATATAGTGGGCTGCGATCTCCTCAATCGGCACGCCGCGCGAAGTGAAACGATCCAAAAAATCACGCGCCGGCCATTCGCGATCGGCGGCCGCGCGAAAGTGCCGGTTGATCAGCACGCGACCAACCGGCAGCGCGGCTTCGAGCGACGGAATCCCGCTGAAATGATCCAGGTCGTCGTGAGAGATCACCGCCGCCTCGACTCCTGAGGCCCCATGATGCTGCAAAACCCGTGCTGCTGCCGCGCCTACGTCGAAATTGGAAGAGGCCCCGAGATCAAACGCCGCCGCGCGCCCGCCCGGCAGCGAAAGCACAGCCGCGCTTCCGTTGCCGACGGCCAATATCGTCAGGGTCGCCGATTCCTCGCGATTGATCGGCCAGCGCCAGCCGGCGACGCTAAGGGATGATACGCAGATCAGCGCCAGCGCCCCCAAATGTCGCCGTCTGACTGGCTCGTCGGCCTGGTTCGCCGGTGATATCCGCGGGCGAGGCCAATGTGCCGCGAAGACCAGCGCGGTATAGGTAAGCACTGTAAGCAGGGCCGGCTGAGGGCCAACGCTGATTTTCGTACCCGGCCAACTCGCGAGCCAGACGACCAGCGCAAGCAGGCCGCTCGCTGTGGCGTGGAGCGCGGCTTGCGCGATCGGCGCAAATACCGGCGCCGCCGCGCTGATCGCCATTGTCAGCATGCCCAACACGATGTCGATGGAAAACAGCGGCGTCAGCAGCATGGAATGAATCGCCGCCCACGGCGCGATCATTTGAAAGTGATACGCCACCAAGGGCGCGGCGATCAGCCAACTGACCGTCGATGTAAGCGCGATCGCAATCAGGCCGCGCCAGGCGATGCGCCGGACCAGCGCGGCGGGCGTATGCACATCCCGCAATGCGATTTCATCGCCGCTATCGAGCGGCTGATGCGTGAACCGGCGATAAAGCGGCGGAACCAGATAAATCAATGCGAGCACCTGCGTGAACGACAACTGAAACCCCGCGGAGAACGCGTCCGCAGGGCGGATCAGTAGTGAAACAATGCTCGCCAGGCAGATGCTGTTCATGAGTGCGGCCGGCCGGTTGAGCAGAAACGCCGCGGCGACGCTCGCGGTCATGATGACGCTGCGCAGCACCGGCGCGGTCGGCTCGGCCAGAAACGCGTAGACCAATACGCACAGAAGCATGCCGATGAGCGACGTTTGATTGCCGCGACGAAGCACATAGCGCGTGATGAGCCAGCACGCACCCGCCAGGACGCCGATGTGAAACCCGCTCACCGACAGGACATGCACTGCGCCCGTGCGGGCAAACGCATCATCCATGGCCGCGCTCACCGCCGATCGCCGCCCGAGCATGATGGCTTCGAGCAGGCTGGCCGCGCTGTCGTCGCCAGCCGTGTCCGGATCGAGCAGCAGGCTGCGCCCCGTCGCTCGCAGGCGCGACTGCCACGCATACCAGCCGGCGACGCCTTTCGACTCGACTTGCACAAACTCCGGCCCGTCGCATGACATCGCGACAAAAATCCCATTGCGCCGCTGAATCGCCGCCCAATCAAGTTGATGCGGGTTGCGCGGGCCGCTCGGTCGATACATCCAGCCGGTCAGAGCAACAAAGTCGCCAAGCTCCACGTTGGTGCTCAGGGATTCACAACTCACCTGCAACAGGCCGGAGACGCGCTGAGGCAATTCACCCGTGCGTAATTCACGAGCTTCGACCACAAATGCCGTGCGCGGCGGCGGATCAGCCGGCAAATACGGGTTGTAACGTGTGGGCGGCCGCACAATCGGCGCGCTCACTACCGTGCCGGCCAGCCGCGTTAGAACGCGCACTGGACCGGCCGCATGCACAATGTGATCCGAGGCGAAGGCAATCGTGTGTTGATGTCGCCACCAGCCGAGCAGCGCTGCCGCAATCGCAATCGCGCCGATCGACAGCCGGGCCCCCGGGCGGCCACCGGTTGATCCAACGATGAACGCCAACAGGGCCAGCAATCCCGACAGTGCGGGCGGCAACAAGGCAATTTCGCGAGGCAGAGGTCCGCATCGCTCGGACAGCGCGATTCCGACAATGAGTCCCAAGGCCGGCAAGTACAGTGGCGCCGCCTTACGGTGTCCGCGGCGCAGCCGCTCTGCCCCGCCGGGCGGTGGAGTTGAGTGCGAGGATTCAGACATGTGCGTTCTGAATTATGCTTCGACCCGGATGGGGCGTAAACCCGTCCGCCCTTTACAATACGCGGCGCTTCGATTTTGATCTACATTGCCTGCGACGGCCGGCTCAACCGGCCCGAGGAATCGCGCCCGGTTCGGCGCGTGAAGGAGAACGATCCGTGAAGCGTTGCATCATGATGCTGGGCGTGGCGCTGGTATGGATGCTGCCGGCTTGCGACAACCCTGAGCAGAATAAATCCAATTCGCCGGAAGTCCGAAACGAAGAACCGATGCCGCTGGATTCGATGGACTCGACCGCGAATGAGCCCAGGTACACGCAGGCGCCGAGCAATCCGCCCCCGAACGCGTCGAATCAGCCGATCGACGACGGCTCTTCCGATGAAGTGATGATCCCGAGGAAATCGTCGTCCAAATCCAGCGCGAAACCCAGCGCCAGAAGCAGCGGCGGAGCCCGAACGTACATCGTCAAGAAGGGCGATACGCTGTCGGAGATCGCGCAGAAAATGTACGGCGACGCGGGCCAATACAAAAAGATCCTCAATGCGAATCGCAAAACCATCAAAGACCCCAAAAAGCTGCGAGTCGGACAGAAACTGATCATCCCGTAAGCCGAGCGCGGGCAGGACGCCGCGCGAACCATCACTCCGGCCGGCGATCGGCCTGGCACCATGCGACTCTTCCGCGCCGACAGCCCGATCCAATATGTCCGCGGCGTCGGGCCGCGCCGGGCTGAGTGGTTTGCGCAGCACGATCTGCGCACCATCGGCGATCTGCTTGATTTCTTTCCGACACGCTACGTCACGCAAGGGGGGCCGTTTGCGATCGAGAACCTCCAGCCCGGAATGACAGCGCGCATCCTCGCGGATGTGCTGAAGATCCGACACAGGCCGACATCGCTCGTGGTATTGGTGCATGATGGCACGGACGCGATCCAGCTTCGCTGGTTCCAGCCGCCGCCGATCGCGGAAGCGCTTCGCCCCGGAATGCGCGTCAGCGCGGAAGGCCGAGTGCAGGAATTTGACGACCGCATCGAGATGATTCAACCGCTGGTCGAGTTTGTGCCCGAAGGCGGCGCGGCGGGCAACGAAAAATCCGTGATCGTCGGCGTTTATCCCGGCGTCGCCGAGAAACAGCAGCCGCGCATTCGCGACGTGGTCGCAACCGTCCTCGCGCAATCGCGGTTGCCGATCGCGGAGTGTGTTCCGCCGCCGTTGCTCGCGCGGCGGCGGCTTATGTCGCGGCACGACGCCGTGCGCGCGATGCACGCGCCAAAGGACATGCGGCAGGCCGACCACGCGCGGCGCAGCCTGGCGTATGAAGAGTTCCTGCTGATCGAGCTGGCTATGATGATGCGGCGCGCCAAGCGCGTGTCGATCCAGACCGCGCCTCGAATTCACCTCACGCCCGAAATCGACCAGCGCATTCGCAAGCGTTTCCCCTTCGAGCTGACCAGCGCTCAGAACGGCGCGATTCGCGAAATCGGCCACGACCTGCAAGCCGGCCGGCCGATGACGCGATTGCTGCAAGGCGACGTGGGGTGCGGGAAAACCGTAGTCGCGCTGTACGCCTGCCTGGCGGCGATCGCATCGGGTTTTCAGGCGGCGATCATGGCGCCGACGGAAATTCTGGCGTCGCAGCATTTCGCGAAGATCGAGCAATATCTCGCGGGCAGTCGCGTGCGCCGGGCGCTGTTGCGCGGCGCGGGTTCGCGCGCCGACCGCGCCGCCGGCCTGGCGAAGATCGATCGCGGCGAAATCGACCTAGTGGTGGGAACGCACGCGCTGATTCAAAAAGACGTGGCGTTTCAAAACCTGGCGCTCGTCGTCGTGGATGAGCAGCACCGCTTCGGCGTGCTTCAGCGGCACGCTTTTCGCAGCAAAGGCCCGACGCCGCACTATCTGGTCATGACCGCGACGCCGATCCCGCGCACGCTTTCCATGACCGTCTTCGGCGATCTCGACGTGTCCACCATTCGCTCGTCGCCGCCGGGGCGCGGAAAGGTGCATACGCGGGTCATTACGCCAGACGACTGGCAACGCGAACTTGAACTGGTGCGCGCGCGAATCGATTCCGGCGAGCAGGTCTATGTCGTCTGCCCGCGAATCGGCGCGGGCGAGGAAGAAGAGAATTCGGCCGCGCGAGAGCCGCGCGCCTTCGCCGAAAAGAGCGACGCGCCGATCGGCGCGGTGAAAATGGCCGAGACACTGCAAGCCGGTCCTTTTCGCGGCTTGCCGCTGGCGGTTTTGCATGGCCGCATGACGCAGGCGGAGAAAGACCGCATCATGCGCGAGTTCGCTGCCGGGAAAATTCGCGCGCTGGTTTCGACGACCATCGTCGAGGTGGGCGTCGATGTTCCCAACGCGACGATTATGGTGATCGAAAACGCGGAGCGGTACGGCCTGTCGCAATTGCACCAGCTTCGCGGGCGCGTTTGTCGCGGCGTGCGCGACGGGTTGTGTCTGCTGGTGCGCCGGGATCGAGGCGAAGCGGCCGGCCCGCGCTTGCAGGTGATGACGCGGACGCTCGACGGTTTTCGCATCGCCGAGGAAGACTTGAAACTGCGCGGGCCGGGCGAGTTGTTCGGAACGAAGCAGCATGGTTTGCCGGAACTGCATATGGGCGATCTGGCGATGGATTTTCCGCTTGTCGAGGCGGCGCGCGACGACGCCGCGGCAATCGTTCGCGATGATCCGCAGTTGAAAAAACCGCCGCATCAGGCTCTTTTGGCCGGACTGCGAAAGATGTTCGGCGAGAAGCTGGCGCTGATCGACGCGGCCTGAGACTTTCTTCAGACGACACAAAGCAACGCGAGGGAGAAGAAATGCCCGCCAAAAAAGCCGTAGCCAAAGCGAAAACCGGGAGCTCGAAGCCGGCTTGGCCAGCACTGACGTTTCGCCCGGCCACGCCGGACCGCTGGGGCGATGTACAGGCGCTGTTCGGAGAGCGTGGCGCTTGCGGCGGTTGTTGGTGCATGGCCTGGCGGCTGGGGCGAAAAGAATGGGAATCCGGCAAGGCGAACAACGGTGCGGGAAACAAGCGGCGACTGAAGTCGCTGGTCGAATCCGACACGCCGCCGGGCGTATTGGCCTATGCCGGCGACGAACCGGTCGGCTGGTGCGCGATCGCGCCGCGGCAAACGTACGTCGCGCTGGAACGCTCGCGGGTACTCAAGCCGATCGACGACCAGCCGGTGTGGTCGATCAGTTGCCTGTTCATTACGCGCGCCTGGCGACGCAGAGGCGTGTCCGCGAAACTGCTGGACGCGGCCGTGCGCTATGCAAAATCCCGCGGGGCGCGGCTGGTGGAGGGCTATCCGGTCGAGCCGTATTCCGACAAGATTCCCGATGCGTTCGCCTGGACCGGAATCCCCGCGTCGTTTGTGCGGGCGAAATTCAAGGAAGTCGCGCGGCCGTCCAAATCGCGGCCGATCATGCGCCGCGCGATTCGCTAGGTCGCTGCCGACCGGAGCGCCACATGCTGTCCTCTGAAATCTCGCGCCGCACGTTGTTGGCCGCCCTCGTGACGGCGGGGGCGGGCTTCTCGGTTTGGCCGCGAAAGCCGCGCGGGCGCGCCGCCGCGCCCCCCGGGCGGGTCGTGCTCACCTATTGGGAGAAATGGACCGGCCCGGAGGCGCTGACGATACAGAATATCGTCGATCGCTATAACGCCGCGCAGTCGCGCGTTTGGGTGCAGCGCGTCACGGTGAGTGAAATCAGGGAAAAGGCGATGCTCGCGATTGCCGGCGGCGATCCGCCGGACATCGTGGGGCTTTACTCCTACAACATACCAAACTACGCCGAGGCCGGGGCCTTCATTCCGCTGAGCGAGTTCGCGGGGCGCGGGGCGCTGCCGGAAGATCACTACGCACCAGGCGTCTGGAAACTGCTCACACACGAAGGCCGCCATTGGGCCGGCGTGAACGGCTGCTTCTCGTTCGCCTTCTACTACAACCGCGGACACTTTCGCGACGTGGGCTTGAACCCCGACGCGCCGCCGCGCACCGTCGCCGAACTGGATCAATGCGCTGAGCGACTCACGCGCTACGACGCGAACGGCCGATTGCAGCAAATCGGATTTCTTCCGAGCATTCCGTCATGGTGGCCGCATATCTGGCCGGTGATGTTCGGCGGCCGACTGTTTGACGCGACGACGAATCGCGCGACGCTTACCGATGCGGCGTGTGTTGCGGCATATGAGTGGGTGCGATCGTGGCCGGGGCGATTTCGCCCGGAGACGCTCGGCGGAATCGCGTCGTCATTCGAAGGCGCGTATCACACCGCGCAGGACCCGTTTCTCTCGCAGCGCGTTTCGATGATCGCGCAGGGGCCCTGGATGGCGAATTTTCGCCGAACATACGCGCCGTCGCTCGACTTCGGCGTCGTGCCGCTGCCGCCGATCGAATCGCTGTACGACTCGGCCGCGCCCGTGGGGATGCTCGAATGCGACATTCTGGCGATTCCGCGCGGCTGCCGCCATCCCGAAGAGGCGTATGCCTTTTTACGCTTCACGCAGTCTCGCGAAATGCAGGAGCTGCTCGCGATCGGGCATTGCAAGCCGTCACCGCTCCGCGAGCAAAGCGCCGATTTCGCGGTGTCGCATCCGAATCCGTTTGTCGCTGTACATGGAGCGATCCTGAACAGTCCGCGCGCGCAGATTGCGCCGCAAACCCGCGTGTGGCCGGAGTTCACGATCTCTCTGGAGAACGCTTTTGACGCGATCTGGGCGGGAGATGACGTTCGCAGGACGCTCGGCGCCGTGAATCGTCACATTCAACAAAAGCTGGATCGCGCAGCCGAGCGCCGCGAGAAACGGCGCGGGCGGTCGTCATTGCCCGCAGGCGCGCCGGCATGACAGATGCTCCGCGCAGCGCCAACGCCGCTCGTCGCGCCCGCGCGGTTGAGCGCGCCGCGACGTTGCGGGGGTTGCTGTGGATCGGTCCGTGGCTGGTCGGCTTTGCGGTGTTTCTGCTGTACCCAATCGTCATGAGCCTTATCTACAGCTTTACTGACTATTCCATTCTGGAACCGCCCGTCTACGTCGGGCTTGAGAACTACCGCGATATCATGACGAAAGACGCGACGTTTGGGCGAGCGCTCCGCAACACGCTCGTCTACGCCGCGGCGTCCATTCCGTTATGCACGCTGCTGTCGATTGCGCTGGCCCTGTTGCTGGAGCGTGACACTCGCGGAGCACGGGCGGTGCGCGCTGTCGTCTTTTTGCCGACGCTGGTTCCCGTTTCAGCGGCGGCGATCGGCTGGATGTGGCTGCTAAACGGCGATTTCGGATTGTTCAACGCGGCGCTTTCTGCGATCGGCCTGCCCCGACCTGATTGGCTCGGCAATCCGCGCTGGGCAATGACGTCGCTGGTCATCATGAGTCTGTGGACGGTGGGCGGCGCGACCGTGATCTATGTCGCGGCGTTGCGGGACGTGCCGACGACGCTATACGAAGCGGCCGCGATCGACGGCATTACGCGCCTGGGGCGAGCATGGCACATCACACTGCCGCTGATCTCGCCGGCGATTCTATTTAACACGGTGATCGCGCTGATCGGGTCGTTGCAGGTCTTCGCCGCGCCATACGTCATGACGCGGGGCGGGCCGGATTTCGCAACTTATTTTTACACGATGTATGTCTATGCGAACGCCTTCACGTATGCCCGCATGGGCTATGCCAGCGCGCTGGCGTGGATTCAGTTTTTGTTGATCCTGATGATTACCGCCGCCTTCTTCGCGAGCGTGCGGCGGCGCGTGCATTATCGAGTGTAAAGCCGATCAGCGGAGCTCATTGCGGGCGAGCGAGCCTGGTTCGTTCGGCGCGTTAGAAAAACGGATGAATCATCATCGAACAATGCGGCTTACGGCGTTGCGCGGCTTGCTGCTGTCGCTTGTGGCGGCCGCGTTCTGCCTGCCGCTCGTGTGGATGCTGGCCACTTCGCTTCGTCCAACCGAAACCGCTCTTCAGCGATCGCTCGCCATTCTGCCAACAATCCGGAGCGACGCCGACTCCGGCGAACTTTCATGGTTTGAAGCCCGCTATTGGCTCACCGTTGCGGCGACGCTGCGCGACAATTTCGCGGCCGTCTGGACCAGCCCGCTCGCGGATTTTCCGATCTATTTCAAGAACTCGCTGTATGTGTCGCTGCTCAGCGCGATCGGCATGACGCTGTCAAGCGCGATCGTCGCATTTGGATTCTCACGCCTGCGCTGGCGCGGACGCGACGGGCTGTTTCGCGTGCTGCTCGCAACAATGATGATTCCATTCGCTGTGTTAATGGCACCGACATACCTCGTGTTCAAGCAGCTCGGTTGGATCGGCACGCTGGTGCCGCTCTGGGCGCCGTGCTGGTTCGGCGGAGCGTTCAGCATCTTTCTGGTGCGGCAGTTCTACATGACCATTCCGCGCGAGTTGGACGAAGCCGCGATGCTCGACGGTTGCTCAAATTGGGGAATACTCTGGCGCATGATCATCCCGCTTTCGCGCCCTGTTCTTACCGTCGTCGCGCTGCTGCAATTTGTGCATAGCTGGAACGACTTCGTCGGACCGCTGATCTTCCTGAATCACGAAGAGACGTACACGCTGGCGCTCGGCCTGGCCATGTTCCAATCGTCGCACGGCGGCACGCCGTGGAATCTCGTCATGGCGGCGGATGTAATCGTCATTCTGCCCGTGATCGTTGTATTCATGCTGGCGCAGCGAGCGTTGATTGAAGGTGTCGCGTCCGGCGGGCTGAAGGAATAATTGCGCGAACGAATCAAACGCATGACGAATTGACGCGGGAGCGCGCATCTCCTCGACGCGCACTCCCGCGATGTGGTTTCCAAAACATCGAAACGCTCTGAGTCACCACCTGATGTGAGATCAGCGGCGACGACGCAGCAAGCCCGCGCCAAGCGCCAACAGCAGCACGCTCGACGGCTCGGGGATTCGCTCGGCCGTAAACAGCCAATCCTGCGAGTCCTGATGATGGCCATCGACGCCCAGCCATCCCCAGCCTGAAAGGCCGTTGAAGCCGCGATGACCTGCATCATTATCCTCATCGCCAAATCGGAACGTGTATCCACCGGCCGCCACATCATGCAGAGCCTTCGTGTGGCCGAGCGGCGTAAGAATCGAACCGGTATTGCTTCCGGACGGGGCCGTTGCCCAGATGTCATCATCCCCCGGCACGGGACCGAGGCCGACGTTATAGGTAAAGGTGAACGAGTAGAGGCCGAGATACTGATCGTTGGCATAGCTGCCGCCGGTGTCCCGGCCACCCCAAGCGCTGCCGCTGATCGTGGCAATCTGATTGGTCGAGTCATAATTCATCACGACATTCGACGAAGCATGATCGAAATCAAACGAAAATATGTCGTGATTGCCGGTGGCGTTGTACAACTCGTCCAGCCGCAGGCCGTACGGCGGTGGCAAGGCGTTGCCGTCCGGGTGATTGTGCAGGCGGTAAAGCCCGCCGACGAGCGGGTCCGCCGTGGCGGTGGCCGCCGCCAACCCGGCGATGGTCGCGAGCGCGCAGACACCGCGCGCAACGAAGATAGATCGCATGGACTCCTCCTTAGGTTTTTAGGGCATTAACCCCCGGCGCGGGGTGCGCCGTGTCTCCACAACGCTTTTATACCGTGCGCGGTTTTTGTAGTCAACGGGAGCGGTTTAGTTAATGGCCTTCATCCGCCACATCGCCCCAGATGCGAGGAATTTCACGCCATTATTCACCTACCGGCTGAACACTCGGAATTTTAGTGCTTTGATCAGCGCATTTTTTTGTTATCGGGCCAATTTTCTGTCGCAAATTCGGTGCTATCCCGCTCGATCCTGACTGGGTAAGCTCTCTACCTCGCAGGCAGTGTGGGCGATCGATCCGCTCGGCCATGCAACCAATGAGAGCGAATGCAACAACCGCGCAGACTACTCGCCGATCTCGCACCCGCGCGAGGGATCATCAAGTCAGATTACGAAGACTTCGTCGTCGAGGAAGTGCCGCGCTACCCGTTTGACGGGGACGGCTCGCACGTGCTGTTTCTCGTCGAGAAAACCGGCATCGGCTCGATGCAGGCGGTAAATGACATTGCCCGGGCGCTCGGCGTCCCGCGGCGCGAAATCGGCTTGGCCGGTCTGAAAGACGCCCGCGCCGTGTCGCGACAGTGGATGTCACTCGAACACGCCGACTCTGACCGCATTCGCGCGCTCACATTACCACGCATCCGCATAGTCGAGGTGACGCGGCACCACAACAAGCTGCGCCTCGGCCATCTGAAAGAGAATCGATTTCACATTCGCGTGCGCGACATCGACACCGGTCGATACGCCGACCTGCGCAATGCTCTGGAGCTTCTTGTGCGGCGCGGCGTGCCGAATTACTTCGGCGAGCAGCGTTTCGGCGGCAGCGGCAGCAATGCGGCCGTCGGACGGGCGCTCCTGCTGCGGCAGGATGATGAAGCGGTTGACCTGATCCTGGGCCGGCCTAACGAAATGGACCACGGCGATGTGCGCCGCGCGCGAAAAGCGTACGAAGCCGGAAAATTTGAAGAAGCGCTGCGGCTCTGGCCGCGAATGTTCCGCGAGCAGCGCACGCTATTGGGAATCTTATTGAAGCGCAAGGGCGACAAGCGCCGCGCGGCCTTCGCGATCGACCGCGTGATGCGGCGCTTTTACATCTCTGCGTATCAATCTGAACTGTTCAATCGCGTGGTCGAAACGCGGATGCCCAGCGGATTGGACCGGCTGATGGATGGCGACCTGGCATGGCTGCACGTGAGCGGCGCGGTGTTCCGCGTGGAGAGCGCGACGGTTGAGCAGCCTCGCGCCGATGCATTTGAAATCAGCCCGACGGGGCCGATTTTCGGCTATCGCATGACGCAGCCGACCGGCGAGCCTGAACGCATCGAGCGTGAAACGCTTGCGGCTGAGCATTTGCACGACGACATGCTGAAATTCTCTCGGCAGTTCGCGAGCGGGGGGCG
>JAEUIR010000020.1:26432-33977 GCA_016795025.1 Phycisphaerales bacterium
GGGTGGTCTCGTGAGGAGAGTGCGGGCCGCGCCCACCGTGCTGACTCTGGCCAACCTGATCTCCGGCTTCGGCTCGATCACCATGTCCATCCACGCCATCGTCGCGTGGGGCGAGCGGGGGGCGGCGGCCGCTGCGCTTCTGCCCGGAAGGCGCGCGGATCGAGCTTGGCGCGGACGAACGCGGCGCGTATTTTGCGCTGGAGTTCTCGCTGCCGCGCGGTTGCTACGCGACATCACTTCTGCGCGAGCTGTTCGGCGAGGCTGGGCAAGATGAATCTGGCGGCGACACGGAGACGCCGGAGGATTCGTGATCGTGCAATCATTGAAGATCGACCGCGCGCGGCGAACTGCGCCGCGCGGCGTTCGCGGAGGTCGGCCGTCGATGGCGAGCGCGCAATCGTTGGCTTGGGATTCGCTGCTGCACAGCATCCGCATCCGGTTTCCCGATCTGTATCGCTCGTGGTTCGAGGAACTCGACGCCACCCTGGATGTAGGCGAGATCACCGTCCGCGTAAACGACGCGACGCGCGCCGCGTATCTCGCGGAACACTGCACGCAGGCCTTCGTGCGGGCGGCGATGGAATTCACGGGGCACCTGGTTTCGGTGCGCTTTCGCGGGCCTGACGACGGCGTGATTCGCGCGTCGATGCCCGTCAACGCCGCGCCGCCGCTCACCCGCGCCAGGTTCAACCCGGACTACACATTTGAGCAATTCGTCGTTGGCGCGACGAACCGTCTCGCGCACGCCGCCTGCACCGCCGTCACGACCCGACTGGGTACGCTCTACAACCCGTTATTCATCCATGGCCGATCCGGCGTCGGCAAGACGCATTTGCTACAGGCCACCTGTGCGGACGTGCTGCGGCTCGATCCGTCGTTGACGGTGGCGTACATGTCGTGCGAAGAATTCATCAACGATTTCATCCGCGCGATTGAGACCGGCTCGCTCCCGCAATTCCGCGAACAGGCCCGCAACACCGACGTGCTGGTGATCGACGATATCCAGTTTCTCGCCACACGCGAATCGAGCCAGGAAGAGCTGTTCCACACATTCAACGCGCTCTATCAAAGCCGGCGGCAGCTCATCCTCTCGGCCGATTCGCCCCCATCCGAAATTCCCACGCTCGAGGAGCGGCTTGTCAGCCGATTCAAATGGGGTTTGGTGGCGCAGATCGATCCGCCCAACCGCGAGACGCGCCAGGCGATCCTCCAGAAAAAAGCCCGCATGCGAAGCTGCGAGATTCCCGAAGACGTACTGGATCTCATCGCGCAGCGCGTGGACGGCAACGTTCGGCTGCTCGAGGGAACGCTGATCAAGTTGATCACTGAAGCGCAACTTGCCGGTCGAGAGCTCACCATCGAAACCGCGCAGGAATTTCTGCCCGGCACGCCTCCGGCGCGCCGCGGGCCAAATGTGAACGACATCGTTCAATTTGTGTCGGAATATTACGATGTGAAATTCGCCGAAATTGTCGGAAGAAAACGCACACGCACGATCGCGTTTCCGCGGCAGGTGGCGATGTACCTGGCCCGCTCGCTGACGCCGCTCAGTCTCGAAGAAATCGGCGCGCACTTCGGCGGACGCGACCATTCGACGGTTCTGCACGCGGAGCGAACAGTCGAAGCGTTGTGCAAATCCGACGCTGCCGTGAAGGATGCAGTGGCACAACTGCATTCGCGACTCGCCAGTGGTGCGTCATCGCCCACCTGATGCGCGTACCGGTTCGCGCTCACGCTCTCGACAGTCGCTTCTCAGCAAACAGCCCGCGAATGCTTGTCTGGCTGTCAAATCCTGTTCGCAATCCGGCGAATTGGGCGCATGTCGAGTCGCGGTTGGGCAGCGTTGATCGCTTTGTTCGAAAACCATGCGACTCCTGACGTGGAAGTTTCAGGAGCTGGCGCGCCGTTGCGGGTCGTAAAACACCGTCGGACAACCGATTGGCTCCAAGCACCCCGGTAACAGACAATTCTGACAGACGCTCCGACCATTACTGTCTTTCAAAAGAGAGAACGTGGCATTAGAAAGCCCCGTCACCAATTTACGCGAGATGTGTTGATTCCTGAAAATAGAGACAACCAAATCCGCGAGCATCGCATAGAGCCGCGGGCACCGGTGTTTTATACTGGCCCGGCCAATGCCGATTGACCTGACCAATTTGTTACGGCTGTTCCCGCGCGGCGTAGACGAGATTCTCGCGCTGCTGGTTGAATTATTGCTCATCGGCCTCTCGATAAACTGGTGCGTCAGCGTGCTGCAAGGCACTCGCGGCACACGCCCGTTGAAGGGCGTGCTGATGGTGCTGGTGGTTGCGACACTGGTTGTTCGGCTAGTGGCCGGGCGTTTCGGGTGGCAGCGCCTTGAACTGCTTTATCAGTACTTCCTCGTCGGCATGGCGTTTATCACGCTGGTGGCCTTTCAGCCGGAGCTGCGCCGCGCGGTCATTCGCGCCGGCGACGTGCGGCTTTCGCGTTATCGCTCCCCGCAGTCGAAAATTATCGCAACGCTGCTGAAGGCCGCTGCGACGCTGTCCAAGCACCGCCACGGAGCGCTGATCGCGATCGAGCGCGATGTGGATCTCCGGGGCTGGGCCGAAAACGGGACGCTGCTGAATGCCGAGGTGACGTCCAGCCTGCTGACATCCATCTTTTTTCCAAATTCTCCGCTGCATGATCTTGGCGTCATCATCAAGGGCGATCGCGTCCTGGCGGCGAATTGCCAGTTTCCGATCGCCGAGAGCGATGAAATCACTGAATCGCTGGGCAGCCGGCATCTGGCGGCGGTGGGCATGAGCTATGAGACAGACGCGCTGCTGGTGGTGGTATCGGAGGAAACCGGGCAGATATCCATCGCAGATCGCGGGCACCTTGTGCGGTTGGCGTCACCGGAGCAATTGGTTGATGAGCTTGAGAAGCGGCTTGGCGCGAAATACGGCCCCGGCGCGGGCCGGGCACGCGCATCGTGGACTCCGCGGCTGACATGGGGAAGCGTGCGGCGCGCGCTCGTGGTTGTGCCGCTCACGATGATTATCTGGTATCTCGCGGATCAGGCCACGCAGGTTGAGTCGGAAGGCATTGGCGTAGCGCTGGAAGTGAACGCGGGCCCGGAACGCATCGTCGAAGTCCGCGAGCCGGACAGCCGCAATTTCGAGGTGACGCTGCGCGGCTCACAACGCGCCATCGACGCCATTCGGGCGGTCGCGGATAACAAACCGGCCGCGATCGAATGGACGTTGCCGCGGAGTTATTCTGAAGCCAATACGTACTCGCTGCCCAGCGCCGAACTGCTCAATCGCCTTCCGGCGTTTGAAGCCCGCGGCCTGACGGTGCTGGCGGCCACGCCGGCTACGCTGACATTCGACGTCGACGAGCTTGTGACCGCAACGATCCCGATTCAGCCGAGTTCCACATCCACGCGCATCTCAGACGTGACGTTCAGTCCGGCCACGGTGAAAGTTGCGATGCGAAGACGGGAATGGGAGCGCGTGCCGGAAGATCAGCGCATAGCCGAAGTAAAGCTGGAGGCGCTCATCAAGTCGGCGCAGCCGGGAAAGCTGACGAGCGTTCCGCGCATCGGCGTGGAGCGCACAATCGGTAACGCGAGGTTCGTGCGTATCGAGCCGGATGGTGTGGCTGTATCGTTCAGACTTGTCGAGGTTCGCGATCGGCAGACAATCACCGGTGTTTCGGTGCAGCTTGTCACGTCGCCCCAATTGTGGAAGCAGTACGATCTGGTGTTGGCCGATCCGAACGAGTTGCGCATCGACGTGGAGGTGGAGGGCGACCACTCGACGTTGGAGTCGCTGCGCGATCAGGATGTTCGCGCGTGGGTGACGGCAACGCCGGATCTGCTGGTCGCTCCGCCGGAGTTTCGATCGGTTCAGGTTGAGCTCAACCTGCCCGCGGGCGTGACGGTCATTCAGCCGATGCGAACGGTGCGCATGCGACTGCAGGAGCGCGGCGCGAATGGTCAATGACGCGCGCCGCCAATCAAAACGGGAGAAGCTGAGATGTTTCGAACGATCATGGCGGCGTTTTTCTTGTGTGCGCTAGGCGGCTGCGATCGATCGGCGCCGCCGGCGGATTCCGGCTCGGGCAGCGCGACACCGACCAACTCACGCGTCGCGCCGACAGCGCCGGTGTCAACGAAGCCCGCCGGCGTGAAAAAACGCATCGCGGTGATTCCAAAGGGCACGACGCACGATTTCTGGAAATCGGTGCAGGCAGGCGCAATGAAGGCCCAGGCCGAACTCGGGAACGTCGAAATCATCTTTCGCGGGCCGGAGAAGGAAGATGATCGCGAGCAGCAAATCGCGCTTGTCGAAAACTTCATCAGCACGGCCGTCGACGCGATCGTGCTTGCGCCGCTCGACGACCGAGCGCTGCTCGCGCCGGTGCGCCAGGCGATGAACGCGAAAATCCCGGTCATCATCATCGACTCCGCCCTGCGCGGCGAAGTCGGCAGGGATTTTGTGAGCTTCGTATCCACCGACAACGAAAAGGGCGGTCGACTTGCCGGACAGCGCATGGGCGAAACCATCGGCGGAAAAGGCACGGCGCTGTTGCTGCGCTATCAGGAAGGCTCTGCCAGCACCGACGAGCGCGAACGCGGCTTTGTGGACGCGCTGGCGAAATTCGCGGACGTGAAGCTGAACGATCCGAAGCGCTATTCCGGTGCGACGCGGGCGACGGCGCAAGAGGCGTCGGAGAACCTGTTGACCACATATGAGAACATGCAGGGCATTTTCTGCCCGAATGAATCATCGACGTTCGGCATGCTGCTGGCGCTCCGTTCCCGCGGGTTGGCCGGCAAGGTCAAATTCGTGGGCTTTGACGCAAGCCCCGAGTTGATCGATGCGCTGAGGAAAGGCGAAATCGACGCGCTTGTCGCGCAAAACCCGATGAAAATGGGCTACCTGGGCGTGAAGGCCGCGGGCGCGGCGCTCGCGGGCGAAAAAGTCGAGCCGCGCGTCGACACCGGCGCCGCGCTCGTCACGCGCGAATCGCTCGCGACTCCCGAAATCCGCGAGATTCTGAATCTCCCCGCCGAAGCGAAGCCCTGATGAGCGGCGCGGCGGCCCGACTCTCGATGAGCGGCATTCGCAAACGTTTTGGCGCAACAACGGCGCTGGACGGCGTATCGCTGTCGGTCGCTCCGGGCGAAGTGCACGCGCTGCTTGGCGAAAACGGCGCCGGTAAATCCACGTTGATGAAGGTGCTGGCCGGTGCGATCAGGCCGGACGAAGGCTCTATCGCGCTGGACGGCGCAGCGTTTGAGCCGCGCGATCCGTTATCCGCGCGCCGCGCGGGTATCGCGATGATCTATCAGGAGCTGAATCTCGCACCACATCTGACGGTCGAGCAGAATCTCACGTTGGGAATCGAAGCTCGCCGCGCCGGCTGGATTCGAAGCGCGGCGCATCGTGATCGCGTGATCAGGGCGCTGGCGCAACTCGACCGGCCGGACATTCGGCCGGCCGCCGTGGTGGGCAATCTTCCGCCGGCCGCGCGGCAACTCGTCGAGATCGCGCGGGCATTGATGACCGAAGCGCGTGTGATTGTGATGGATGAGCCGACGAGCAGTCTGAGTCTCGCCGATATCGAGCACCTGTTTAATATCATTCATAACCTTCGAGCGGCTGGCGTTTCGGTTGTGTACATTTCGCACTTTCTAGAGGAAACGCAGCGCATCGCGAATCGCTACACGGTGCTGCGCGATGGGCGATCTGTCCAAGCCGGCAGCATGTCCGGCGCGTCGATCGCATCGCTGGTCGAGGCGATGATCGGGCGGCGGCTGGATGAGTTGTTTCCGCGCGTGCCGCGCCGTCGAGGCGAAATCGCATTGCATGTGGATGAGGTCGCGGGGCAGCGTCTGCCTAAGCGCGCGTCGCTCGCGCTTCATCGCGGCGAAGTGCTTGGCATCGCCGGATTGGTCGGTGCCGGGCGCACCGAACTGCTTCGAGCGGTTTTCGGCCTTGACGCGGTGCGAGAGGGAAAAATCCGAATCACGGCGATCAGCGGCGGCGGCAATTCGTTCGCGGCGGAGTTTCGACCGTCGCCGGTCCGCAGTCTGGTGCGCGGCATGGGTCTGTTGAGCGAAGATCGAGCGCGCGAAGGCCTCGCGGCCTCGCGGACCATCGCCGACAATATGCTCCTGAGCAAGCTCGCGCCGCTCGGGCGCTGGGGCCTCGTATCGCCGGCTGCGGCGCGCCGTGAATCGCAAAAATGGATCGAGCGCCTCACGATACGCTGCCGCGGAGGTGATCAGACTGTGCGTGATCTATCCGGCGGGAATCAGCAGAAAGTCGCAATCGCCCGCCTGCTGCATCACGATGTGGACGTGCTGTTGCTCGACGAACCGACGCGCGGTATCGACGTCGGCAGCAAAGCACAGATCTATCGCCTGATCGGCGAACTGGCTGCTCGCGGCAAAGCGGTGCTGGTCGTTAGCAGCTACATGCCGGAGTTGCTCGGCCTGTGCGACCGAATCGCCGTGATGCATCGCGGCATGATCGTCGAAACGCGAGCGGCTGAAACCTGGACCGAGCATGAACTCATCGCGATCGCCGCGAGCGGAAAGGGGGCCGCAGGCGCATGAGCACCGCACCAGATCGCCCGGCCGCGCTCGGCCGCCCGCACGTGATTGAGCACGCAATGGCCGCTCTTGCGCCGTTTCTGATGGTCGGGGTGGTCATGGTTGTTTTTTACATCATCGCGCCGGATCGCCCGCTGACGCTGCCGATCATGCGGACGATTCTCGTACACATGGTCATCGTCGGAATCTGCGCGCTCGGCATGACGATCATCATCATCTCAAACGGCATTGATCTGTCGATCGGCTCGGCCGTGGCGCTATGCAGCGTTTCGATCGCGCTGGCGCTGCGCGCCGGGTGGCCGCTCTGGGCGGGCATCGCGGCGGCGGTGCTGACCGGCGCGGCGTGCGGATTGTATAACGGCCTGCTGATTACGCTGCTGCGCCTGCCGCCGTTCATCGCGACGCTCGGCACGCTCGGGTTTTATCGCGGGCTTTCCAAGTGGTTCACCGACAGCATGCCCGTCAGCGCCGAGACGCACGGGCTGGAGCAAATCGTTCGGCCGGCCCCGCCATCTCCGGCGTGGATCGTCTCGCCCGGCGTGTGGGCGCTGGCGGCGCTGGCGATCGTCGTCGCGGTTGTGCTGCGCTACACGATCTTCGGGCGCTATGCATTTGCGATCGGCTCAAACGAAGCGACGGCGCGATTGTGCGGCATCCGCGTTGAGCGGATGAAAACGCTGATTTACGTCGTCGCGGGCTTATTCACGGGCCTGGCGGGCGTGATGATGTTCGGCCGGCTGGGACAGGGCGATCCGACGACGGCGATCGGGCTTGAGCTTGAGGTGATCGCCGCGGTGGTGATCGGCGGCGGATCGCTGTCGGGTGGGCAGGGCGGCGTGGCCGGCACGCTCGCGGGCGCGTTTTTGATGGCGTATCTCAAGAACCGCTGCACGGCGTTGGAACTTTCGAACTACGTCCAGGACATCCTCGTGGGACACATCATCATCGTGGCG
>JAEUIR010000210.1 GCA_016795025.1 Phycisphaerales bacterium
CGAACTCCGATACGCTCGGTGTATTGGGCGCAGCGCGTCGTCGCCGCGAAGGACAACGCCGATTTCGCCTCGCATTTAACGCTGCTTTGCAATGCTGGAGACGACGCGCGTTGGGGAATCGCACGACTATTAAACCATCAGGACGCCGCCCTTCGACAAGCCGGGGTGGTCGCCCTGCAAAACAGCCGAGGCGCATGGTCGCGTGGGCAGCTCGTCGGCTTGCTGCGCGACGCTGATGACGAGACAGCCGATCTGGCGGCGGCCGGATTGGCGATTCGTCGGCGTGAATTCTCGACTGCCGAGATACGGCGTTTGTTCACATCCGCGCCGGACGCGGTGGGGGATCGCGTGCTGTACGCACTCGGTCGGGCGGCGCTGCCGGGCGACGATTCGCTCATCGCCGAATATTCCGCGCATGCGCGAAGCGCGGCGACAGCCGTCGAAGCCATCGACGCGCTTTCCAATTATCGAACCCAAATCGCCGTGGCCGGGCTGATGAAAGCGTTGCACGATCAACGCGTCGTGTCGGGAACGACGGTCGCGGAGCGTATCGCCGGGCGCGCTTGGAGCGGCGCTGGTCCGGCGACAAGCTTCAGCGTGGTCGCTCCGTCTAAGACGCCGGCCTACCGAGCGGCGGTGGCGCTGGGCCGACTAACCGGCATGGCGGCGAGTGATCCGGAAAGTCCGACTTCGGACGAATGTGCGGCTTGGGCGGCATGGGCGCCGCGCTAAGCGTTCCGTCAACCTTAATTTACCGGGGAGCATCGGCGTCCCGCCGGTGCAAAATCACGGATATGCCCGCCAATTCAGCTATGACAGAGCACTAGGCACCCGGTCGCATTAGCCCAAATTCGGAAAAATGATGAACAAGAAAGCGGCGCGATCCGCATCACGGACCGCACCGCTAATCTCGGAAGAGAGGAGACGCAGGAAGTCACGGTTATTACGTCGAAGGCGGCCGCCAGTTCGCGTTGGCAGCATATTTTCTGATTGCATTTTTCGCCCGATAAACAAAGGCTGATTACGCAGGTTGTCCACAAAAAACCGGAAATAGGTATTTCGACCCAGTAGACGATTGGAGAATGCGCGCCTATATTGCCGCGCAATTCGGCGTCGGGGGTGCGGGTTTGGCTGCACGACGCCGTTTCGAGGATGGGCACTTTTTGAATCGATGGCGCTACGACTTCCGCAGTCGAAGCGCGGTTTGCTAAACGAATTGCGGGATGTGCATTTTTCCGAAACCGCTTTCAGCATGAAAGCAATTCATTTCCAATTTTTGACGTCAACGAACGTCCGGCCGCAGCGCATCGTGCCTTGCGCGGCTAACTGAGGGAGCATTGTGAACCCCGGCATCCTAAACCTGCATAACCACACCCCCTTCTCCGACGGCGCATACACAATAGACGAGATTGTTGAAGCGCATCTCGATCTGAAAGAGATCAAGGTCGCGGGCGTCGGCATTAGCGACCACTTGTTCTGCACGCCCACGTCGCGAGAAGTCACCAACGAACGCGAGTATCAACGCATCTTCGCGGCCGAAGCCCGCAACTATGTTGCGGAAGTTCGCGCAGCTCGCGAACGCTGGGGCGACAAGATCCGCATTTACTGCGGTGCGGAGATCAACTGGCCCAAGAACAAGGGGATGTTCAAGCTCATTCCCGACATGCTCGAAGGCATCGACTATGTTTTGTTCGAGTATGTCGATTGGGCCGGCCTCACGCAGTTGGCGAACGCCGCGCGGCGTTTTCCATGTCCGATCGGGCTCGCACATGCCGACGTGTCGCGCGAATATCCCAAGACGCCGCATGACCAAATCGTGCGTACACTGGCCAACGCGCGCATTTTTTACGAGATCAGCTCGAAGTTCATGCCGCTGAACGATTTCGATCCGTGGTACAGCGTATTGCCGCAGCATCGCGTGCAAGTCGCAATTGGCACGGATACGCATGATGATCTTCACTGTCTGCGCGACATTCAGCCGATGCACGAATTCGCCGTGCGCAAGGGGCTTGGCGACAAATTCGTCGCGCCGGGCCCACGCGCGCGTGGCAGCGCAGCGACGCCGACTCCCGCGATGTCGGCCTAATCATCCGCCCTCCTCCGGCGGTTCACAGAGGGCGCGAACCAGCGAGACATCCGCGAAAGCCCCCTGTCCAAAAATGCGCGCCGGGCGCGTCTCCCTCCGTGGATCAGCGCCCGGACAATCGACCGATCGTTTTCGAACGTAATCAGCTCATCGCGATCTCCTGGGCATAAGTTTGGACGCTGTGCCGTGCCCGTTCGTATCGGGCTCACTCATTTCGCCCGATTCTGAAAGAACCGCCACCAACCGTTCATAATGAGCCTTCAAGGGTGCGGGCACGCCATGCTGCCGACACGCGTCGAGCAACAGCAGGGGCAATGGACGCCGCAAAGCGCGCTCCAGGGCGACGAGGTGGTCAATCGTCAGATTGTTCTCGCCGCCGGCAACGCGACTCATGAAGGACTCACTGACGCCGATCTGCTCTCCAATCTCTCGCAACGTCTTTCCCTGACTGCGGAGATTGTCAACTAAGAGCGCGGAAAGTGATCGCATATATGAGCCTCGCAAAACACGGTTATCCCTCCGATTGCAACATCAGCCACAGTTCAGTGCAGTGCACCTGGACGCGGCGGCGGATCAAATATGATCTGATTCGCCGGCCTGCCGAAACCGCATCCTGAAAGTCGCAGAGCAGTGTGTGTATACGGTGTTTAATCAGAACGGCCTGATAGTGATCGGTTGAAATCGGCAGACCGTTGACATATTCAACCGTCTGTCGAACGAATTTCTCCGCATTCTCGCGCTGCGAGCGATTCGGCCACAGCCGCGGAGCAAGCATGCCCAGCAGCGGGATGAGCCACAAATACGACGAGGGCGTTGGATTCGCGATTCGCCTCGCGGTGCTCGCCGCTGCCTCCTTTGCACCGATTCCGGCGCTGTATTGCGCTTCTTCAGCGCGCCGGTATGATCCGCGCGCTGCAGACGAAGTCGAGCCGACAAACCCTCCGGCCACGTTGCTCGTTGAAAGCTCGCCAGCCGTCACCCAAGCAATACAAGCACCGGGCATGGCGGCAACTCCCGTCAGAACCGCGGCCCGCGAAGATTTTTCGCGGTTCATCACCGCTTCACTCGCGAGGCTAGGCAGCAGCAGCGAAATCAGCAACGCGATGATGGCGACCACAACCAATAATTCAATCAATGTAAATCCCGCTTGAAAATCACGGTTACAAGCCGGCTTCGGCAGCGAAAACACGGTTAGCTCCTAAGAGCGGAAGACCGATTCACAGTATCAAACGAACTCTTGATGAAACACCCAGCTATCGTTGACGTTTGATCGAACCGTCATACAGGCATGAGCGCCTCCTTTCTATCGGCTTACTCACACTTGAGTATAACACAACTTTCGCATTGTGCAAGTCGAGATTTTTCGCAGCCGCAAGCCTCTGGCCGGTATGATCTTCTGTTTCGGCAACTCCCGGGGCGTTTCGCTCTCGGAGAAGCGTTGTCGCCCGGCTGGCGGGCCGGCCACGTGTGCGGGCGTTTGTGGCCGCGATTGTTTTCGCCTCAAGGAATCGCATGTTCGAAATCTCAAGCCAGTTCAAACCTTCCGGCGATCAGCCCGCGGCTATTGAGAAGCTGGTGGCAGGTTTTCAGGAAGGCCGCAAGTTTCAGACGCTGATGGGTGTCACCGGATCGGGCAAGACGTTCACGATGGCCCACGTGATCGCCCGGCTGAACAAGCCGACGCTGATACTCTCGCACAACAAAACGCTCGCTGCGCAGCTTTTTGAGGAGTTTCGCGAGTTGTTCTCGCGCAACGCCGTGGAGTATTTCGTCAGCTATTACGACTACTACCAGCCCGAAGCCTATATCCCCGCGCGTGACATTTACATCGAAAAAGACTCGTCGCGAAACGATGATCTCGACCGCCTCCGGCTGTCAGCCACCAGTTCCGTCGTCAGCCGGCGCGATGTCGTCGTGGTGTCAAGCATCTCGTGCATATTCGGCCTCGGCTCGCCGGATGAATACAAAGCCAGCGTCATCGCGCTGCGCGTCGGGCAGGAATTGGAGCGAGACGAGCTGCTGCGCAAGTTCGTGCGACTGCAATATGAGCGCACCACCGCGGACCTCGAGCGCGGTAAATTCCGGGTGCGGGGCGACGTCGTCGAGCTGTATCCATCCTACGACGAGTACGCGATTCACATCGAATTCGGCGGAGACGTCATCGAGCGGATTTCGCTCATCCATCCGGTCTCCGCGGCCGTTCTTCAGGAACGCGACGGCGTGTTTGTCTATCCGGCAGTGCATTATGTCATGCCGGAGGAGAATATCGCGACAGCCGTGAAAGCGATGGAGGACGAGCTCAACAACCGCGTGGCGGAGTTTCGATCGCAGGGCAAACTGCTGGAAGCGCAACGGCTGCTGGCGCGCACCAAATACGACATGGAAATGATCATGGAGGTCGGCTATTGCAGCGGCATCGAGAACTACACGCGCCACCTGAATCGCACTGAGCCCGGTTCAAAGCCCTATACGCTGGTCGACTATTTTCCGAAGGATTTTCTGCTGATCATCGACGAATCGCACGCCACCGTGCCGCAGATCGGCGCGATGTATGGCGGCGATCGCTCGCGCAAGACCGTTCTCGTCGAACACGGGTTCCGTTTGCCGAGTTGCCTTGACAATCGGCCGATGCGCATGGAGGAATTCCACGCAATGTGGAATCAGGTGCTGTTCGTGAGCGCCACGCCCGGCCCGTATGAGCTTGAAAAATGCGGCGGCGAAGTGGTCGAACAGCTTATTCGCCCGACCGGGCTGGTCGATCCGGTGATCGAGGTGGCGTCCGCTCGCGGACAGGTTCAGGATTTACTGAAGCGGATCGGCGAGCGCATCGCAGCCGGCGAGCGCGTGCTGGTCACTACGCTGACCAAGCGGCTCGCGGAAGACCTCTCTCGCTACATCCAGGAGGCCGGCTATCGCGGCCGCTATCTGCACAGCGAGGTGGACACGCTCGAGCGCGTCGAGATTCTGCGCGACCTGCGGCTTGGCGCGTTTGATGTGCTGGTCGGCGTAAACCTGCTGCGCGAGGGCCTCGACCTGCCTGAGGTCTCGCTGGTCGCGATTCTGGACGCCGACAAAGAGGGCTTCCTGCGGAGCGAAACATCGCTGATCCAGATGATCGGCCGCTGCGCTCGAAACGTAAACGCGCTGGTCGTGCTCTATGCGGATCGCATCACGCCTTCCATGCAGCGCGCCATGGATGAAACCAATCGCCGCCGCGCGATCCAGCTTCGCCATAACGAAGAAAACAACATCACGCCCGACACGGTCAAAAAGGCGGTGCGCCAAGGGCTGATCGGTGAAGTCGCGGCCATGCAGCGTGTCCGCGAGGCCGTCCACGCCAACGAAGCCGATTACGATCGGGATGAATTAGTGCGTCAACTCGAACAGGAGATGCTCGAAGCGGCCGAAGCGCAGGAATATGAGAAAGCCGCGACGCTACGCGATCACATCGAATCGCTGAAAGCCTCGGGCGAATCGCGCGTCTCGGCAGCGCGGGCCCGCCCCGCGGCGCGCGGCGATCGCGGCATGCGTTCAGGCGGCTCGGGTGGCGGGCGAAGCCGCAGGTCTCGTGGAAAGTAATCAGAATTTGTAAGCTCGGCGCTGTCCGGTTTTGTCGAAAAGCGCATCGGTCGATCAGCGCATGCGGAATTCGCTTGCCACAGTCGATAGCATAGCGGTCGTACGAGATTCACCGCACGCCGCAAGTGCGCCGCGTGCCGCCATGATTCTGTTATTCAGGAGAGTTTCGCAATGAACATCGCAGGGACATTTTTGAAGCGGGCCGTAGCGGCCTGGCTCACGTGGGCCGCGCTATGCGTCAGCGTTCGCGCGGGAGTAGACGACTTTACGCTCACCAAATCCATCCCGGCCGACGCGATCGTCGCGGTGCATAGCCGCACGCATCCTGGCGGGGCGTTCGTCGAAAAGCAATACGAGCGCGTATGGAAAGCCGTCGCGGCGCAGGGCTTTGATCGCGACCTGAAGCGCCTCATTCGCGAGGGCATCAAGGAAGAGGGCGGCGACCTCGAGCAATTCGACGCGCAGTGGACGAAGTTCTCGGAGTTGTGGAATCAGATCGACCTGTCCACGATGTGCGGCAGCGAAACGGCGTTCGCCATGTCGATGTCGAACAAGCTGCCCGAGTTCATCCTGCTCGCAAAGCCGGATGCCGCGGCGCTCGACAAAAACTACCCCGTTTTCGCGAACATGTTCAAGGCGCTCGGCGAAGCCAGCTCCGGCGAATTTCAGGCATCCGAGGACACCGACGGCGACCTCAAGCTTACGCGGCTCTCGGCGCCGAATTCACCGATGCCGCTCGCGTTTGTCGTCGGTCGCACGAAAGACACGCTTGTGTTCGGCATGGGCGCGGGCTGGCTTGAGCAGTGCATCGCCCTGACTCGCGGACAGAGCGGACCGACGCTTGCAGCGACGCCGCGTTTCCAAGCGGCATTCAAGCGATTGATGCCCGGGAAAGACGAGATCGCTTTTGTCGATATGGGCCGCCTGATGGATAGTGTGCG
>JAEUIR010000211.1 GCA_016795025.1 Phycisphaerales bacterium
TTCGGAGTTAACGGAACGCTAGCAGAACCGCGACCGTAAAGGAGCGTCGCTTCGAAGCACCGTGGGGCGTTTTGTTATGCGCACTTAGCTCGACTTTTGCCATTTCTCATGGTTGGATTTCATGACCGGATGTTCACAAAGAATCGGACTCCTCCGTACATTCGCGGGTGTGTTAAATCCTGCGAATCGGAAAGGAGTCCGATGTGTTCACGCTTCCCAAAGCGGCGGAGCCGCTGATCTCGGCGTTCTCTATAGCGTTCACGGCTCGAACTTTCCAGCGCTTCGTGGTGTTGCTGATCGGCGCGATCCTGTCGCCGCGGCGACCCACGGTCACCCGTGTCTGCTGGGACTCTTCAGCCTGGTGAGCCTGATCTTCGCACGACACGCGCGCGACCGGGCCATCACGCTGCACGGCGCCGCCTGGTACACCAAGCACGACGCCACCTTTGGCGACGCGATCACGAGCGTGGCGCCGCCTGTTCTGGGAAACGGTTTTGAAACAGTCGCTCGGACATACGTGCGTGACGAAACTCCCGCCGCGCTTACGGCTCACGCTGCCCGATCACCTAAGTCGCGCCGCGTGAGCCAGCGAACGATGGCAAAAGTCGAGCTAAGAACGCGACAAGAGGGGAACGCACCCGGAGGGATTCGAACCCCCGACCGGCGGATTAGAAATCCGCTGCTCTGTCCGTCTGAGCTACGGGTGCGGGCCGCGCAGAGAACCCGGTCCACGGACATTCGAATTCCCGCGATTTGTCGAATTTTATCGTCGCGGCGGACGGCACGCCAAGCACGACCGCGGAGCGGATCCCCCAATGGTGCCGTCCGTCGAGCGGTGGCGATGTTCGACAGGGCCGCGCTTCCGAGCAGAGCCGCGTCCCAATTGAGTGGCGCGTCCAAACAGCGCCATGCTTCCGAACGGAGCCGCGCTCTGGAACAAAGCCGCGTTTTCGATCGGAGTCGCGCTTTCGAACGGAGTTGCGACCGTGAGGGAGCGGTCGCTGCGGATCCAACTGTCGCCGATTCCGCGGGCGGTCAAAGATGTTCATTTCCGCCGGCCACTGCGACGGCGCGACCGAGGACGAATCTAACATCGCCTGGAATTTACTCGCATCGCCGAATGTCAATCGACGCGCTATAACAACCACTTCGTTACGATCGCGGCTCTTTTTGTCAGGCGCTCTCTGTTCGCGACGCCGAGCGCTCAAGCATGCGCGGTCTGCTAAAGCAGAAAGGCCGAGTTCGATTGAACCCGGCCTTTCGTGATGTTCATTAGACGAAGCGAATTGCTTAGTTGAAGTTGTCCTGGTAGTTCTTCAGCGGCCAGTAGGACCAATTTCCGAATCCGGGATCGTTGCGCGCCGGGTTGTCCGGATTTTGCTGTTGTCGTATGCGCGCTGCCGGCGTTGGATAACAGTCGATTCGATGGCGCTCTGAACGTCGAAGATAACCGGCGTTCAGCGTGGTCATGCCACCTGGCGGCAATCCCATTTGCGTAAGCGTATCCGAGTCAAACTCGTTCGCGTCGGAAACTCGGAACTGTTGCGTATGGCCGTCGGCGAACAGTGCGTTATCCGCGCCGATTTTTTTGTGCCAACCCATGAATAGCCGCGCACGGCGATTTTCAGGGCTGGCCAGATTGATCGGAAACATCTCATACACGAGCGGGTCCGAGACCATCAACAGATCCGACATCGACGACAGCGTGGAAAGGCGATGCGCATACGGACCAACCGTGTAGCCACCGTAGTAGTTCGGCCCATTGGATTCGGCCTGCACCATACCGCCCATGTTGGCGCGATAGCTGTTTCCGACCAGATCGTACATCGGAATTTTCGCCGCCGCTGTCGTGTTGTCGCGAATGCGCGGGTCATCGGGATATCCGACGTCCGACGGACAATGATACATTTCCATCTTCTTCGAATCGCTCTGGCTGATCGCGCCTAGCACGTATTTGTTGAGCGGTTTCGTGCGGGCTGCGAACGGCAGCACGTCGTTCGTCAACGTGGTTTGCGGGCTGCCGCTGCCTGTCGGAAACGGCGTGGTCGCGGTTCTTCCGCCCCACAAGCCCGGAAGCACCGTGCGCCACATCCATTGCCCGCCGCCGCCCCAAAACGGCCCCGGATTGTTCACGTTGTACCGATGAACGGGGATGATTAGCTCTTTCGTGTCTTCGGTCGCGTACGAATACAAAGCGCGGCCAAGGCCCGCCAGATTCGAACCGCAAACCGCCTTCTTGCCCTGATCGCGCGCTCCCTGCAACCCCGGCAGGAGGATCGAAATCAGCAGCGCGATAATCGCGACCACCACCAACAGTTCAATCAGCGTGAACCCGGCCCGAATACGTCGTCGCATCATCTGCGATCTCCTTGACTCTCCGAAAACAAGCAAGCGAATTCAGCCCTGTTGCCCCGCCGGCACGCTGCGCCGGCGCGACGCTCGTCTACAAATCGTTCCGTCAGCCGCCTTTGCCCTCGACCACGACCGTTCCCGGCTTTTCAAACGTGCCGGCCGGCTTGCTGCACTTCGGACAGACATAGCCGGATTCCTCGCGCTTTACCTTGCGCGCCTCCTCCAACGACATCTGCGATTCCGCCTTGCACTCGCGGCAATAAAGCGTCAGCGTTTCGAGCGAATCGGCGACTACTTTTTCCTGATTCGTCAGATACTTCGCCAGATAAAGCCCGCCGCCGACCAGCACGAGCAAAACCAGCGTTACGATTAACCCGACATTGATGCCCGCCCGCCGCAGCGAGCGCGATTGAAATCGAACCAACAAACCTGTTCCGTCCTATGCAGAGTTGTGCGGCACCGCAAAACACGATGGCCGCGCGATTTTTCTGATTCAATCCTTGCCGCAGGTTCCGCAGTCGCGCACCAGCCATCGCGCGACACGCACGTATTCGGCAACGATCGGGCGTCAATTTCCGGCGAAGACACGATTAAGTGCCTACATACGTGTCAAATCCGACAGACTCTGACAATTTCCGACGCCTGCATTACTCATTATAGACGCGCTTTCAAGGTAACTACAAGCGAAACCCTGTCACAACGCCAAATCTGCGCGGGGATTTCTGGTTCACCGCATAATTATAGGACTAAATGCCCGCCCCGCACCAGCAATAACTCGCTGGCAGGCTCGGCATGAATCACGGTATCCGAAGCACACTCGGCCGGAATGATGCAGCAATCGCCGCCTCGCAGCCTCAGGCCTTCATCGCGAAACCGCACATCTGTAGCGCCGCTCAAAAGCACCATGATTTGCATCTCCGCGGGCGCGGGGCGCCGCGCCGCGCCAGCCGCAAGCGACGCGCGATCGATCGTGAAACGCTCGCAGGTGCACACACGCCGCGCGCTCGGGATGTCCGGGCAAGCCGCAATGGGTTGAAGAATCTGCTCTGTTCGAATGTCATCACGCACATTCGCCAGCGCCGCGTCGAAGTGCAACGCGCGCGGCCGGCCTGTGGCGTCCACCCGGCCCCAGTCGTACAGACGATATGTCACATCAGACGGCGTCTGAACCTCGGCCACGACGACGCCCGCGCCCAGCGCGTGAAGCGTGCCGCTCGGCAGGTAATAACAATCGCCCACGGCGACCGGCCACCGGCGAAGCCCATCGGCGACGCGCTTCGATCGCGCCTGGCGCTTCAACCATTCCGCGTCGATTGTGTCGTTCAACCCGGCCAGAATCTCCGCGCCGTGGTCCGCCGCCAGGACGTACCAGGCTTCGTGCTTGATGCCGGGCGTGCGATCGCCGAGCGCGGATTGCGGGCGGGGATGGACCTGCACGCTAAGCGCTTCGCGCGCGTCGAGCAGCTTGACGAGCAATGGAAACCGGCCGTTGACCGGCGTAACGCGCCCGAGCAATCGCTCCCCCCAGCGCGACATTAGTTCGTGAAGCGACACGCCCGCGAACGGCCCATCGCGCACGAGCGATTCGTCGCCCGGCAAGTCGGCGACTTCCCACGATTCACCGATCGGCTCATCGGGCGGCAATGGCTTGTTGAATAATCGCGCGAGCGAGCGGCCGCCCCAGGGTTTTGGCTTGAAGATCGGCCGAAGCGCGATCGGGCGCGGCGTGTCGTTCACTCGCGCGTCTCCGATGGATCGTCTCCGGGCGGAAACCGCAGCATAATTTGCGAGCGCTCCAGAATTGAAGGCCCGATGCGTGGCACAAGGTCCAGATCAACCGCGTTTCGAAACGCCGGCTTTCGCGGAGCGGCCTGGCGATATGCAATTATTGCGTCAGCGAGCTTGGGGCCAACGCCGGGAAGGAGCGTGAGTTCGGCCTGCGTCGCCGTATTGGGATCGATGCGCAGCGCAGCGGATTCGCTCGACGGCGTTCCGCCGCGCGGGGCGCGGCCAGGCGCGAACGCACACAAGGCGACGATGAGGTTCGCGACGATCAGCCACGCCGCAAGGCCGCGCAGCGGCGCAGCGACGGGCGGAGCCGCATCGGCCGCGCGGGGATGCGCGACGGGCGTGGTCATTTCTGCGGCTCGGATTGCAGGCGTTTTCGGATGTCCGCCAATCGCTTGAACGCGAGTTTGGGCGACAGGTCTTCCCGCAGGATGCCGCCGTGGGCGACGCCGGCGCTCGGTCCGTCAACCAGGGCATCCACGCAAACGCACTCGACATAGGGCTTTGACATGGCGATTTCGATGAATGCTTCGAGCCAGTTGGCCTGTGTCTCCTCGTTCCAAGGCCCGTGCCACTCACCGCCGGGCGCGATGCCACCGGCGTCTGATTCCGGCTGTGAGGGCACGCCGACGCCGGTGATGTGCAGCGGCTTACCCAGTTGCGCCAGGCGATCGATCAGCGCGCTGACCTGAAGCAAGTCGCGAAGATGAAAGCCTTCGCTGTCGATGCCGAAGAGAAACTGCAACCCGAACGCATCGAACGGAAGTCCGCTCTGCACGATCATGTCGGCATACAGCAGCGGCGGGATCGTGCGCTGATTGCGGGCGTAGTACTCGCCGAAAGGCTGAGTAATGTCGAGGATCACCTGGCAGCGCGGCGCGGTCTGTTTCGTGACGGTCGCGGCCATGCGCGTCAGCTCGATGATTTGCTCAAACGTGAACGGGAACACGGCATCGGCATGAAGCCCGCTGACAACGGTCCATGAATTGACCTGCGCGGCATAGCGCTGCACGGTGCGGCGGACGTGATCGCGGGCATAATCGAGGATGCTGTCGATGTCGTTTTCCCAGATGTACATCCAATCCGGGACGGAGCGCACGCCGAAATTTAATAACGGGCCGGCACGCATGGGCATTTTTGCGGGCGTCGCCGCCTTCAGCCATTCGTCAACGTTGTCGTAGCGAAACTCCTGCTCTTTCGGCTGTAGCTCGCGCCAGGTCATCGGTATTCGAAGAAAGTCGATCACTTCCGCCGCGCGGCGCAACAGCGCGGTTTTGTTGGCCACGGGCGGCGCCGCTGCGCCCAGAAATTGCCGCGAAAATCCACCCGACTGATGCCGGCGACCGAGGAAAACGGACGCGTGAAAACGGCTCATGCGCTCCGACGCGAGCACGCTTTGTTCGAGCGAGCGGTCGGAAAGCCGCGCCACGGCGCTCACGTCCGGCTGAGCCTCCATCGCGGCCACGAATGAATCGCGGGCCTGATCGATGGAAGCCGAAATCTCTTCCATTCCGGAGTAATCAAATAAGCCCCATTCCTCGCGTTTCAGGCTGATGCGCATCAGCCGATGGCGGGCCAGTTCAAGATGAAGGTGATACGGCTCGCGACGCAGCGGCAGACGCGTCGTTTCGAGCTGAACGACGCCGACGCCAGCCACCGGCCAAAGCAGCGAAAGCCCGAGCGGCGTTTGAGATTTCGCGTCGCAAATGATCTGTCCGTCGGCATAGCGCACGTCAGCCCGCACCGGAACGCCGTCCGCGCCGTATAGGTGCGCCCCGTGCAGTTCGGTGGTGAGCTTGTGGCCGTCGGCTGGCTTGACGAGAAACCGCAGCAAGACAGATCGCCTCCGCTGAATGATTGGGGCGGATAAGAACGCCGTTTCGCGGTGCCCGTGATAACCGGTGGCTCGCGCGCAGCCATTTCATCGTACGCCAATTCGCGACAGGGGCCAAGGCGTGGCGCGGCTGTGAGTTGAATGGGGTCTAGTTGCCGATTCAGGCAATTCACGCTGCCTGGGTTTTCCAGAAGTCGTCCCATTGCTCTCCGTAGAGTAGGCAGCAGAGTGCGGCTACTTGCTCGGCGCGTGCGGGTAGCCAGCGGGCGCTGTTGGGCTTGAGTCTTCGGTCGACGATTGTCTTGCAAGCGCCTTCGATCAGGCCGCTGCCGATCGGCAACCCTTGGGCCAGTCGCGCGCCGTACCACAGCCCATGCACATTCGGCCGCTGGTACGCGAGCAGTCGGTCCAGGGCCGCGCGCTGTTGTCGGGCGGCGCGCGATCGGCCGCGGCGTTCCTCTTTTTCTTTCTCCAACGCCGTCAGGAAGTGGATCGGCCCCTGTTCGATCAACTCCAGCAAGCGTTGCTCAGCCCATGGCCGCGCCTCCGCGCACCGAACGCCAAAAGAAAATGGGCCAGGATTCGTTCGACCGTTGGTGGGGGCCGTGCCTGATGTTCTTCGGTCCG
>JAEUIR010000212.1 GCA_016795025.1 Phycisphaerales bacterium
TAATCATTCCGGCTGTGCTCGTTCAATTAGCATGCGTGACTCGCCTCGACGCCTCGGATTGAGTGCTGGCGGCAGGTGGCAGCTTTCGCGGTACTCCGGCAGGTGGCATTCTCGGTTCAACGCCCCATCAAGTTTGAGCCGGGTGCCCTGCCGACGGCCGTTGCGTCGGCAGGCGGGCCGTGTGGTTGTAACAAACGAGCGGCCCCCGATTCGGACCAGTGCCCGGGTTCGTACATTCCGGCTGGTACGAGATTCCCATCTCGTACCCTCGCCCGCAGGAATCCTTTCCCGCGAAAGCCGTGGGTTTCAGGCGAACAAAACGCTATGATGTACTCATGCAAACGACGCTGAGTTATAGTCCCGCGAAGAGCCATTCCGGCCGGCAACGCTAGATGGTGCGCGCGGTCGAGTTTGATCAGCGCCGCACCGTGAGGGAGCGGTTGCTGCGCCGTGGCATTGAGCGGCGAGCGGGGCAGCCATTGGAGACAGTCACCACCAGACCGGACCTTCCGCGCCAAGCGTAAAAATGCGCTCGAGCTTGCGACCATCCGAGCTTGTCAGCCATAGCAATGCGTCATCAGGAGCCTGGCCGATCGGCGTCGATCGAGAGTCGGCCTTCGCCTTACCGAGAGACTTCCACTCGCCCTTCCACATGAACAACTCGCATTCGCCGGGCGCTGGAACATTCACCACGAGCGGCGCGCCGGGCGGTGAGATCGTGCTTTCTTTCGAGGCCACCACGTGGATTTCGCGCAAGCGCGGCGAATCTCCGAGCAAGACGCGCACCGATCCGCTCTTTTCCAGGATCAACGGCGCCGCCGCCGGAATCAGCTTCGAATCGGCGAAATACGCCGGCAGATAGGCGATGTCGCGGCCCATGCGCTCGAATGTGGCCTGTTTGTTGCCGATGCGCCCCCAATAGATCGGCCGCCATTCGCCGCCGTTGAAGACGCACAGGTACGCATATCGCGACGCAGGTGGTTTGGGCGCGTCAAATTTCACCGTGACGTCGCTCGTGCGGAGATATTGATCCGTCACGTCGAAGAACGTGCGACCGTCCAACCAGCGCGGCGCCTGCTCGTCGGCGCCTTTCGTGAATGCCAGCGTATTGCGCTGCGCGCTGAACGTTTTGCGAAACACCTTGGCCGCCCGGTTGCTCATCGGCGCCGCGCCGCGGCCTTTCGAGTCCAGCACGACTTCCCATGCATGATTGTTGTCGCGATCGGCCCACCACGGCGTGTAATCCGCGGCGTATGGAATGCCGTGCGCCCGCATCACATACAAGATCATGTTGGTGATATCTTCACACCGGCCGCGCTTCGATCGCCGCATTTCCTCGTAGCTCTGATCCGTGGGATGAACGTAGTATAGCTCGTTGAACTGAATCCACACATCGACATTTTTGCGCAGCGCGGCTCCCAGCGACGCGGTAGGGAGCGGCGATGCGCCCGCCACGACGGATTCGCAATCGCGCAGAATCGAGCCGCGCGTCGAACACAACGGCTCGTTGCTGCCGCGATAGGGCAGAATGTGCTCTCGAAAGGCCTCCCAGCTTACATCTTTTGCCCACGGTTTTTCGCGCCACACGGAGAACGCCTGTTCAATGTTATCGATGAGCAGCGCGGCCGAAATCGTTTCGAGGTCGGACACGAACGACTTGCGCGCGAAATCCACCGCCCCGTGCTTTTTCTCGATCTCGTCGATCGCGGTCTGCGCCGCCGGAAAATCCGCGTATGCGAGCGCGTCAAACGGAATCTCGTTTTTCGATGCGTCGTACAGCGCATAATCCACGAAGCCGTGTCCTTCCATGTTGGCAATCAGGAAGCAGGCAGCCTCATATTTTTGCGGGTCGTCGCCCTGCCGATAAAGCCGCAGCACGCGCTCCAATTCCGGGCGATTCGGCCCGGCTTTGCGCAGCGCGAGCTCAACATCGGAGCGCCAGCCGGGCGCACAGCCCGAAAGCGCGGCCGCCAGCGCCGCCATGAGAAACATTCCGCCGCGCAGCGTTGGAAAACCAACCGCGGACACTGAACCAGGCGTAGAACATGTCGGGGGGCTGCATACGTGCATTGTTGGTCATCCTCGGTGCGAATGTCGGCATTGTCGATGCGTCGGTGACGCGCGCCGTTTGCATCGCGTTCATCATACCCGCCGCGGGCCGTCGATCCGTCGCCGTCAGAGCGTGACGGATGAACTTTGTCACGCTCTCGCGCGGCAGCCGTCGATTGCCGCTGTTGATCGCGATTCGCCCGGCTATCATTCGCTCGGAGGATTCGCGGGCCGATGCCGCTTTTTGAAAACTGGCAAGACGAACTGAATTTTGTTGATTCGCTGATGAAGCGCGTCAGCCTTGAGAGCGATCCGAACGAAATGGTGCGAACTTATGTTGCCGGCATTCGGCAAATCTTTCCGGCGGATCGCTGGATTTCGATCAGCCGGCGCGGGCTCGATCCGCCGTACGTTCGCATCACGCGCAGCACGCTCTGGCAAACGCAGGTGGATCCGTGGAAAGAAAAGGCTCGCTTGCCGATTCTCGACGGCGGAACGCTCAGCGACCTGCTTTATCGCAATCAGCCCTGCGTAGAGCTTGATTTTCACGCTGATCCGTCCGACCCGGCCTATGAGCATCTCGCCGGCGCGAGATCGTTGATGGCACTGCCGCAATATGACAACGGCGAATCGCTCAATATGGCCATCTCGATGTGGAATCAACCCGGCGCGTTTGATCCGGCCCGCGTGCCGGGAATGCTGTGGCAGGCCAACTTGTTCGGCCGGGCCACGCACAACATGGTGCTGCGCCAGGAACTGGGCGCGGCGTATGCCGCCATCGATCGCGAACTTCAGGCTGTGGGCGCGATTCAGCGCTCGCTGCTGCCGACCGAATTGCCCGTGATCCCACGGCTTTCGCTGGCCGCTTTCTACGAGACTTCGCAACGGGCAGGCGGCGATTTTTACGACGTATTTCCGCTGCCGGATGGCCAGTGGGGAATCTTGATCGGCGATGTGAGCGGCCACGGCACGCCTGCGGCGGTGATGATGGCGGTGACGCATACGCTTGCGCATTCGCATCCGGGGCCGCCTGTGCCGCCGCGCGATGTGCTGCGACGCTTGAACGCAATTCTTTGCTCGCGCTACACGCGCGGAAACGGCACTTTTATTACGGCGTTCTACGCCGTGTTCGATCCGCGCAACGGCGAGTTGCGCTATGCCTGCGCGGGGCATAACCCGCCGCGTGTGCGGCGCGCCGGCGCAGTGCTCGAACTCGGGGAGACCGGTGGTTTGCCGCTGGGGGTGGTCGCGGAGTCGGACTATCCGGAAGCCTCGGTTGCCCTGCGCAGCGGCGATGTGCTTTTTCTCTACACCGACGGAATCGTTGAGGCGTTTAGCGCATCCGGCGAGATGTTCGATACGCCTCGCCTGGATCGCATCCTCCTCGCCGCGGGTGATGAGCCGGAAACGATCATCTCAACTGTAAACTGTGAGCTGCGCGTGTTTGTGGGCGACCGGCCGTTGAGCGATGACCGCACGATGCTGGTCGGGCGGGTGAATTGATTCAAGCCGTGCAAGATTTGGTGACGCGGGCAACGTCGTTCGCCAAACCTGGGCCGGCGAGCAGGTGATTGGAGTCATGTCGAGAAACGGCAGAGTAATCGTGGCCATGTCCGGCGGCGTGGACAGCTCCGTCGCGGCCTGTTTGCTGAAAGACCAGGGCTACGATTGCGTCGGCGTTTTTCTGCGCGTGGGGGTCGAGGCGCCCGAAATGGCGCCAACATGCGCGCCCAGCCCGTCAACGGCTGCGAGCGCTGCGGGCAGCGCGCTGCCGGTGATCGGCGCGCCGCCGCGGCGAAATCTAAAGCACGGCTGCTGCTCCGCGACAGACGCACAGGACGCCCGCGCCGTGGCCGGGCGGCTGGGCATTACTTTCTACGCGCTGAATTTCCAGAAGGACTTTGACAGCATCATTGATTATTTCGTGAATGAATATCGTCGGGCCCGAACGCCGAATCCGTGCGCGGTATGCAACATCGACGTGAAATTCGGCCGGCTGCTGCGCTACGCCGACGCGATGGACGCTGAGTTCATCGCCACCGGGCACTACGCGCGAATTGTGCGGCGCGATGGCGTCGCGCATCTTGCGCGCGGCGTTCACTCGGCTAAAGACCAATCTTACGTGCTCTTTGGAATTCAGCGCGAAGCGCTGCGGCGCTGCCTGTTTCCGATCGGCGAGATCGCCGACAAGGCCGACGTGCGGGCCATCGCGCAGCGTCTCGGGCTCGACGTGTTCGACAAACCGGATAGCCAGGAAATCTGCTTCGTCCCCGACAACGACTACAAGCGGTTGCTGCGCGAGCGCGCGCCGGAGGCGCTGCGCGGCGGCGACGTGGTCGATCAGAGCGGTGTCGTGCTTGCGCGGCATGACGGAATCGGCGGATTCACGATCGGCCAGCGGCGCGGGTTGGGCTTCGCGGCCGGTCGGCCGTTATATGTGCTGCGCATCGAGGCGGAGACGGGGCGCGTCGTCGTCGGTGATCGATCCGGGCTTGATTCGCCAGGGCTTGTCGCGGATCGCGTGAACTGGCTGAGCGAGCCGATTACGTCGCCGCGCCGCGTGCAGATCAAGATTCGCCACATGCACGCGCCGACGCCGGGCGAGATCGAGCCGCTGCCGAGCGGCACGCTGCGGGCGCGGTTTGACGTTCCACAGCCAGCGGTGACGCCGGGGCAGGTGGCCGCGTTCTATGACGCGGACATTGTGCTAGCCGGTGGTTGGATTCGCGAAGCGATCTGTGAATAGAAGGCGGCGGTGGGATTCGAACCCACGGATAACGGATTTGCAATCCGTCCCCTTAGGCCACTTGGGTACGCCGCCATGCTCGCGACCGTCCGAGAATGCGCACGCGGCGAACCTCGTCCGAGCGATGTGGTATTATGACTGAGCGCGGCCGCATGGCAAGCGCTGCAAACCGCGAAACACGAATTTGCCCATGGTCGCGCGTGTGAGCAAGCGGTTGCCGTTTCCGATCAGAGCCGCGCGTGTGAGCAAGCGGTCGCCGCGATATTTCGAGCGGCGGATGAACACCGCGCTTGCTGATTGGTCGTCCGTTTGTTGCTCACCCTTGTTTCCGGCTTTCACGTCTCACATGCCGCTTGTTGCGTTTTTCAGTCGCCCGCCAGCAGCATCACGAACGGGTCGATATCGAAATTGTTGACCGCGCCGTCGGCGTTTGTGTCGGCGTTTTGGATGCGGCAGTCGGGGTAGGTTTCGGCGTAGCGCGCGGCGTCCTGCAGCGCCAGCACGAACGCGTCGATGTCGTAGGCGTTCACAGACCCATCGCAGTTCAGATCGCCGGCGATGTCGTCGCGCACGCAGCCGAAGCGGGCGATGTTGAGCGACACGCCGGCCGACGTGCTTTCGAAATCGCCGCCGAGCCAGATGGCCGGGCCGTCGCCGTCGTCGAAGACTTCGATCGAATAGACCGTGCCTGAGCTGGTGGTGCTCATTCCGCCGCCGACGGCGTGCCACGCCGCGCCGTCCCAGCGGGCAATATCTTCGGTTTGAAGCGGCCCGGCGCTGCCGAACGACCCGCCGACGAAAAGCTGCGGCGCGTTCTCAATCATCGCCGCTTTTAGCGCATATACAGCGCCCACGCCATTGCCCACGCCGCCGCCGACATCATGCCATTGCTGCCCATCCCACGCGGCCAGGTTGCTGACCGCGACGCCGCCGACCGTCGCAATATCTCCACCCGCGAACAGGCGCAGCCCTTCGCCGAAATCCGCGGTCGCCAGCGCGAGCACGACGCAATCATCCGAGTCCAGCGTTCCCACCGCATGCCATTGCAAGCCATCCCATTTGGCGATGCCCTGAACCGGAACGCCGCCCGCGCGCGTGAATCGCCCCCCGGCATAGAGCGCCGAGCCGCCGCCATCGTCATAAATCGCCAGCGCATTTACCCAGCCGTAAAGGCCTGGAACGTTCTCGGGGTTCGAGACACCACCCGCCAGCGGAGCCCAATACTGGCCATTCCAGCACGCGATGCTCTCTACACGCGTGTTTTCGATGTATGCGAAGTTGCCGGCAACATAGAGGTTGCTTTCAAATGGGACTATTGCCTTGACACGCAAAGGGCGGTTTACGCCATTCCAGACCGGGGCAATAAGCTGCGCCTCGCCATTTGACAGCCGCCATATGCCTGTTCTACTTAACCACGTCGGCAGCCCGGTTGGCGCACCTTCCAGCCGAACATACCCACCGGCCAGGATCACCGCGCCGCTGCCGTCATCGAACGCTGCAAGCTCATGAATATCGACGTAGCCCATCCGCGGCGCGATCGCGCGCCAGCCGTCGATATCACGAGCCGCGATACCGGCCGCCCGCACATTCCCGCAGGATTGAAATTCCCCGCCCGCATACAGCGTCGGGCCGTCGCCGGTGTCCAGGGCTTTAACGCAATGCACCGTCAAG
>JAEUIR010000213.1 GCA_016795025.1 Phycisphaerales bacterium
CATGTTGCACCCTGGTTCACACTCGCAGCCGCGGCCGGTTGCGCGAGCAACCGCATCGCCAGGTTTCGAACGACCGGCGTCGCGTCGGAAATCAACGGCCGAAGGTCGGCCGCGAACCGTGCCAGCAGGTCAGCCCGCTCGCAAATTTGCAGAACGAGAAGCCGATCCGCCGGGTCGGGCGATCGTGAGTACATCGAGATTCGATCCGACCAATCGGCGATGTTCGAGCGGATATTCTCAATCGCGTCATAACGTTCCGCGCCGGTAAACGCCCGGTACCGCTGCCACACCGCGGCGGGGCTGACATCGTCCATGTCCATATTTGCTTTAGCCCGCTGAATCTCGGCGGGCCTTTTCGCTGCGGCGGACGGCTTGCGAATCGCACCACGCCGACCGGACAGATACCACTTCGCAAATGTTGCGCCGTCCCGGTTCTCCTCAACCACACGATCCAGCAGCGAAATCGCCGCCTGAGTTTCCATCCGGGCCAGCGCGTAAATTGTCGCGGCTCGCACGGCAGCCTCGGCGCTGTCCAGCCAACTCGATAAAAGCGAGATTTTCTCCCGCTCATCGAGCCCCATCCGCGCGATGAAAGCCGGCGCTGCCGCGCGCAGCCCGGGCGGCACGCGCGACATCCCCGCGTCAAAATACTTGAACCAGCCGGATATTCGAGTGTTGGCGATCGCGCGGGCGATTTCGTCGTTCTCGAGCAATCGCGCGCAGCGCAGCAGCGCCAGGCCCGTTTCCGGACCCTCCAGCGCCCGGATGTGCCGCAGCGCAATCAAGCGCCAATCCGCGCGCGTCAGCGCCAACAGGAGAAAACGGACGAGCCGCGGCCCGTTCCAGCGCTCGAGGTGCTCCTCGACCACACGGTTCAGGCGCATGCGCGAATTCTCGAGTGTCTCCCACAATCCCGCGCCCAGCTCGTCCGCGAACCACAGGCAAACCTCGACAACTTCTACCCGATGGTGTCGATCAAACGTGCGCAGCAGGCCCTGCAACGTCTGAATGAACTGCGCCCGATCCGCCGCCGCTTCGCGTACCCCTACTTCGTCTGCCGGAATATCTGTCGAATTCCAAACCTGATCGGCAATGCGGCGAAACGCCTGCACGGCCGCGTCACGAACTCGCCCCGCCTGATCGCGAAGCGCGTGCGGAATCAGGTACGCCAGTTTGATCGACGGCTTTTCCGCCAGCGCGGTCAGCGCGCCGCTCCGCGAGTTGGCCGACGCATGCTTGAAAGCGCCGGCCACGCCGCTGCGCCACAAATGATCGTCTGATTGCAGCGTCGAGCGCAGAGATGCGTCGAGCCGCTCGTAGTGCGCCAATAGCGCACTCCATGCCGCGATGTTGGGGCGCGCAATGAGTGTCCGCGTCAGTCGCCCGAAGTCTTCCGGCTCCGCGCGGTCCAGCGCCGCGCCCAGAATGTGATCGCAATCCGGCGTCGGGCCGTTCAGGAGCCAGTGATACAACGCATCGACGGCGGCCATGCTTTGAACCATCCGGCCGGCGCCGATGCACGCATCGGATCGCCGGCAAGCATTCGTTTGTCCGCGGCGCACGCGCGCACCGGATCCCCCCGTCAATTCATCGGCGCGGGTGCGCTCAATAGTGACTATCTACGAAGTCGTTTTGTTTGTTTCTTGCGTCAGCAACCGCGCCCGGACCGCGCAGAATTGACACGGCGGCGCACTGCGTGGATGCTGCATGCGTGAATTGCGCGACGCCCAACGCCACCGACCCACGACTCGCCACCGACCTGTGCGGCGTTCGTCTGCGCACGCCTATCCTCACCGCATCTGGAACCTGCGGGTATGGACCCGAATACGCGGACGTGCTCGATTACCGCCGATTGGGCGGCTTCACCACCAAGAGCGTGACGCTTCGCGAGCGCCCCGGAAACAACCCGGAGCGAATCGTCGAAGTACGCGCCGGAATGTTGAACGCGATCGGCCTTGCCAATGTCGGCATGGATCGCTTCATGGTCGAAAAATTGCCGTTCATTCGAACGATGCCCACCGCCGTTTTCGTGAACGTGGCCGGACACAGCATGGACGATTACGTTCGCGTGGCCGAAACGCTGGACGGCGCTGACGGATTGGCGGGAATCGAGTTGAACGTATCCTGTCCGAACGTGAGTGACGGCCTGATGTTCGGCACCGACGCGCGGCTTTTGCGCGAACTCGTCGCCGCGGTTCGCGGCGTTACCCGACGCGGCAAGCTGATCGTCAAACTCACGCCAAACGTCACGGATATCTGCGATCTCGCCCGCGCCGCGATCGACGGCGGAGCCGACGCGCTGAGCATGATCAACACATACGTCGGCATGGCGATCGACACGCAAAACTGGAAGCCAATGCTCGCGAACGTAACCGGCGGCCTGAGCGGTCCGGCAATTCGACCGCTGGCGCTTTACCTGATCCATCGCGTATACCGTGGCGTTGCCCGCGAAGCAAAGATTCCGATCATCGGGATGGGCGGCATCCAATCAACGCGCGACGCGATCGAGTTTTTTCTCGTGGGCGCATCCGCGGTGGCCGTCGGCACGGCGCTCTTCATCGACCCGACTCTGCCGGTCAAAATCGCCGACGGGCTTTGCGAATATCTTGAATCAAAGAATCTCCAGAGCGTGTCGGAACTCATTGGACAGGTGAAATTGCCGGCGTGAATTCCAAGGGACTCAACCACATGGATTCTGCTCTGCTGATCGAGCGACATGAGGCCACGCTCGAATTGACGCTCAACCGCCCCACCGCCAGAAACGCCCTGTCGCGGGCCTTGATTCAAACACTTACGGATACCTTGCTGGCAGCCGACGCGGACGAACGGGTTCGAAGCATCGTGGTCACCGGCGCGCCGCCGGCGTTCTGTGCCGGCCTGGATCTGCGAGAGGTGGCCGCGACCAGCGCCGAACAAGCCGAGCATGACAGCTCAAGCCTCTTGCGTTTGTACGAGACCATCGACAATCTGACCAAACCGGTGATCGCCGCGGTCAATGGGCCGGCCGTCGCGGGCGGTGCGGGTTTGATTTCTGTTTGTGACATCGTGCTCGCGGCGGAGTCGTCAGTCATCGGTTATCCCGAAATCAAGCGCGGACTGGTGGCCGCGATTGTGATGACGTATCTGCGGCGCCTGGTCGGCGAACGCCAGGCGAAGTACCTGCTGCTCACGGGCGAGAATTTGTCGGCGCGGCGCGCGGTCGAATTCAATCTCGCGACGGAGGTCGTGCCGGACGCGCAGTTGCTCGCTCGCGCCCGCGAGTACGGCACAATGTTTGCGAGCTATCCCCCGCAAGCCCTGGCAAACACCAAGCGGCTATGGTCGCGAATCCGCGGCCTGGAGCAGGCGACAGCGGTCGAAGAAGCGCGAAAACTCAACGCTTCGATGCGGCTCACGTCGGAATCGCGCGCGGGCGTCTCAGAGTTTCTAAAACGTGCAAATCAATGCTGATCGATCTAGTGCTCCCTCAACCTTAATTTGCCGGGGGGAGCATCGGCGTCCCGCCGGTGCGAAACCACGGATATGCCCGCTTATTCAACGATGACAGACCATTAGCCGCCAACGAGCAGCGCCACGAACGGATCGATGTCAAAGCTGTTGAGGTGGTCGTCACGGTTGATATCGCCCGCGCAAAATCGATCGATCATTGGAAACTGCTCAGCAAAAGCACTTTCATCGGTCAATGCCAAAACAAACGGGTCAATGTCAAAGGCGTTGACGCGCCCGTCACCGTTCAAATCACCGGCAAGCCCGCTGCAAGAGACGACCGCCAGGTTGCGCACCGCATTGGCCGGCAGCCCCGCCAAAGTCGTGGCGAGCGATGTTCCATTGACGCTCTCGAACACCTGCACGCCGTCATCGGACGCGATCAGCAGATTGCCGCCCGTAAGCTCCGCCACGCCGCGCGGATGAGCGCACACGATCGCGCGAACGAAACCGCCGGCATCATCAAACTCAAACACGCGATTCGCGAGCGGATCCGCGACCAGCACGTTTCCCCCCGCGCGCAGGGCGAGTTGCTGTGTAAACCGAAATTCGCCGCGCCGCGCGAACACGCCCAGCCGCGCCCCGGATGGATCAAACCGTAAAATCACATCCAGCGTCGCATCGCTTACCAGAATGTCCGCCGCTCGAGATTCCGTCGCCGGTCGATGAAGCACACTCCATGAGTTGTTCGGCCCAAGCACGATCTCCGGCGCGATGCGCGTCGTCGCCACGCCGCTCGATGAAATCGCCATGACTCCCGCGCGCGCGCCTGCCAGCAGCCACTCGTTGTCAACTTTGAGCAACCCGCTCGCGTCCACGCCGGCGACCCACTCCCGCAGGAACGCGCCGCTCAATTCGTCAAACATCGCGACGCGCCGACGGCGAATGTCGCCGACCAACACTGTGCGCGAAAAAGTCTGGTCGTTTTGAACCACAGTCGGACCGGGCGCGACCGACATCGGCCCGGAAAGCTCGCCGCTCGCCGCGACCACCTCGCGAACGAGCTCCCCCGTTTCAGCGCTGAACATCAGAACGCGGTTATTCGCGTCATCGACTGCCAAAATCGCCCGCGCGGCGCCGCCAAATACCATCGACACGGCGAGCGCTGACGCAACTAATCCTGCAATCAGGACAATCGTCGGTTTCATAACCACCTCATCGGCACACGCAGTACCCCGGCTTCCGGGCAAAACTGATTCTCGATCTTGGCGATTGCCGCACCGCCGATGTCTCCGCTACGCTGATGGCGCATGAGAAACCGAAGCCACCTGCCCATCGGCCGCGCGCGATCCGCAGCGGCGCTCGCTCTGGCCTGTTCGCTCGCGTTCGCGGGTTTCGGCTGCCAATCCGGCGGAGGAAATTCAAAGTCACTCGCAGCCGCCCGCCAGGCCTACGACCGCGGAGACTTCGCCACGTCAATGCAGTTGCTGGGCCATTATCTGGAAAGCGCCGATCATTCCCAAAACACCGAGGAAGCAATGTATCTGCGCGGCCTGAGCGCCGCGAAAAGCGGCAAACGCCAACAGGCCTACGCCGACCTGCGCCGCTGCGCCGATGCCGCGCGCGGCAGCGACGTGCGCTGGCGCGCTTCGCTCGCGCTCGGCGTGATGTATTTCGAAGACAATCAATGGAGCGATGCCGGCCGCGCCTATTTCACGGCCATTTCAACCATGCCCGAGCGGCCGCCGATGGATTTTGCCTTGTGGCGTCTCGGCCAATGCTATGAACGCACCGGGCGCTGGTCGTCCGCCACCGCGCCCTACACTCAACTCGTGCGAAAATTCCCCGCCAGCGAGCTCACGCCGCGCGCCAAGCGCCGCATCGAGCTGCGCCCGACATTCTTCGCCGTTCGCTGTGGTGCGTTCGGAAATGCGCAGAACGCGCAGCGCATGGCCGCCGATCTTCGACAACAGGGTTTTGGCGCATCCGTTCGGACCGAAACGACTGGCGGAAAGCCGCTTCATATTGTTCTGGTCGGAAAATTCGACACGTATGAATCGGCGATGCAGCAGGTTGCGGCTGTTCGTTCCGCTGCGCCGGATGCCGTGATTTGGCCGTGAATTTCCGCCGGGCCGACGCGGAAAATCCGCCGCTCCGATTTTGACGTAATTTTCAATGTGATCGATCCGCGTGTTCGCGCGACCCACTGGAGTAATGCGACATGACCGCCTCGCGAAGAGAATTGTTCAAGTACGGCGCATCAATCGGCGCTCTGGCCATGCTGTCGCTGCGCGAAGAAACGATGCAGCGCGTGCAGGCAGCCGCCGGCGCGCTGGGCGACGCCCCGCCGGACTTCGCCGCGCGCGATGAGTCATTCTGGTTCCAGGTGCAGACCGCGTTTCAGATCGACCGCGCCATCATCAACCTGAACAACGGCGGAGTCTGCCCCGCGCCGCAAGTCGTGCTTGAGGCCGCGCGCCGCCAGATGGAATATGTCAACAACATCCCCGCGCGGCACCTCTGGAGCCAGCTCGATCCGCATGTCGAAACCTCGCGCGCGCATCTCGCTCGGCATTTCGGCTGCTCGCCCGAAGAAATGGCCATCGTCCGAAACGCCAGCGAAGCGCTCGAAATCTGCATCTACGGCATCGACCTGAAGCCCGGCGACGAAGTGCTCACCACGGATCAGGACTACGGCCGCATGATTAACACGTTCAAGCAGCGCGTCGCACGCGAGGGAATCGTGCTGAACACGCCGCCGATCCCGACGCCCGCCACCGGCCCCCAGGACATCCTCGAGGTCTTTCGTAAAAACATTACCCCCAAGACGCGCGTCATGCACTGCGCGCATGTGATTAACATCACCGGTCAGATCGTCCCCGTCCGCGATATCGTGCGGCTCGGTCGAGAGCATGGCATTCCGGTGATCGTCGATGGCGCGCATGCGTTCGGACACCTTGTTTTCAGTCGCGATGAGCTGGAGTG
>JAEUIR010000214.1 GCA_016795025.1 Phycisphaerales bacterium
CAGCTATCCGCAAGTGGTGCAGCCCTTTTTCGATGCGATCGTGATCGGCGACCCGGAAACCGCGGTGCCGCAGTTGTACCGCGATTTCTGCCAGCGCCGCCTCAAACGCCTGTACCGCAGCGGACCCTACCGCGCCGGGGCGGTGGCCACGCTTACCAAGCTGGTCCGCGTCACGATGCTGACGCCGATGGTGATCGTCATGGCGCTCGTGTATGCGCGTCGCCACCGCGGCGAGGCCGGCGTGCGCGAGAAAACCAGCATTCACATTGGCAAGTTGATTCCCTGGTATATTTGGGGATTTTTGGTGGTCACAGTTCTCAATACGCTGCATCTGTTCCCAGTTGTGCGGTTTTCGCCGGGCGGGTCCATGGCATGGTGGTGGGGGGTGGAGAGCGTGTCGAGCGCCAAGCTCATGGCGGAGATCGGGAAGGTGCTGCTGACCTTGTCGATGGTTGCGATCGGGCTTGAAGTCGATGTTCGAGATCTGATCCGCGTGGGCGGCCGCGCAGTGGCCGTCGGCGGGTTCGCCGCATTGATCCTCATGGTGGTTTCCGGCGAGATGTCGTACGTGCTTTTGGGCGAATAATCGGCGCTGACCGTTCTCGCAGGCGGTGCCGATGGTCTGATTCCGCACGTCGCGCTGTCATTTCCGCCGAAAATGGGCCTGCATGAATTGCGTCCATTTGCCATCGTCGCCAAGTACGTGCGACGTCAGTGTGCGGTGCGTGTCGCTTTTGAACGAAATCACATCCCGGTATTTCCGCATTGCGCCCGGCTTCTCGAAGTCCGGCCCATCCGTGTTCAGCGTGAGCGAATTCCCGGATTCGTCGAGTTCGCCTTCATAAATCCAGTGGTTCGTCATCATCGTGCCAAGCCATGTGCCGACGAACTTTCCGCGGGCCGGGTCAAATCCAAGCGTCATCATCGTCTGGCCGGATTTGCCGTCGGGCATGGCGCAGCGCCCCTCGCATATGACCCAGATGTCGCCGAGCATGCGCGCGGATTCGCTGCCGGTTGACACAGTAGGTTGGCCGGCATCATCCGGGCCGCAGTCCATTTCGATCGACCAGTCGCCTACGAGTTTTCTGAGCCAGGCGTGTTGTGGAAGTAGTTGAACAGGTTCGCATTGCATCGTTGGTTCCCATTTTGCCGGAGCACTGCTTCCGAGTTGAGCGAATTGTAGCTGCTCGGCGCGGTTCGCGGTGAAAACGCGAACACCACACCACACCACACAGGCGCGGCCGTGGATTTGGATCAGGCCGGTTGCGTCATGTCAAGCGGCGCGTTGTTGGATGAAAAAAATCATGCGGTGCGTTGCGCGTGCGCGCATGACATGAATTTCGTTGACCTTAGAGGTGTATGGCACGCATAACGCCTGACGCTTAGCAGTCCGATGCAAAACCCTCTTGACGCGTCGCGCATCGGATTGATCATACGCAAACTGACCGGCTTCGGCACGCCGCGCGGCTGTGCCGAAGCCCTGCGCGCGTTTTTTACGCGCCAGGCGAGCTGCGCATGCCAGGTCGGACACATCATCCTCCGTGTCACCCCACATCGGCTATTCCGTAAATCAAACACGCAAACACAAACACGCGGCTTAAAGAACCGCCGCCAGAAGGGTTCTGCATCGACTGCTAATGGATCCGAAAGACCCGAGCCCAGAAACGTCGCTGAATTTCGAGCATCCCTCCCAAACTTCGGCCACGGATCATTCGGATCCAACTGCCCCAGCGCCGGCGATGCGAATGCGGCTAACATCGATGCACCAACAAACACCGTCACCAACCCCCGCGCCTTCGCGATTGTAACCAACCCCGCGCTGCCCCCAATCGAAACTTGGACCAAGACATGATTGAGTCTCTTTCGGCCCAAACACCCGCGCGATCGCGTCCGTAACACGCGGACAATCACACACCCCAATATGCTAATTCCGCAACCCGGCCGGCCGACTCCACCGCGCTTCGCGGCCATTCCCGCCGCACAACCGCGATTCACCGCTCGCTGCCACTCCGCTACTCCTTATCATCCTCACGGAGGGGCGTGCATGAACAGCTTTCTTGCCGCCGCCCAACAACTGCTTGAGCCGACCTTGCATCGGCACTCACCGAGATACAACATGCCCCAAATAGTGCTACAAAAACATGAACTCCTTGACAGCCCGTTGATAAAGTCGATCGTGGCTCCGAAAGACCGCGTTTTCGATAGCGCCAGACGGGTTGACAGCAGCCCTGACGGGCTTTTTCAACGGGCTGTTGAGCACCTTCGGCCGATTAGCGCCGGTCTTCTGCTAGAGCGGGAATTTCAACCGCTTAGCCGCGATACATTCACGAATCGTAAGAAAATCCGTGAAAAAGCGGACGGTCTGCACTAAGCGCACATGTGGTAGCCGCGCTCAATTACCGGATGCCTCGCGGTATTCGAATGTTCCCGAATTCGCCGGTGGCTCCCACCGCAGAACCGCGCACTTAGCCGGTTTTTCGCAGTTTTTTTGCGAGGCATCATCGCCCAGGCGTTGACATGCGTACCAGGTGATGAATAGGCTCTTTCGGCGGTGGGACTTGCCGCTGGTGTGGAGGCTTCAACATGGATCGCGAGCAGTCGGCCGCGTCGGCCGTTCTCAATGCGCCTGGCCGGGTGTTTTCCGTTGTGGAAGCGAATCGAGCCATCGTGCTCATTCGAAAAATCACGCAGGAAATCGTCTCGCAATACCGCGAATTTCAGGAACTGCGCCGCGAATTCGAGGAGCTTTCGCTCTCGCTGGTCTCTCGCGAGCGAATCGAAACCGTCCGCGCCGCGATCGAACGCCGCCTGAATTCGCTGAACCGGCTGCGCGACGAATTAGCCGATATTGGTGTGGTTCTGAAAGATTACGAGACCGGCCTGATTGATTTTCCTGCCATGCACCAGGGCCGCCGAATTTATCTGTGCTGGCGCCATGGCGAGGGACAGATCGCGTTCTGGCACGATACCGACTCGGGATTCGCCGGCAGAAAGCCGATCGCCCCGGATTTTAGCTAGCGACCCACGCGCCAAGGTTCTCCGCGTTCCTAAGCAGTCGCCAGCGCGCCAGACGCACTTGCGGTTTCGCCGCGTCGAGCGTGCGACCAACCGGCCACGAATACTACGCCCGGCAGCGCACAAATCAGATTCACAATTCGAATCGCGAACGCCGCGCTCACGATTTGCGACGCGCCCGCCCAGTTCTGAAAGAAATACTGATACGCCAACTCCATCGTTCCCAAACCTTGCGGCGGACCGGGAATGGCTTTCACGATTTCGCCGCTCGAAAAGTACGCATACAAATCCACCCATTCCGCCGGGCCGACGCGAAATCCAAGCGACAGCGCCAGCAATAGGAACGAGCCGGCCGCCAGGACTTGCAGCACGAACGTCACCCCCATCGCGCCGATCAGCAGTCCCGGCGACGCCAGTAATTCGCGCGTTGTGCGAAGCGCCTTCTGAATCGCGCTGGTTCGCGGCAGCCGCTCCACCAAGCCGCGAAGCGCCCGGCTGTTTCGCACCGCCGGCAGCAGCATCACCACCACGCCGCCCACCAGCAGCCCGGATAGCACGAATAATTGTCCGCGCAGCGCGATCAGCCGCGCATCCCCCGAGTTCACCAGCGCCACCAGCGCCACCGTCAGCAAGAGCGTGCCTAATCCCACCGCCCGATCCACAAATACAGTCGTGCCCGCCTCGACGCCGCGCGGTGTTCGCCGCGACACATACCACGCTTTGAAAACATCGCCGGCTGTGGAGCCCAGCGGCGCGGCGAAATTCATGAAATTCCCAGCGAAGGCCAACCGAATGCTCTCGCCAAACGTCAGATGCACGCGCTGCGCGGCCAACAACCAGTGCAGCCGCAGCGCCTGCAGGAAAGGAATCGCCAGGAAAACACCCACCGCCGCGACCATCAACCACTTCTCGCTGTGGCGCCAGATCGTCGATAGTCCGTATGCCACGCGAAGAGTTCCGGCTGGAGTGGTTTGCACTTCATCTGCGGGAATTACGCGTGTCGGACCACCCACCAGCGACACGCGAAACGTGTCGCCCGCTTCCTGCACCGCCCCGATCAGCGTCGTTTCATTCCGCAGCCAGAGCGCGTCATGCACCGATACTCCGCGCAACACCACGTACAGCGCTGCAACGCAAAGCCCTACCCGCACCGTCGTCCGCGCCAATTTCGCGAAAACCATCCGCTTCTCCGCCGTCTGTACAATGACCGAAAGACGATCGCCGCGATCGAATCGACGGCTGCACAGAATGGAGGATTGACGAACTCGGCGTGATACAGGAACAGCCATGCCGATAAAACAACGTCAAATTAGACAGAAAGCGCGGTTTATTCCAGTGAACTTGCGTCGCCGGAGTCAGCGCCCGGACGCTTGGCCAAAAACAGCACCCGCATTGTCCCCAGATCGCGGACATCATCACAAACTGCGTTGCGCATCGCGCCATTCGTCGGCTGTGGTGCGGTAGCCGACAGACGCAGCACGATTACGCCGTCGTCGGTCAGCGCCGGCGCGATGCGATCAAGCAGTTCGACGACGCGCAGAGCGTCGGAAGTCGTCGCATACGGCGGGTCAACAAAAACCAAACCAAACCGCGCCGGCATTAGGGCGTGCAAACGCATCGTCCATACGTTGCCCACGCCGATCCGCGCTTCTTCTCCGCAGCGCAGCCGAGCGATGTTGCTCTTCAGAATCGGCAATGTTCGGCGGTCCTTCTCGATGAAGACGCATCGCGCCGCGCCGCGCGACAACGCCTCGATGCCAAACGAGCCGCACCCCGCGAACAGATCCAACGCGTCGAGCGCCGGCAACAAGCCCGGCGTTCCGAAACGGCTTCCGAGGATGTTGAAGATGGTTTCTTTGGCGCGGTCCGTCACCGGTCTGGTTTGATTGCCTGCGGGCGGTTCGAGCGTCAAACCTCGAAATCGTCCGGCGATTACGCGCATGGCGTCTGACGCTTTCGATATCGCACAGCATGCATCGTACTTAACGTCCGCCCATTTCCGCGCCGCTCGTTTCGCCGGGCGATCCGATGTGGATCGACGGTCCGCGCACGATATTCATCGTCCGGCCGTTTGCAATGACGCCGATCAGCAGATACTCGCCGGGAGTCAGGCCGCTCGTATCGATGCTCGCGGAACGATCGTTCGCATCGTTTTCAGAAACGGCAGATCGCACGATGATCGAATCGCCGGGCAATCCGATCGCGGGCTCCAACAAGATCCAAATACGAGCGTCATCGCCATCGTCGCGCGCAGCCCAGCCGATGTTCACTGGTTCACCCACAACTCGCACTATTCCGTCGCCAGGTGCGTCGAACACCAGTTCGGGGTCGTCTTGGCCGTCGCTTAGCGGTGAGGGTTGGCCGCCACCGCCCGGCGGATAGACGCGATATCGATTTCGTGGGAATGGTGCATCCGCGTGGAAGTCATACTCAGCCGTCTCCCACAAATCGATAATTCCACAACGGGCCATATCGCATTGCGATCCCGGACCGAAGAATACGCCGCCGAACTTAAGGCATGATCCGCCGGACATTGGAACGCAGACGGCCTGCGTTCCGCCCGGAAGACAACAGGCGCCAATGCCGGGCGGCGGAGCGCACTCGACGCCGGCACAACTCGTCCAATCGCCGAAATATTCGCCGCTGAGCTGTTCACACTCGGCTTGTACCGTCAAAGAGCAATACGAGCTGCCGTCATACCAGAGACAGCACGCGCCGAGCGGCGGACCCCCGCAGTTTTCGACGCTGCAAGTCGTGCCGTCACCGGCGTAATAACCGCCGAGACTGTCTTCGCAATCGGCCTGAGTCTTGATGTAACACTCGACGCCGCCTTTGCCACCGAGGCAGCACGCCCCGGACTGCGGCACGCACGGACTCGGTTCGCAAGTCGTTTCGTCACCTTGATAACCGCCGGAAAGCTCCGTGCAACGCTGGCGCGTGGTCACTTCGCAGTTGATCGCGCTCGGCAAGCAACACGCGCCGGTCGGCGGCGGCGGACAATCGGCGGATGCGCACGGCGCGTCCTGGCCTCGGAATGTGCCGCCGTTCGAACTACACGCGCTCTCGACTACAAACGTGCATTCGCCGCTGCTCAGGCAGCAAGCGCCCGGACGCGGTTCGGTCACACAACTTACATCGTCGCACGAAACATCGGCTCCGAAAAACGCGCCGCCAGATGACGCGCACGTTTCCGCGGTAGCAATCTGGCACGCGGCACCCACACAACACGCACCCGTCACGGGAGGGGGTGGTGGCGGCGGCGGACAAATAGTGGTGGCGCAGCGCGTGGCATCCCCGCGGTACTCGCCGCCCACGGTGTCACACTGCGAGCGAGTGACCTCCTTGCAATGCCCATCATCGAAACAACACGCGCCCACGGCCACACAAACGGCC
>JAEUIR010000215.1 GCA_016795025.1 Phycisphaerales bacterium
GCGCTCCTCGGATTTGAGTGCTGCGAATTCGACTGCGGTGGAGTCACCCTTACCGGCCCAGGCGCCTAGTCGCGGTTCGACGATCCAAGTCGAAACGCCCCAGCCGACGATGGTCAGCACAAACGTCGACGCCGCCAGAAAGTAATAATTGCAAGCGGGGTTCACGGAATAATCCGCGGCGATGATTTTCGCGCCCTCCTGCGTCAAACCCGCCAGCATCGGATCCAGCGTGCTCAACAGGAGATTCGCCGAGAATCCGCCCGCAACGCCCGCGAACGCAGCCGCTACGCCGGCGAGCGGATGTCGACCGAGCGATGCGTAGAGCATGGCCGCGAGAGGGGGAAGGATGACATAGCCGGCATCGGACGCGACATTGGACATCACACCGGCGAACACGATGGTGGGCGTCACAAGCGGGCCCGGCACAACCGTTACCAGCGCTTTGAGCAGCGCCGCGAACAATCCGACACGCTCCGCCACGCCGATGCCGATCATAGCCACCAGAACAGTGCCGAGCGGCGCGAAATTCACGAAGTTACGCACCACGCTGCCGAAGATCCACTGCAAACCGTCACGCGACAGCAGATTCACCACGTGAACGGGTTCGTTTCGAGTCGGATGGATCACGGACACGCCGGCCGCCGCCGCACACCAGGAAATAGCCAACGTTAGAATCGCCAGGCCGATGAAGATCGATACCTGATCGGGCAACCGATTGCCAATGCGCTCGATGACATCCAGAAATCGGTCGATAAATCCACGCCGGGCCGACCGGCTTGCTGACGCTTCCATCGCCTTGCTCCGTCAGATGCGGTTGAATACGCGTGTGCGGAAGATAGCCGAAAAAGCAAAATCGGCTACGCGCGGCATGCGCGTGTCCGGCAATGAGAACCGCAGTACCCCACAAAATGCCCCCGACGCGAACCATTCATGGATTTGCCGCGTAACTCGTCGATGACCCCGCAGCGCGATATCATGCGTCCAATGAGACTTCTATCGCCGCGCTCCACGCGGCGGCTTTCGATAAAAAGGAACCTGCCATGAAGAAGATTCGCCTGTTCACACCCGGCCCCTGCACCGTGCCCGAAGAAGCACTGCTCGAAATGGCCCGACCGTTTGAGCATCATCGCACCGCGTGGTTCAAGGAGGTCATCAAGGACTGCACGGAAAAGCTGCAAAAAATCTTCCTCACTACCAACGAAGTGCTGATTATCACCGGCTCCGGCACGGCCGCGATGGAAGGCGCGATTGTCGGCTGCCACCCTGCCGGCTCGAAGGCGCTGGTGTGTGAAAACGGAAAATTCAGCGAGCGATGGGGATTGATCTGCGATCAATATGGCATCGCCAACATGCGCTGCAAAGTCGAATGGGGCAAGCCGATCGATCCCGCCGTGGTGGCTGACCACATCGCGAAGGATAAGTCGATCACTTCCGTGATCGTCGTGCACAGCGAAACATCCACGGCAACCGCCAGCGACCTCGAAGCCATCGGAAAAATCTGCCGTCAGCATAACAAGCTACTGCTCGCCGATTGCATCACGTCGGCCGGCGCGCTCCCGCTGCGCACCGATGATTGGGGCGTTGATGTGCTCATCACCGGTTCGCAAAAGGCGCTCATGCTTCCTCCGGGCCTGGGCTTCGCGGCCGTTAGCCCTCGCGCCTGGGAAGTGATTGAAGCCAATAAGGCGCAGCACAGTTTCTATGTGAACTACAACAAAGCCCGCAAGTCTGCCAAACAGTCCGACACGCCTTATACGCCAGCGCACCTGCTTGTCCGCGGCTTGCGGGTCACGCTTGATCTGCTGCTCAACGAAGGATTAGAGAACGTCTGGAAGCGTGTCGCCGGGATGGCTGCCGCCACGCGCGCCGCCGCGTCCGCGATGAACGTCCAACTGTTCAGCCAGCGGCCGGCGGACAGTGTGACTGCATTCAACGTTCCCGCGCCGGTGGTCGAGAAAGAGCTGCGAAAAATGCTGCGCGAGAAATTCGGCATCCACTTCGCCGGCGGACAGGATGCGATCGAAGGAAAAATCGTGCGTATGTCGCACATGGGCTTCATCGATTCCATCGACACGCTAGGCGCGATCGCCGCTTTCGAGCATTCCTTGCACAAGCTCGGCCACAACTTCACGCTTGGCGCCGGCGTCGCGGCAGCGCAAAAAGTGTTCGTGGAACGCGGAATGTAACCATCCGCCGCCCAGCGATTACTGAACAGAGGTCGCCGTCGTCCAGCAACCAGCGGGCGACGGCGCACCGCCAGTCGAATGCTTCATCGCTACACGGCGCCACCAGCACATGCGCGACTTTGGCAGCCTTATTTCTCCCGCAGCTTTACAACGACGTCCACGCCGGGGACTTCCCCACCAACGTGACGAAGCATGTTGATCGCCTGAGCGCGGTGGTGCGTCCCGTGGCAGCACATTTGCAGCATTGATACGTTTATCTGAAAGCGCTTCACAATATTCGCGGCCGGGCGAACCTCGACAAATCGCATCAAGTCCGAGTCTGTCGAATTCTCCAGCACCGCGTTACGGGCTGTTCGCGTCTCAGCAGTTCGATACACGAGATCCGCAATCGGCAGGTTGTCCGGCAACTCGGGAAAATCTCGTTCCGGCCCGAGCGTCCAGTTTTCGACCCACCATTGCTCCGCAAAGCGGATATGCAACAGTGTTTGACGCAACGTCCCGACACCCATGTCGAAGCGCCGATCCAGCGCAGCGTCGTCCAACTTTGCCGCGGCGGCCAGCACGCGATCCATCGCCCAATCTGAATACGCAAAATAAGTTCGGATCGTGGCCACATCGATCTCAACCGGCGGCTCGTCCGCGTTGTTAAGGTGCATAAAGATGTAGTCCAGCTCCGGTTTCGGCAGCTTCACACCGACTTGCTTCAGCATGTTAAGGAGCTGCGCTCGATGATGCGTTCCGTGGTTGCAAACGTGCAGCATCAACCCGCCCAGCCAGATCGAGTGCTCCTCGCCGGCCCTGGTGCGAAATGCAACGACGCGCTCGAAATCCGCTGCTTCAAGTCGATCCACAAACTCGCCGCGCTCCGCGTCGATTTCGCGCATTTCAGCGCTGATATCCGCAATCCGCAGGCCATCGGCCCGCGCGCGAAACCGAGGCGCCGGGTGCTTGATCCACCGGTCCAGCCAAACACGCTCCGCCGCGGCGATATGGCTCACCGTCTCGCGAATCGCGCCCAGCCCCATTTCAAACGGCCGATCAAGCTGTGCGTCTGACAACGGCGCGCACGCGGCAAGCACGCGCTCGTTCGCCCAGCGATTGTATTTCAGCAGTTCGCGAATGCCGGTCATACCCATTCGAACAGCGCCAGTCCCGCTAGACGGGGTCGTCATCGCCTCTCCTTCAGTGACTGATATTTCGACGGCTCGCAAAGTGTATCCGAGGAACACCGGGTTTGCGGGCGCTTCTCGGCAATTCAGATGCAACGGGCGCGATAACCGATGCGCAAATCCAAAAAGCGCTCGCGGAAAATCACGTGAAATGACGCCTACAATGACGTGGCGAACCCGGCACGATGTGGACCATTTCGCGCCAACCTTACTTCGCCATCGGGAGTCCGATCACATGATTTCGAAATCGCGCCGCGTGTCGTTTTTCGCGCTCATTTCCGGTTTGTCGCTCGCCACACTTTCCGGTGGTTGTCCGCCGTTATTGGCGCCCGCCGACGGCGATGCGAACCAGTCGGGACGTTCCGCGCAAATCGCTCCGCGTCGCATTTCCCCTTCGCGCGAAGAAGGCCTCCCCACCGCCACGCTGGTTTTGTCATGGACGGCCGTGCCTGGTGCCGGTTCCTACGCCGTGTTCTTTGGCGTCGATTCGAATCCGCCGTTCATGGCGCGCGTTCGAAATAGCAGCATTACCGTGCGGGATTTGCCGGACTGCAAAGAACACTACTGGCGCGTTGTGGCGGAGAACGGCGACGAAACCGTCTCCAGCCCAACCTGGACATTCGTCACGCGGTGTGATTAGTGTCGTTAATCACAATATAGGTGCAACATGGGTGGTGCGGGCGTTTCACCAGTTACGGGCGAGACGCCCGTCCCACCCTGATAAGGGGGCGGTCCGTCAGCGATAATTGTCGCGCTTTCGGACGTATTTCATTGCCTTTTTGTTCAGAAGTGCTACATTCGCCTTGTTGGAGGAGCGCGACTCGTCCAGTCAGCATGCTCGTGGATTGCACGCGAGCGTAATGACGATTGCATTTCAGCGGCTCGCGCCCACGTGTCTCGTCCAAAATCCGGAGTCGGCCGTATCGGCAGCGACAACGTCGCGCGCCGATCGAGATCAGGCCCTTTGTTGATCGCGCATAGCGAGGAGGAAGTTCCATGCGTTCAATCAAGCTTGGCGGCGCGTTGCTCATCATCGGGCAATTCGCGGTCGCCGCGATGGCCGCAGTTGGCGATTTGCACGTCACGAGCGACGCGCTGAACAAATCAATGGTGTACAACGGCGTCAGCGGATTGACGATTTCCGATCCGTTCACGACCGTGGCCGCCGGAGCGCAGGGCCCGCTGGGAGTGCATGTCGGCACGACCAACAATCGCATGCTGGTCGGACACTTCACGGGCGGCGTAAACGAATTCGACGCGAACACCGGTGCGTATGTCAAAACTTATAACGTGGGCGCATCATCGATGAATTGGGCGGGCGTTTACGCGCCGAATGGCGACGTATACGCGGGCGACAGCGCCACTAACTCGATCTATCGCTATGACGCCAACACCGGCGCGCAGATCGGCACGTTCGCGAACATGCCCGCGCCGTCAGACATGCGCATCGGTCCAAACGGAAACCTGTATGTATGCTCCTTCACGCCGGGCGGCGGCGTGTGGGAATTCAACGCCACCAACGGCGCGTTCGTCAGCCAATGGGCCACCCCGCCGACCACGCTCGCCAACGATATCGCATTTCTGCCCGATGGCCGCATTCTCGTGACAACGATGGACGTGTTTGGCCCTGGCGGATCGGATAACCGCGTTTGGGTGTATGACGCCGCGCACACGCTGCTGACGAGTTTTGCGGGCACCGGCTGGGGCAGGCCGCATGGAATCGACATCAGCCCGCACGATGGCAACATTTATGTCATCGATGGCGTCACGGCGCAGGCACACGTGTTTGATCCGGCTACCTACGGCGAGTTGAATGCCGCGTTTCTCGTTCCATATCCCTCGGCAAAAACCGTCGATCTTGAGTTCCGTCGCATACCGGAGCCGGCGGGAGCCGCGTTGATCATCGGCGCGTTGTTCTTGCTTCGGTGGCGCTGAGGCGCGCCTGGAAAGAGTGGGATTCAACGACGCGAACGCTTTTTCGGGCTGTCGCTGCACAAGGATTGGCGCTACGACGACTTTTGGCCTTGGGGCGGCCTCAGCCGATCGCTCGGCGGATTGAGCGCGGGTTCAGGCCAGGGCGGCGGCATGTTGCCGAACAGCACGAAGTGTCGACCTTGCGGTCCGATTCTGGTTTGCAGCCACAAGTGACTTTGCGGCATTTCGCGACCTTGCGATGCCAAATGCGGCGGCGCTTCCGCCAGGAAGGTGACATAGTCGGCGCGCGTAGCGACAAATAGAACCGGTTCGTCCATTGCGAGCCTTCGAACCATCTCTTCGCCGATCAGTTGAATCTCTCGCGCCCTCGAGCGTTTTCCGCCCTGCATTTCCAGCAGGCGCAATTGATCGATCACGCGCGGGAAGCGCACGTCGGAATACCATGTGATGCGCGAGTCCTGCGAGCCAACCTGAAAAATTCGCGAGTCTTTCCAGCCCGGCCAGGTCGCACGCAGGTTTGACAACTGTTCGGCAAAATCTCGGGCCGGGCGCTCAGAAGCCATGATCGGCATCATCATCGACCACATCAGCAGCCAGAACACCCACATCCCTCCAATGAGCATGCCGAACGACGCATGCTCGCGCCGACGGAGATAAAGCCATGCTGATGAGATCAGCGCAATCGTCAATACGCTTGTGCAAATGACATACGATGGCCATACCTGTGACCAGTCATGATATGGATTGGCCTTGTGCCATTTGATCAAACCGAAGAACGCTCCGCCCAACACGCCGGGAACGCCGATCGCCACCGCGAGGAAGCCCGCGCGATCCCGCCGCGGATTGGCGGCGCGCCGCGGGCAGAAAAAATGCGACAATTCGATGCCCAGCAGGATCAGAAACGGCGGAATCGCAGGCAGGAAATACCGCATTTCCTTGCCGGCTGAGGCGGTGAAAAACACAAAGTGCGAAATCGCCCATACAAGCAGAAAAATCCGCCCGTCCGGATTCATGCCTGAGTCGCGCCGAAAACCGCGCGCGATCGCCGCCGGCAACGACAGTGTGAACGGCATGCAATAGAGCGCGAGCGGCATCAGATAATA
>JAEUIR010000216.1 GCA_016795025.1 Phycisphaerales bacterium
CGGCGGCGGTGAGCAGGTCTTTCAAAAACTCGCTGACCGCTTGGGCGCGGGCGCGCTGATCTGACTCGGCAGCGCGGGCGGTTTCGGCCTGCTGCCATTGCATCAGCGCCGCGACGGCGCCGATGCTCGCCGTGCCGACGATCGCCGCGACGATTACCGCCGCCGTGCGGTGGCGGCGCAGGAACTTCTGCGCGTGGTAGAGCTTGCTGGGCGGCGCGGCATGCACCGGCGCGCCCTCCAGATAGCGCTGCACATCCGCGGCGAGTGCGTCGGCGGTTTCATAGCGCCGCCGGCGGTCTTTCTCGAGGCAGCGCAGCACAATCCAGTCGAGATCGCCGCGTAACAGCCGTGCCAGCGAGCGCGGCTCGGCGCGTCTATGCTTCGCGATTTCGAACGCCGACGACCCGCCGGTTACTCCTGCCTGTGCCGCCAATTCCGCGTGACGCGAGCTGTCCGAAGGATGCGTCACAATCTGCGTGTCGAGCCGGCCGCTGTCGCGGATGCGCTGGCTCGGCCGCGGCGGCTCTTCTTCGCGAATGATGCGAATCAGCCCCTGAAAACCAGCACTCTTCAGCCGCTGCCCATCAAATGGCGTGGTGCCGGTCAGCAATTCGTAGAGCAGCACGCCGAGCGAATACACATCGCTGCGCGTATCGATATCCGCCGCCGCGGGCTCGGCCTGTTCCGGACTCATGTACTCCGGCGTGCCGATCAGTTGGTGCATCTCGGTGAAGAGCGTCTTGTCGGTCAGCGGCGTGGCGGTGGCTTTTGCAATGCCGAAATCGATTACTTTCGGCAGAGGCTCGCCATCAGCGACCGTGACCAGCACGTTCGAGGGCTTGAGGTCGCGGTGGATCACGCCTTTTTGGTGTGCGTGCTGCACAGCGCGGCACACGTCGGCAAAAAGCTGCAGACGCCGCTCAATCGGAAGCTGCTCGCGATCGCAATAGCGCGTGATCGGCTCGCCGCGGACCAGTTCCATTACGAAATACGGCCGCCCGGTCTCCGTCGCGCCGGCGTCGAAGACCCGCGCGATGTTCGGATGATCCATTAGCGCCAGCGCCTGACGCTCGGCCTCGAAACGGGCAATCACCTGCCGCGTATCCATCCCGGCCTTGATGATCTTGAGCGCCACCCGCCGACTGACCGGCTCGGTTTGCTCGGCCATGAAAACCGTGCCGAATCCGCCTTCGCCGATCTGCTGAAGCAACTTGTAGCGCCCGATCCGCGCGCCGGCGGATTCGGGGATTGAGGATGCTTGTGTTGAGTCAATGCCGGCTGCGATGGAGGCATCGTTGCGCGTGGTCGCCGGGTCGGCCGCGATCGTCGGCGAATTCATGAAGCCGGAATCGTCAAGAGCGGGCAAAAGCTGCCGCAGCTCTTCCGCCATCGCCGGGGCGTTGCGCGCAATGCGCTCGACGAACTCGGGGCGCGCTCCATCCGGTAACGATGCGGCCTGATTGAGTAGTTCCTTTAACTTCTCGCGCGACGCGGTGCTCATCGCTGCGGCTCCGGCTCGTCGCCGATCCCAAGCCGACGGTGCAGCCAGGCGCGGGCGTAGCGCCACTCGCGATCCACCGTCGCCGGCGCAAGGCCCAGTGCCGACGCCGTCTGATCAATGGACAAGCCGGTGTAAAAGCGCAAGTGAACGACGCTGGCGGCCCGCGGGTCGTGTTGACGCAGCGCTTCGATTGCGTCGTCGATCTCAATTGCTTCCGAAATCGACTCATCGCTGGCCAAATCGACAACATTGGAGATTTCCCGACGCAGGCCGCCGCCACGCTTTTTCGCGCCCGCGCGACGAGCGTAGTCGATCAGAACATGACGCATCGCTTCCGCGGCGGCAGCGTAGAAATGGGCTCGATCGGCCCAGGCCAGTTCGCGCCCGACTAACCGCAGATACGCTTCGTGAACCAGCGCGGTCGCCTGAATCGTGTGGCTTCGGTGAGTCGGTCCGATCTGGCGCCGAGCGATCTCCCGCAGCGAGCGATATACAAGTGGCAATAACTCTCGCGCGGCGTTGGTCCCTCCAGCGGCGGCCTCGGACAGCAGGCGGGTCACGTGCTCATCGCCAGTTTGTTCCGGGCAAGACGGAGTTTGCGATCCATCCGGCGACGAAGGGGGTGGGTTTGCTGTTGTGTCTTGCATCTCGGAATTCCAAACGTAGCCGGACCGCTTCCGACCTCAAATAATCTGGTCAATGTTCGAAATGTCGATTCGGCCGAACTCGGCTGATCGGGGGTTGGTACGCCTCCAAAGGCTCATTCTAACGCAGAAAAGTCAAATCATGACGCTCGACATTCGCGAATCTCGTTATGGTTTGGAACGGGCGGAAGTGTCGGCACCCGATCCAGCGGATCGCCTGAATAGAGCGCCCCGGTCGGAGAAAGGAAGCAGCGATGAACACGCGAATCATATCAGAACGAACTCGCCTTCAGGGGGGTCGAATTGGCCCGTTTTTCGCATCGGTCTGCACGGTTGCGCTCACTTGCTTGGCGCAGCCGGGATACTCCCAATGCGGCGGGCAATGGTTGCGCACCACCGATCAGGCCGGCCTTCGCGGCCAAAGCCGCGTGCTTGCGATGACGAGGTGGTTCGGAAACGGTCGGGACAATCCGGAATGGTTGGTGCTGGGCGGTCAACTAAATCAGATTATCGACGGCGTGCAATATTACAGCGTCGTCGGCTACAGCGGCGGGCAGTGGCTCGCAATGGACAGCTTGCCGCGAAACGTCAACACGCTGATCACAAGCGCTGAGCGCTCCACTCTTTACGCGGGCATTGACTATGTGGCCGGTGCGGGTCAGCCCGCCAGCACGGTGATGCAACTTCTGCATTCATCGCTGACGTGGCAGCCCATAGGCAGGTTAACCGGACCGACGCATGCACTGGCCTTCTCTACCGACGGCTTCTATGCCGGCGGCGAATTCACGATGGCCGACGGTCAGACCGTTGAGCATATCGTGCGTTGGAACGGATCATCGTGGGTTCCACTGCCGGGCGGCGGAACAGACGGGCCGGTGCGGGCATTGGCGGTATACAACGGCAAACTGATCGTTGCCGGAGACTTCTCTTATGCCGGAGGTTCTCCGGCGGCAAACATTGCGCAGTGGGACGGCGGCGTCTGGTCGCCGCTCGGTGCTGGAACGAACGGATTGGTGCGCACTTTGACGACGCACGGCACGAGCCTGGTTGCCGGCGGCCATTTTACGCAAGCGGGTGGACAGAACGCGGCGCGCATCGCGCGTTGGAACGGGACATCATGGTCGGCGTTCGGCAGTGGATTTAATAACCGGGTTTGGACGGTCATGAGCAGCATCAACGGGTGGTTGTACGCTGGTGGTCAATTTACGGCCAGCGGGGCGCGACCGCTGAATCGCATGGCGGCATGGGATCCGTGGACGTCGACTTGGCTACCGCTGGATGAGGGCGCGGACAATGTGGTTGCCGCAATTACGGACTACTATCCGTATGTTGTGGCGGGGGGCTATTTCGACCACGTTGACGGTCTGCCGACCCGCGCGGTTGTGCAACGGAGATTCGGCGAGTGGAGCACATTGGGCGTCGGCTTCCGGGGGTACGATTTCGAACCCTCCGTGTACGCGATGACGACGTTCCGCGGTCAGCCGCATGCTGGTGGGTTATTTTCTTTCGAAAACGGGAACCTCGCTTCGAGCCTTGCTGCCTGGAACGGCCTGACGTGGCAGGAGGTCAGCGGGGGCGTCACGGATGACGGGCGGGCGGAGTATGTTACCGCGCTCAACACGGTCCCCGGCGGCGGCTTCCCTGTTCAAACGGAGCTGGTAGTGGGCGGGCGCTTCAATCGGGTCGGGGGTGATCCAGGTTCGTTTTACAGCACCGCCGCTGAGAACATCGCGACGTATTCGCGCGAATACGGCCATCCGGATTGGGATGCGCTTGGTGCCGGGCTGCCGGGATGTTGGGTGTTTGACGTGACGGTTTACAACAACGAGACCATCGCGGCCGGCCATTACGAGGATCCAGACGGTTATGGAGACTCTGGTTTCGTGGCCCGTTGGAATGGGAGCGAGTGGCAGCGATTGGGCGGAATCGGCATAGGAAACTGGGGTATCGGCGTCGTTTATGCAGTCGCGGTGTACGCCGGACAGCTTTATGCCGGAGGCAATTTTCTTTCAGCGGATGGAAATTCGTGCGACGCGATCGCGCGTTGGAACGGCACAAACTGGGAGCCGTTGAGCAGCGGACTGAGCAGTTCGACTTGGAGCATGGTTCGCGCGATGGAAGTATTCGATGGTGAATTGGTGGTTGCAGGCGCATTCGATTCCGCCGGCGGCGCGGAAGCGGGCAGCATCGCCAGTTGGAACGGCGTCGCCTGGACGCCGCTTGGCGCCGGAATGAACCGCCAAGCCTCGGAGACACCGATCTGGGCGCTTGCGGTTTACAACGGTGACTTGATCGCCGGCGGGGAATTCCAGCAAGCCGGAGATCGGGAATGCCTGCGCATCGCGCGCTGGAACGGCATCGACTGGCAGCCGCTCGGACCTGGCCTGAGTGGCGATGGAAATTACGGCAACAGAGTCACGGCCGTATGCGTATCGAATGGCGAGTTGTTCGTCGGCGGCAGTTTCTCGCGTGCGGGAAACGTCATCGCGCACAACTGGGCCCGCTGGACGGACACGAACACTCCCTGGATTGCCCTGCAAGAGCCGGCGGCGGGCAGCCAGACCCGAGTCTGCGGCGGCGTCTTCACGGCGAGCGTCACAGCGGCGATGGGTTACGACGGCTTGACTTACCAATGGCAGCGAAATGGCGTTCCGCTCGCCAACGGCATGAGCCCGACCGGTTCGGTCATCAGCGGAGCGAACGCGCGTCAGTTGACGATCTCCAACCTGCGCGGCGGTGATCGCGGCAGCTACACGGTCCTCGTTTCCAATATCTGCGGCAACGTCGCGAGTAAACCGATGACACTCACCGTCACCGGAAATTGCGCAGGCGGTCTAAACGGTGACGACCCGATTGACCTGTTCGACCTCGCAATCGACCTTTCGCGTTTCGACGGCTCAGCCGGCTGCGACGTACAGAGCGGTGATATCGACGGCGACGGACTGGTGACGCTGGACGACTTCGCGGCGCTGTTGACGGAATATGGAACGAGCTCTCCGTAGGGGGGCAAACGCGGCGCGTCGCGCGACGCGCCACACAACGGCAAACGCCACGTCAGAATGAACGCGCTTTGCGGCGCGGCCGAGAGTGACATTGCTCGGCAGTTTTCGATCCCGAATTATCAAGGGTTACAAAGATGAAACGCGATGCGATTCTGTTGAGTTTGGCGACAATTGGCTCGGGCGCTGCGGCGCTCGCTCAATCACCGGTGGGCACAGAGTTCAATTATCAGGGCTATTTGAAGCAACTCGACCAGGCGGCGACCGGCGTGTTCGACATTCGCTTCGAGGCATATGACTCGGACTTGAGCGGATCGCCGCTGGGCATGAGCTGTTCTGAAAACGTCAGCATTTTCGACGGGCTTTTCACCGTCCCGGTCAACTTTGGATCAATATTCGATGGCGACCGAATCTGGATCGAAGTTGCCGTCCGCGCGGATACCGGCTCGTTCTGCGACGAAGAAGACGGATACATGATCCTGGTAGGCAGACAACCCTTGTCGGCTGTGCCGTATGCACTCAAAGTTCCCGGCATCGACGGCCATTCGCTGGATGCGGCAGACGGCGCTCCGCTGGATGCATTGCTCGTGGACAACGCTGGCAACGTCGGAATTGGCACGAACAGTCCCGCGACCAGGCTCCACGTGAACGGTCAGTCGCTGTGGCTCACGAATGGGAACGGGAACGGCCTGTCTCCATCCGTTGGCCCAGGCTTGCGTATTTACGACGATGGGACGCGGAGCCACATTTTCTCGTACAACTACGCATCGAATTCGCCGCGAGACCTGTCCTTGCAGACGCTCGGCGGAAAGGTGGGCGTCGGCACATCCAACCCGCTGAGCGGTTTGCATGTCATTCGCAATTGGGACGGCCAGGATGGCGCGCTGCGCTTGGGCGGAGATCGTCCTTCGATTCGGATGGACGCGGGACCGGTTGGCGGTAATGAAAGCTGGTTGATGCACGTCGGCAGCGATGGTCCGGGCGCATTTCAGTTATTCCGTCGCGAATCCGGTTCATGGCTGAATTATTTCAACATTCAGCCTTCCGGCAATGTGGGAATTGGCACATTTGCGCCGGGGGCGAAGCTCCATGTCGCCGGGGGCAATCTCCGGTTGGAAAACACCGGCAAACAGATCGACATTCGCACCGACGGCGGGGCGATCGACATTCAGTCATCGACCAGCAAGCTCTTTATGCACAGTAGCGGCCCGGGTGGAAACAACCACATCGTGATG
>JAEUIR010000217.1 GCA_016795025.1 Phycisphaerales bacterium
GCTTTTCTCGCCAGGGTTCCCGAAAACCAAGATGCTCAAAATGGCGCTACAAAAACACGAGCGCCTTGAGCGCCTTCGGTCGGCGCAGCGCTATTCGCGACCCCGGCCTGACGATCGCCACGCGGTTTTGCGGGCGGCCTGCCCGCACCATCGTGTCAGGTGCTATAAAATACGATCGGCCGTCGGCACCGGACTTGCCGCGGCATTTGAGGATTCATCAGAATGCCGAGCCTCTTGAAACACCATGCGTTCGCACTGGAAATTCGACGATTCGCCATCGCCGCCCTGATCGCCTACTCGATCACGGTCGCCGCGAACGCGCAGGCCGCGAGAGACAAGAACCAGCCCCCGCCGCCGGCGAAAGCGGACACAGCCCCGACGACGCAACCGACCTTCGTTTATTCCGAGCCGAGTTTCGGATTCGAAATCACGCTGCCGGCCATATGGAGCTACGATCGAACGCGTTTCACCGCCCCCGGTGGATCAATGGGGCTGATGCGCGGCCGGTCCGTGGCCGAGCGCGCCACATTGCAGGTGTGCTTCTCTCCCGGCTTCGACAAGCTGAATTTCAAAAGCTGGATCACGAAGTTTGAGAATCAGTTGATGGTCGGCGCGCCGCTGAAGCGCGTCGATCGCAGTGAGCGCGAAACAGACGGACGCGCGGGGTTCATTCTCGAATTTGACGAGGAAACGCCGACCGAGCTCAGAAAATCGTTTTATTACTGCGTGCTCTTCGATCCATCGACGGTTTGGATTCTGATCTATGCCGGCGCGTTGCCGACCGGCTCGGACTCCGCAGCCGTCCGCGAGCAATTTCGATCGATGATCGCGACGCTGCGCATCACGGCCACGCCCATCGAGCAAGGAATCTTCAGCGACGCGCTGATGAGCGGCGAAAAATTGATGATTGAACTGCCGGAGCGCGGTCCCCAATTGCCGCTCGACGGCGACACGCGCTATTACGACATGACTCTGGCCGGCAAGTCCATCGGCTATTTCACGCGGCGCGTTTCGCGCGAGTCGATGTCGCTGGATGATCCGCGCTTCGGCGGGAACCGCAAGGATGGCATCCGCGTTCATGAACGCACCTGGCGCTTCGACGAAGACGGCAGCGGCCGCAGCATTCGGGTGGACTTGTTCGCGAGCTTCGACCTGCAAAGCGAGATCATCGAAAGCGAGGAGTCGTCGCTTCCGCCGAAAGTTGGCGCCGCGCCGCTGGTGGTGACCACGACGGACCGGGTGATTCGCGAGGGCGAGACGCTGTTTTCGAGCGTGGTGAGCAATCTTGACGCAAAGCTCCCCGAGCGTCGCGAGCCGATTCGCGTCGGCTCCGCCTATCTGGGCCTGGCCTGGACGCGCGTCCTGCCGGCGCTGGTCGGCGCGAGATCGCAGGAGCCTCGCGCGTTCTCGGTGTACGACTCGACCACGCGCGGACTGCTCACGCACTTGATTCAGCCGATCGGGCCCGCGTCGATTCCGGAAAGCGATATCGGCGGCGGCTATTTGGTCGAAACGCGCGAGGCTTTTTCGACTTCGCCTTCGCGCATTTACTGCGAGGCGTCGGGCGCCGCGGCCCGCATCGAGTCCGGCGAATTGCTGCTTCGCCTGAGCACGGCAAAGGAAATCGAGAAGAAATATGGCGCGCTTCGCAAGGAAGCCGAAGAACGCATCCGGCGATATTCGAAGCCCTATGACCCGCGCAAGCCGCTCGGGCGTTGATGGTGTCTGATGTTCGGCACTGTGGTTCCGACGAGCACGACGACTAGACCTCGACCACGATCTTTCCGAAGTGCGAGCCGGTTTCGAGATATCGCAGCGCCGCGGGCAGCTCTTCAAACGGGAAACGCCGGTCGATCACCGGGGCGATGCGGTGCCGCGGCAGAAAATCGTTCATCTGCTCGAACGCCGCTCTTGAATCCACAAGAATTCCGCAAATCCGCTGCCGCTTCATCATGAGCAGCCCGGTGTTGATCGGTCCGGTCAACCCGGTCAGCGCTCCCATGTACGCCACGATTCCGTTCGCACGTGTCGCTTTCAGCGAACGCTCCAGCGTGGCGATACCCGCGGTTTCGACGGTTACGTCCACCCCCATGCCATCGGTCAATCGAATGACTTCCGCGTCCCAGTTTTCGTGCTCGCGATAGTTGATCGTGGCATCCGCGCCGAGTTCCACCGCGCGGCGGAGCTTGCCGTTGCTGCTGCTCGTGACGATGACGCGCGCCCCGCGCGCTTTCGCGATTTGCAACGCGAAGATGGACACGCCCCCCGTGCCGAGCGTCAGCACCGTTTGCCCCGGTTTGACGTCTGCCTCCGTCGCCAACGCGCTCCACGCGGTCAGCGCCGCGATCGGCAGCGTGGCGGCCTGGGCATGGTCATAACCCGCCGGCGGTACGACGACCGCGCCGGCCGGCAGCGCGACATATTCAGCGGCGACGCCCGGTCCCGGAAGGCCGAGCGTTTGCTTGAGGTATTCCGCGCGAAACGGCCCCTCGCGCCACGCGGCGACGTAGTGCGTGCAAACATTGTCGCCGACTCGCACGTTTTCGACATCCGGTCCGATCGCCACGATCTCACCCGCGGCGTCGGCAATCGGAACGCCGGGTAAGCGGATCGATTTGCTGTACTGGCCGCGCGCGACCAATAAATCGCGATAATTGAGACTCATCGCCCGGACACGCAGCAGGACGTCACCGATGCCGGGTTTTGGCGGGTCTGTCTGCTCTAATCGCAGGTGCTCCAGTCCGAAATCATGAAGACGATATACGCGCATATCTGGCTCCGATTCACGACGAGCAGTCTTGCGCAGGCGGAGCGTCGCGTCAATCGCCAAAGTCGAGCGGAGAAACTCGTTGAGTTTCGGGTGAGGTGTCGATAGGATGACTGCGTGTTCGGGTTTTGAAAAATCGCTTTCAGGAGTGTCAGGTGACCCATTTGTTGCGTGTCGGGCTTATCGCGGTTGTGGCGATGGCCGTCGGCTCCACGTTTGCGCAAGGCGCAAAAAAGGGGCAGGCCGCGCCGGAGATCAAAGTGAGCGAAGCCCGCGGTGTTCCGGCGACCTGGAAACTCGCGGACGCCAAAGGCAAGTGGGTGATCGTCGAGTTTTGGGGGCATTGGTGAGGGCCTTGCACCCGCGGCAGTTTGCCGAAACTGATGAAGTTCGCCGACGATAACAAAGCTCATCAAGACAAATTCGAGATCATCACTGTTCACGACACCAGCGCGAAATCGCTGGCTGATCTCGACGAAAAACTGAAGAAAGTTGAAGAGCGCTCGTGGGGCGGCAAGAAGCTGCCGTTCCCAATTATTCTCGACAACAGCGGCCAGACACTTCGAGCTTATGGCGTGCAGGGGTTTCCGACGCTCGTCGTCATCGACCCGGACGGCAAAGTGGCGATGTCGGAAGTCGGGGCTCGCGGCGGATCCGAGAAATTTGTCGAGGAGCAGCTTAAGAAAAGCGAAGGCGCGAAAGCCAACGGACCGGCCACAACGCAACCCGCGGCCGACGAGGTCAAGCCCGCTCCGACGCCGAAACCGGCCGAGAAGCCGACGGACGGCGGCTGATTCGCCGCATTCCTTTCGAGCAATTGCGAAGCGCTGCCGCGAGGCGGCGCTTTTTTTTCATCGCGCATCGATCCGCGTCGTGAACCTGCGGTGCGAATCCTGCTATTCGCTCACCGGCACAAAAAACTCGCGGGCGAACGGGCGGCCGTCGTTTTGAACCGTGAATTCGAAGCGGTAGCGCAGCGGGTCGTCGCGCAGCGGTTTGTAATCCAGCACATATCCAACATTTGGCTGAATCATCGCAGTGAGAAATGAGTCGGGATTCATCGCGTCCTTGTCGCTGATGAGGTCGCTGAAGTTCACGCGCTTCATATCGACGCGTTTGCCGCTGTTGTCGGTCAGAATGAAATGCTCGGCGATCCATTCATTCCAATCCGCCACGCCGCCTTTCACGCGCGGTCCTTCTCCGCGCGCCATTCCCATCGAAACGACCAGATCCAGCTTACAGACACCGCTGTTGGCCTTACCCGCAGCGATGCCGATCGGCTTGCTCTCGGCGACTTTTGACGAATTTGTGAAGCGAAAGCCGACAATGGTGACGATGATTGCAATCACGACGAGAACAATTAGCGCTTTCATGACTGAACCCACCTTTCTTATTTTGAAACGAAAAAGCCGAACCTGATGCGCTTGACGACACCGGGGGCCGAGCCAGAAGCGGCCGTTTCCTAGCGGTCGCGGCTCTCTGATCAGGCAAAAATGACCGGCAAATTGCAGGCGCCCGCCAACTTGCAAGACTCATGAGTGCGAGCTAGGTCGTGGCGCGAAAATACCGGCCCGTATCAATCGAGGGGAGCATCGGCGTCTCGCCGGTGCGAATTCACGTTTTCGCACCGGCGAGACGCCGATGCTCCCCTTACATACGGACATATTATTCTGAGTCAGGACACCAGGTCCTCGCAACCGCTCCATTACGGTCGCGCGCTGATCGGACAAAATAACCGCCGAATTGCCTGCGCTATCGAAAACGATCGCGGCCGTGTGCGGGTGGCCGCTCATTCAGGATGCGGGCTACTTCGCTGCAATCCTTGTCGCCGCGCCCGCTCAGGTTGATGACCAGCAGCCGGTCGCGGCCGAGTTGCGGCGCGAGTCGAAGCGCGTGAGCCACCGCATGCGCGCTCTCGAGCGCGGGAATGATGCCTTCGGTGCGCGACAGCGCCTCAAACGCCGCCAGCGCTTCCGCGTCGGTGGCGCAAACATATTCCACGCGGCCGATGGAATGCCAATATGCGTGCTCAGGCCCAACGCCGGGATAATCCAAGCCCGCTGACACCGAATGAACCGGTAATGTCTGTCCGTCGTCGTCCTGCAATACGTAAGTCAACATGCCGTGCAGCACACCCGGCCGGCCGGCCGCGAGCGTGGCTGCGTGACGGCTCGGATGATCGATGCCGTCTCCTGCAGCCTCTACGCCGATCAACCGCACAGCCGAGTCGCCGATGAACGGCGCAAAAATGCCGGCGGCGTTTGATCCACCGCCCACACATGCGATGACAGCATCGGGCAGGCGACCCTCGGTGGCGACGATCTGCTCGCGCGTTTCGCGCCCGATGACAGATTGAAAATCGCGCACGATCGTCGGGAACGGGTGCGGCCCCATGACGCTTCCGATGATGTAATGCGTGTCGCGAACGCTGCCCATCCAATCGCGCATGGCTTCGTTGATCGCATCTTTGAGCGTGCGTTGACCGCTCTCGACCGGCACGACGGTCGCCCCCATCAGTCGCATGCGAAAGACGTTCAGTTCCTGGCGACGGACATCTTCCGCGCCCATGTAAACGACGCATTCGAGCCCAAGCACGGCGCACGCGGTCGCCGTCGCGACACCGTGCTGCCCCGCGCCGGTCTCGGCGATCACGCGGCGCTTGCCCATGCGCCGCGCCAACAGCGCCTGCCCGAGTGTGTTGTTGATCTTGTGCGCGCCCGTGTGATTCAGGTCTTCGCGCTTCAGGTAGATTCGCGCGCCGCCCAGCGAATCGCTGAATCGTCGCGCGAAATACAACCGGCTCGGGCGGTTCGCATAGGTCGTGAGAAGCGCGTTCAGTTCAGTCCAAAAAGCCGGGTCAGATTTCGCGCGCTCGTACTCCGCGGCCAGCTCGTGGATGGCGGCCATGAGCACTTCGGGAACATACTGACCGCCGAACGGACCAAACCTACCGGCGGCGGTGGATGCGGAGTCTGTGAGCATTCGCGACGTATGATAGCCTCGCGCGCGGCGTCTGGCGTCGGCGCGAATCCCACGTGAAGTGGGCGCTGGCGGATTATCCGGTCGCCCGCGTTTCGGGTACGCTGCGGCTCTTCGGAATGTGGTTCGTCAAAGAACTCGACTCTCGCAGGACCAACCGCTCATGCTTAAAACCGCTCTCAATGATTTTCACCGCGCCCACGGCGGACGAATGGTCGATTTCGCCGGCTGGGACATGCCCGTCGTTTACACCGGCATCATCGAGGAACACCACTGGACGCGCCGGCACTGCTCCGCTTTCGACGTCTCGCACATGGGCCGGCTCCGCTTCGACGGACCCGACGCGGGCGCATTTCTCGAACGCATCTGCACGCGCCGCATCGGCGACATGAAGGTCGGCCAATGCCGCTATGGCCACGTTTGCCGTCAGGACGGCGGCATCCTCGACGACGTCATCGTCTCGCGTTTTGAGTCGCACTGGGGCATGGTCTGCAACGCCTCGAATCGTGAGAAATTGCTCGGTTGGTTCAAACAGCAATCAGCCGGCATGAACATGAAGCTCACCGACCAGACGCTCGAAACGTCGATGCTCGCGATTCAGGGGCCGGAGGCAATCGAAACCGTTGATAGGC
>JAEUIR010000218.1 GCA_016795025.1 Phycisphaerales bacterium
ACGGATGCGCGAAGGGATTCACGCATCAGCCGCGCGCGTTGCCCGAGGCGGAAAGCGATACCCGGCACATTCAGCGACTGCGGCTTTTGCTATCCGCCAGTCAACAGGGCGACAAACGGGTCGATGTCAAAATTATTAAACACGCCGTCGCCGTTTACGTCGCCGTTCTCCACGTTGCATGTCGGGAACGCGAGCGCATAAGCATCCGGGTCGGTCAGGCCCAGCACAAACGGATCGATGTCAAAGTTGTTCACCGTACCGTCGCAGTTCATGTCGCCGGGCGTCATCGGCGGCGGCAGGGCCGCCACCACCCAGAAACCGCCGACCAGCTCGATCGCGCCGCCCGTCATCACCGGACTCGCGTCATGCTGGCCAATCGTGCCGTCCAACTCGACCGCGCCGCCGCTGCTGCCCATCACGCCGCCGCCGGCGATCTTGTACCAGTCGATCTCAACCTGCGCGAATGCGGGCGAGCAAACAAAGGCCACAAAAAGGGCTATACCAAATTTGTTGATTGGCTTGGTCATTCTATCCTCGAACTATCTATTGCAGGCTGATCAGGACTTCGATCACGCCCTCGCCGCTCTCAAGCGTGCCCAATGCCTTGCCGACCACCGATCCGGTTCGTGGAGCGTCGTCGCGCATTGCGCGGCCGGGCTTGCCGGATGTTACCAATAAATCGCCGGGACGAATCGGGCCGTTTTCGGCGGTTACTTTGCACGGCACGATGCCGACGACGGCCATCGGGATTTCGCCGATTCGCTTACCGATTGCAATCGGCCGCAACGACCGTGGGTCGGCGGGGTCGGAAAGCGCATCTTCCTCGTCGTCGTTCGCGGCGGTGCGGCCTTCCTGCGCCGCCAACTCGCGGCCGAGCTCGTCCCAATCGTGCGTGCCGCCCAGAAATGCCGGCCGCGTGCTGTAAATGCCGGCCACGAGCGTGGAGCGCGGCGTAACCGACTTCTCGACGGAGCGAGGATTGCGGACGTCGATCACCAGCACGTCGCCGGGTTCAAGCGCGTCGATTGCGTCATTGACGCGAATCATCTCGGCGAAATCCGCCCCGCCGCCGGTAAACGCGCCGTCGGCAGTCACGTCGCCGTCGCCCCACACACGGAACTCGATGTCGGCGCCGCGCGATGCCTCGATGAACTGCATGTCCACGCTAGACGCGGTTGTCGCCGACAATTGCATGATGTCGTTACCCGTCACGACATCGCTGGAATTCTCAAATTCCACGAATTGCGACAGGCTCGACGCTTGGGCCACATGAAATGGAGAGGTGGGTGTGGTGGTGCCGATGCCCACGCGCCCTGCCGCCGTAATGGTCATGCGGGTGGCGAGGGTGGTGCCGTCATCGGTGCGAAATTCGAATCCGTGCGGAACAGCAGCGCTGTTCGCGCGCAACTCGGCGAACAGGTCATAGTCCGCAACCAGCGGGCCGCTCTCCGTAAATCGAATGCCCATATCGGTCGCACCACCGGCGAAGGACATGAGCTCGATGTATGACCCGAACCCGCTCGGATCAGCGTCACCGATCAGCAGATCGCTCGACTGCGTAAACGAAAATCCGCCGGTGAAGTTACGCATGATCTGCACGCCGAGCACTTCCGTCGGAAACGCCGGCAGATCAAAGCGCTGTTTCTGCGTGAACGTGTTGACAATGTTCTCGCGAACAACGTTTGCGGAGAGCCTAGAATCCGAAAGCGTGCCGGTCGTCAGGTCGGATGCATCTCCAACAAACGCGGTCGTTTGGAGCGTGCTATCCGGGAACATGATCCCGTCCGTTCCGGCGGTGCCGCCGACGTGTAGCTTCGCCGACGGCGTCACCCCAATTCCAAGCCGGCCGGTGCTATCCAACGTCATACGAGTAGTGTTCCCGCCTGTACCGAAACGCATCGCGCGGTTGCCGCCGGGGTTATACTGGATAAAACCGTCCGCGCTATTTGTAGGAGTCCCGAAAAGGACTGCGGAATCCACAGCGGTCGGCGATAACATGCTCAGATACACAGAGTTATCATTTTCCAATACCAGATGAGTGTTGGAGAAGGCCGTCACATTCCCGGCACTGCCGCCAAACACATGTACCGGCGCTTCCGGCGCGGTCGTACCGATTCCCACCTGACCGTTAGCATCCACTGAAATAGCGTCCAATGGAACGCCGTCCGACGCGGCCAGTGTACTGTGATAGTGATCGCTGTGTGACGCCGTGTCGGCCGTCCCCGTGCCAGCAAAGTTCACATTCAGCGTCACATCGCCGCTCGCCCCGCCGCCGGTCAGACCGGTGCCGGCGGTCACCGCGGTTATGTCCCCGCCGGTGTCGTCGGTGCCGTCTGCAAAGCCGGCGGGAATGTTCTGCACACCGCTCCAATCGACGATGTCGGACTGCACCGATCGCATCGAATAGGGCGTGGGCCGGATCGGTTGTCGCGGCGTCAACAATTGATACGCCCCGCTGCCGGGCGGAATCCGCACCAGGATCTCCAGCCATGTGCAAGGTTCGTTCGAGAATGACGTCACACCGATCGGGACTTCCACCGCGAAAAGGCCGGCATCGACGGGGACGTTCAAAACGGTGCGCGTCGCCCCGATTTGCGAACCCGCGACCTCGTGGTCGAAAAGCTTGAACTGCATATCGGCCAAGCCGTCATACTCAGCACCAGCCGATTTGAGCCGGCCCTGGTATGCAAAGCGGTCGAATGGTTCCAGTTGTACGTGCAACGTGCCCGTACCCTGCGCGCTGTTGAATCCGCCCACGCGGATGAGGTAGGTGGTCGCGTCGCCGACGAGAAACTGGATTCTAGTCGTAAGACCCGCACAGCCCACCGTGTCATCTGTACAGACAATCTGAGACGCCTGCGTCGGCGGACAGACGCCGGCGGGATAGGCTGCCAGCACTGTGTCATAATTCGCCAGTCCGCAAGTCTCTACGGTCAGCGTGCCGTCGCAGGGCGGCGTGTATAGATACCAAATATCGCGGCCAATCAGCCCGCATGCCGTCGGACCGTCCGTCGTCGCGTTTACATTCGAAAAGGCGAAATCACCGTCGCTGATGGTGATGGCGTTGACGCAGTTGTCATTCGCCGGCTGAGCCAATGCGTTCGTCGCGACGCACAAGAGACCCAGGCCGATTGCGCAAACCCAGCCGAACCGCGCAATTAGGTTGGCTGTGGAGCGCTCTGAGATGCTTGTCATTGAATTGCTCCATGCAGAGAAAACCGTTCGACGATCGAACAGCGGCAAAATTGCCGATAAAAAGCGGTTCGACGCTTCTTGTGCGGCGATTTTGCGCGATCGGTAGCCGGTCATCCATCCAAGCGAAACGCGACCATACGTCGTGATCTGCAAATTATGTGTGCGCCAAGATATCATGCGGCGCACACGGTTCCAATAGTAATTTTCGACTTTTTGCGAAAGAATCTCGACGTGTGTCCCTGCTAAACGGAGTGGCACTCGACTTTGGCTTTCGCGGCGTCCAACCTGCGCCGCGAACTGTGGGGGCAAGACGGTTTGCGGGACTTCTCATCCACCAAACGCACGAACCCAAACACGCCAATACCTCAACCCCACCCGGCCGCAGCACTGTTCTTATGTCAATCGGTGCGCGCCTGCCCTCCAGCGAGAGTAGAGGACATGCACCTCCAGACGGTCAAGCATACTTGGCACAACGAAGCGGGGGTGGCCGCGTTCGCGACAACCCCCGCTGATTTCAAATCATTGCAGAACGGCTTTGATTACTTCGTGCCGTTGCTTACGGATGCCCACCGCTCGGCTTGGCCGGCTGCGGTGCGGTCTTGGGTTTGGCTGATGGCGGAGGAGGAGGTGGCGTTTTCTTGTCGCGCGTCGCCGTTTCGCCAGCGACCTTGGTAGGCGACTCGCTGCCGGTTTGATTATGTCCCTTGGCGGCTTCCCCGTGCGCGCTCGCCGGGTTACTGCCACCTGCCGCGGCCGCGCCGCCGTCGCCAGGCACCGCACCTGTCTGCGCCTGTTCTTTTGCGCCGCTATTCGAATCAGTTGCGCCGGAATGATCGCCGATCGATTTCACGCCGGCCGCGAGAATCGTTGATTCTTGCGGATGAACGCCAAGCCAGCTTACCGTCGCCTGCTCGATGTCGTACACCGCACCGACGACTTTAATCTTGCCGGCCTTGACCATCTCGTTCAGCGGCTGACTGGTCGAAAGCAGCGTGGCGATCGTTTCGAACACGTTCTCCTTGATCGCCTCGGCCACCAGCGCATCGCCCTTCAGATCCGGTTGGCGCTTCTGCACGCGCTCGACCGCCGGCCCGATGGAGCGCACGATCGACGCCACATTGCCATGCACGTCGGCTTTGCTGCATGTTGCAGCCACCGCTCCGCACGCGCGATGCCCCATCACGACGACAAGCGGGACGCCGAGATGCTCGACGGCGTACTCGATCGATCCTGTCTGATGCTTGTCCGTGATGTTGCCCGCCACGCGTATCGCAAATACGTCGCCGATACCCTGATCAAAGATCAGCTCGACCGGCACGCGCGAGTCGCTGCACGTCAGCACGGCCGCGAATGGGTGCTGTCCGCCGGTAAATGCTTCCTGGCGCCGCGCGGCATCCTGGTTGGGGTGATCGCTCTTGCCGCAGACATAGCGAGCGTTGCCAACCTGCAATTTTTGCAGGGCATCGGCCGGACTGATCTGCGGCCCGCCGGGTACGCCGCCGGCGCTGACCAGTGGGGCAACTAGATACGCGACAACGGCCGCGGCGATTCCGATATGAATTCGATTTAGGTGTCTCAAAGTGGCTCTCCACCCGAAAGTTTTCCGCACCGCCGCACCGTGCGCACGTCGCGCGCCGCTGCCGGGGGATAGCGGATCAATCGAGCGGATTTGGAGTCCGGTTCAATACGACGTGTCTCATTGCTTTCGGCTGGGACGAGGCGTCAGCGCGCCACGGCGTCGATCTGCACGCGCTTTGTGACGAAATCGACTGTCAGCCGGCGATTCGCGAAATCCCGCACGAAAAAATCACCGTCGCGACGATACGGTCCGCGCGGCTCGCCGAATAGCGCCGGCCATTCATACCAGCGCCGGACCACCGGCTTCCATGAGCGCGGCGACACCGCGATCGGCTCGCCGGGCTTTCGCACCAGCATCGCCGCAGCAGCGCAGATTTCCTCGTTGGCGACGCGCTCACGCTCGTCATCGCCGAGCGGAACGAGGCCGACCAGCTTGCCGGCATCGAGCGCCGCTCGATAGGCATCGAGTTCCTTTGCCGTCGCGTTCGGCTCGCGGATCACGTTGGGATGCAGCGGCATTTCGAACAGTATGCCGTCGATATGCGGCAAGACCGAACTCCAGCGCGAACCGGGATCAATCGCCGCGTTGATGACGACGCGCAGACCTTCCGCGTGCGCAGCGGGGAGCAGTTCGCGCAGCAGGGCAAGCTGGCCGTCATCCCATGCCGGTCGCTGCAAGCCGCTGTCAGCAGGCGGCGAATGGCCCTGCGATAGATTGTCGAGCGCGATGACCCTGAAACCTTCGCGGCGCGTATTGCTGATGAAGTGGGCAATAAGCTTTGCTCGCGTCTGCGGCCGCGTGACGTTCACGAACACGCGTGGCTTGTCGCGCGGCCACGTCGCGGGCAAAAAATCATCCCCGGAAAAATCAGCGCCAGGAGCCGTTTCGTGCGGAAAATAGGTCGGTCGATCGGTGCGGACGGTTGTGGCCGAGTAATAGCGCCCGACGAGGGCGTCCGGGCGAAAGCGCTTGACCCATTGCGTCATGGTTTGCACAGAGCGCACGTCGCGGGCGTCGCTGCTGGCGATGCACCAGATAAACGGCGTCGCGAAAAACGCGGCGGCGTTGCGGTCGGTCGCGCCGGCGCGGTAGGCGGCGGCGGTCATACCTGCGATGAAATTCAACTGGTCGAACCGCGGCCAATCGACAAGACGTGCGTGAGCGTCCACCGGCTGAGTCGTCTGCGATAACGCGACGGCGGACAACCCGAGCACACAGAGCGACGAGAAGCATACGGACGCGCGGCGCCGCATTAGTCGCTCGCGTCGTTGAGCGGCTTCGATTTTTGCCGACATGTATTCGCCTTCTCGTAACGCGATGTGCAATAGGTGCCATGTCGCGAGTTCGCTGCCGTCGTCGATTTCCTTGCCGGCCGCGCGGCGCTGGTCGTCCGCGAAGTTGCGATATTGTATTCCCCACCA
>JAEUIR010000219.1 GCA_016795025.1 Phycisphaerales bacterium
AAGTTACCGCTGGGATTGAATCACAGACCGCTTTCCGATAGGCGTTTGTTTGGTATGCAACTAGCGGCCCTACAAATTTCTACACACGATTCTCAGACATTTTTTCTGCTTGCCAAGGACATTTTTCGGGCGCGATTGAAGCCCCATTCAAGGCCGCCTGAAACAGGCTGGCGCACGGCCTCCCCATTGCGTTAGTCAGCAGCCGGCACGCCCGCGACTCGCCGATCATTGTCTCGTGGTCGCACGCCTCGCACAGCTCAATGCGCCGAACATTGATCAACGCGAACTCGACGTCGCTCGCTACACCATGCCACGGCCGTCCGCGTGGGCAATCGAAATCGATCGCACCGCCCGGAATGTCATAGACCGCCGACAGTGCCGCGCGCCATGCCGCTTGCCGCCGGTCGCGGCACGTGTGGCAATGCCGCTCCGTGTCGCATATCACGCCCAACGGGATCATGCCGGCACCACAGTGCAAGAGCCCCCAACCACGAATCGATTAAAGCCGATCACGCACTCTGGGTACGCGGGCGAAAAACCTCCGGGACCGCCCGACCAGCCCGTGCCGTTGAACTGGTGCGACGATGGCGCTGTGCCGGGTTGCGTCGGCGTTAACATGGGGAAGAGATACACGCCGCGGAATGCTGCGGTGAGATGCAATTCAACACGGAGAGCAACGCCAAAATCAACGGCCGTCTCACAGCTGCCGTCCCCGTCCTGATCCGAGAGATCCCTTGCCCTGAACGGAATCTCCCCCCTCCATATGCACGGATCGCTCGCGAGCTGATCGCACAGAAATGTCCCGTTGTAGCTGCCAAGCAGCACCTGAATCTCGCGCTCGTTAAAACCGTCCCACAGGCCACACGGACACAACGCGATGCCCGACGTCGTCACCGCATATCGGGCCGGCGTTGCGCCATTCGTGTGCCGAACGCACGGAACACCCGGCTGGCACACTTGCGCGCGTCGCCGATTCGGCGTGCATACGACCGCCCGCCGCCGATCCGTCGCACATACTGCAGCGCGCCGTGCCATCAGCATTTCTCCCGAACGGCGAACAGCAAGCACGGCCGCGTCTGCCCGGCATACTCCATCTCCATCACCGGGATGCGATCGCCGACGCGCCAGTCTGGATCGGCATTACTGTTCGCGATGTTGACGCGCCCATACTCGCCGATCGGATCGCTGTAGCTCCAGATGTACACGCCGAACGCCGAGCCCGTGCCATTCCCGTTACTGTCGAGATAGCGGCAGCTGAACCCTGAATTCGCCGCGCCAAACGCACCGGTCGTGTAAGCATCGATGATCGCCATGCGCACCGCCATCGACCCGCCGCCGCCGCCGCCCGGCTGCACAAGCTGTGTGCGATCCATGTCGAGCGTGGCCAGGTCTGCCGCGCCGAGCCCGCGCGCGTAGTGGTCATTCACGCGCCGCTCATGCTCGCGCATCCCAGCCAGCTCACCCGCTGACAATCCCATACCGTAAATCACGCGACGGCTCCCAGTGTCAGCCCCTCGATCGCCGCCGGCGTCGCCGGCACCTGGATCACCGGCGTCCGCGCCGCATCGGCCGCGTCATAGCTCGCCGCAGGCGAAAGCCCGACGCGCGGGATCAGCGACCGCACGCCGCCTCCGCTGCGCGCCCGCACGACGTAATAGCGCACGTCGCCGCCGTTCAGCGCCTCTCCGTGCCACGAATAGCCCGTCACGCCCTCCACGTATTCCACTTCGCCGTTCGGAGCGGCCCAGTCAAACGATTCAACGTCGCTCGCTTCGTACACGTCAAACGTCGCCGGGCTCACCGGCTCGTTCTGCGGGCTGTGTGTCCACGTCACACGCGGCACATTGCCATCGAGCAGCCGCACGGCGATCTCGCTCGGCGCATTGGGGAGCGGCCCCAGCAGCACGCCGCCCACGGTCACCCTCGTCTGAATCCTCGTCGTATCGATCGTCAGCGCAGCGCCGCCGCCGCCGACGGCGATGACCGCAAAGTGATACACAGCATCCGAGGCGTCGCTCACGTCGCCGAACTCTTCGATCGCTTCCGCGGCCGGCCCGGCGAATCCGACGATCTCCAAAACCCTCGCACCATCGATCGCATCCAGCGCCGGAATCGGCTCGCGCTCCCCGCTCCAGCGCACCAGCACATTCGCGCCATCGATCCACGGCCACACCGGCCGGCCGCGCCGCAGGCCGCACTCGATCGCCAGCGCCGAGCCACCGCGCATCAGCAGCATCTCGGCCGCCAGCCACCGGTCCGCGAACACCGCCGCCAGTTCGATCGTGCTCATCAGCTCGGCGTCTCCGTTTTTCCGTTGGCGGTCGTCGCGATCGCCAGCGTCTTGAGCACGGTCGCGCCATCGTCGTCGTACACCTTGCGCGTGCGATTGACGGCGTCGAGTTCTTGCTTGTTGACCAGGGCGGCCTTGGCCAAATGAATCTCGTCATACGTATCGCCTTCGCCTTGTCCCCACTGAAATTCGCGCGTCTGCTTCGTCGGCGACGCGCTCGCGTGCTCGCATTCGACGAAATAGATTTTGCCCTTCGTGAAGCCCGCCACATTGCTCAGCGCCGCCGTCCATACCCCCGTGCTGTACGTGCCGTTATTGCCCGTGCGATGCGTCAGCGCCGCCGTCGCCGTCGTCAGCGCCCCGGTCTTGAGCGTGTTATCGTTGAAATCGAAGCTCTTCAGCGTGCCGTCCGCCTGCAGCTCAAACAGCCGATACGTCGCCGAGCCGCTCGTGACCATCGCGCCGCCGGCGTCCTGGAACATCGCCCGCACCAGCAGCGGCCCGACTGACTCGCGAATATCGATCCCTCTGCTCGCCATTAGAGTCTGCCTCCGTTCGCCACCGCGCCGGCCGGCACGCGCTTCGCGTCACCAATGATCAACGACATGCGGCTCAGCTTGTCATACTCATCCGTCCATGAGAGCCCGCCGGATGCGCCGCGCGTCGAACAGATCGCGCCGCCCGCCATACCCACGGCCGTGCCCAGTTCCGGCCAGTCCGCCTGGCCGTTGATGATGTAATAGCCTTGCCCGGCGCTCGATCCGCTGAACGTCATCACCGCGCGATACGACTTGCCCCGCGCCAGTCGCACTGGCGTGAACATCACCGCACCCGCCGCGCCGACGCCGTTGCCGAATGTCATGCTCAGCACGCTCGGCGTCGCGTTGGGCAGTTGCGATCCCTCATAGATGCGCAGCCCGCTGAACGTGGATGACGGCGAACTCCACAGCGCGCCGCTCACGATCACGTCGTCGCTCAGCGGTCCGATGAGCAGTCCCTTGTGATCCGTGTTGCTCGTGTAGCTCCCCGTGTCGGTGTACGGGCAGCCGCAGTATTCACCGCTCGCGAACTTGCACACGAGCGCCGGCGGGAACCCTTGGTTCGTCGAGCCGACGAACCCGTTCGTGGTCGTGTACCCATTGAACAGCCTGGCCAACAGATCGTTGGGGTATACGACGGTCTTGGGCAGCAGCACATTGTTATTGCTGCCGTCCGCCGTCACCGCGCCGACGATGATCCAATAGATCTCGCCGGCCGTCACCGCCACGGGCGTGTCGAGTGTTACCTTGCTCCACTTGTCGTTGCCGATACCCGCGAACTGTTTACTGCCGAGCAGGCTCGCTGACGTGATCGTGCCGTGCGGACCGCGAACCTCCAGCAGCAGGTTGCCCGGCGATCCGAAGAGCACGTCCACGAACACGTACACGTCGGTGATCGTGCCCGTCTCCGGCGCGATCATTCGCGCCGCGATCGCCGGACCGGCGCTGTTGAACGTGTACGCGCTGGTCAGCGCGTGCGTCGCCCGCGTCGCGTTCTGCGTGACGCCCAGCATCGGCGCCAGATTCACGTTCCGATCGAACTTGTTCACCGCGCTACCACCTTGGTCGATTCCGCTGCACGACCCACGCGACCGCCGCCGCAGCGATCAGCAGCGCTGCCGCGAGCCCGGCCGCAACCCACAACATCCCGTTCATCCTTCGGCCCCTTGCTTCACGCCCGTGGCGGCCAGCACCAGTGCCTCGCCCGCGGCTCATCGCTCCGCATTACTGAGGTCGGGTAACACGTGGCCACATCTTCGGATGGCCACGCCGGGAAACTGCCGTCCTCCATGATCTCCAGATTCACGCAATCATTGCCCCACACGTGCGTGATGACAGCCGCGAACGGCTGCCCCTTCTTTTTGCCGAGCTCTCCGCCTGGGTAGTAATGCACGATTCGACCGACCGTTGGCTTTTGAGCGTCCATGCTCATCTCCTATGACTTCGTGACAATCCCGATGTCCGAGCAGTCCAGGCAGCGGCTTCGCGCCGCTGCCCGCGCCAGCACATAGCACGAGCCGGGCGTCGTGAACGCCACATCCAGCGTCAGCGTGCCGCTCGCATCCGTCTTGTAGATGCCGCGCTTTCCGCTGGTCACCCAGCGGACAAACGTGCCCGTAACCGGCGAGTTGTCGATCGTCGCGTCCGTCGCATCCGCCGCGCCGTCGCTGTCCTGATTCACGCTCACCTCGATGTACTCGACCTGCGCCACGTTCGCGCCCGCCAGGTCTTTCACCTGCAACGTGCAGTTCACCGGCGACGACCCGCTGGTCGCATCACCAATCGACACCACGTATACGCTCGTGGTCTGGTTCGCCGCCCGATACCACGTGCCCGGCGAGCCGTCCGCCGTGCACACATACAGCACGCCGCCCGAGTCGATGTGCAGCTCGCCCTTGGTGTGCGCGCCGCTCGATGGCGCGCCGCTCGAACCGGCCGCCGTCAGCTTCGCGCCGACCGCCGTGGCACCGTTCGCCCCGAACACGTACAGCGCGCTCGTGTCGATCGCCGCCGCGGCCAGTTTGCCGCTTGAATTCAGCACCGTCGTCGCGCCGATGATCAGCGCTGCGACCTTCAGCGGCGCGGCCGTCAGCGTCGTATGCTGTGTGACCAGCACGAACCGGTCGTTCGCCTCATCCCACAGGATCGCCGCGTCTTCAGCATCGGTTGAGCCGCGGTTAAACCGCACTTGTTGATCGACGCCCGCCCCGGCGTTGTCCTGGTCGATCGTGATCGACGTGCCGTCGACACCCGTCAGCGTGCCGATCGTCGGCGGCAGCCGCAACATCAGGTCACCCAGTGCAGGACGAATCTCCGTCACCGCGCCGCTGGCCGTGTCGATCTCCGCAAGCGGCACGTAGTCGCTCTCCGTGCCAGGCCACGCTGTGTTCTTCGCCAGCGTGTTCGTCGCCGTCTCGATGTACAGATATTGATTGCTCGTGTTGTCGGTCATCGCGAACGACGCGCTGCCCGTGAACTTCACGCGCGTGCCATCCGCCTTGCGATACCGCACCTCCGTCACGCCGACATTCAGACCGCCGACGCTCTCCACGAACGGGTTCGCGATGAACCACAGGCGATCCTGCATCAGCCGTGCCTGCTGAATGCCATATTCGCCCTTGGTCGGCGACGTCGCCCCGGTCAGCGCGCCGTTCTCGTATTTTCCGCCGCCGGCGTGCGTGCCGCCGCTCAGCGACGACGCCGCGGCCGTGCTGATCAGTGTCGGTGTATAGGGTGCGGTTCTCGCCATCCGTGGCTCCTACCTGTCGCTCATCACTCAAAATCAGCCGAGCGCGTAAATGTGAACTTTCGCCGTCCGAGCGTCGCATCCGGCCACACCGGCCGCACATCACGCGGCTGATCCGGCGCGCCGTTGACCCACACCGTTTTCGTCGCCGTCAGCGACGACGCGCCGCCCGCGGCGCTGATCGTCCGTGCCGCAAACGACTTCGCGCCGAACGCCAGCGGTTCGCTCGCGATCACCAGCGGCAGCCGCTCGCCGCTCGCCGGACCGTGCGCTCCCTGTCCGCTGCCGCGCACGCCCAGTGCTTCCCGGTCCGCCAGCGCCGCCACGCGCGCGATCGGCGTGCCCGTCTCCAGCGCTCCGCCCGCACCAGGCCCGAACACTTCGACCACGTCGCCGGCCTTCAGCCCGTCAGTCGGAATCTCGATCCGCACGCGGTCTCTCATTCGCTGCGCTCCATCAGCGTGCCGCGTTTCGCCCACACCTGCCGGTGCGCGATGTCGAACTCCGTCCTCACTTCCGGCGACTCCAGCATGACGCGCGTCGCGTACTGCGGAGCCCGCCCGCCGCCGTCGCCGCCGTCGATCGTGTGCTCGATCGCCGTCACCA
>JAEUIR010000021.1 GCA_016795025.1 Phycisphaerales bacterium
CACGATGTACGCCGCCTTCTATTCTTCCCGCCCGGAGGGCGCGCGGTGGTTGCCAGGTGACTTAAGTCACTGGTAAACGACCTCTTTGCCCGCGCGGGTTTGTTTTTCGCGGTTTCTTTGCTCGCGCGGCGGGGAAATGCTACGATTTCCGTTGACACGTCCCGGTCCCGGTTCGCCGCACACGCGGCCAGTCACGGAGAAAGAGCATGTCTGCAACGAACGAAACGGTGATGACCTGTCAGGGTTGCGGCGCGACGATCTACCCCGAGCAACTCGAAAATCACACGGCCGAGCGCTATGCGGGAAAATTGTATTGCCAGTTTTGCCTGAACGAGCGGAAACCGCCGGGCGGCGGCGTGACAGGCGGGGCCGCGCTGGACGCGACCAAACTCGGCGGCATGCAGAAACAGTCGCAGTATCGCCGCGGGCTGTTGGCCGGCTCGCCGCACGCGACGCGCTGCAAGACGTTTCACTGCAAGCTGGCCGATGGGCCGCTCGTCAGCCTGAACGATCAGATTAACGAGTGGATCGACATGCATGACGAAGTGGAGGTAAAGTTTGCGACGACCGTGGTCGGCGTGGTCGAAGGCAAGCATAACGACCCGCACCTGATCGTGACGATTTTCTATTGATCTGATCCTCCACATGCAAGAAGCAACGTTACACATCGCCATTTCCGCAGAGACATGCCGCGATGCGCGGGCGGCGCTGAAGCATGAGTGGCTGGTGACCAACGGCATCGGCGGTTATGCGATGGGCACCGTGGCCGGCGGACTGACGCGGCGCTATCACGGACTGTTGATCGCCGCGCTCAAGCCGCCGCTCGGCCGCACGCTGCTGCTGGCGAAAATCGACGACGTGTTGGAAACAGGCGGCGCTCGGAGGCCGCTGTATACGAACATCTGGTCATCAGGCGTGGAGACGCCGAACGCTTGTGACGCGATTGATGGTTTTGAGTTGACCGACGGCGTCGCCACGTGGCAATTCACCATGGGCGGCGCGCATCTGACCAAGCGCATCTGGATGGAGCAGGGCGCGAACACGACATATGTTCAATACGAGTTGCGGCGGAGCGCGGGACCGGCTGTGCTTTCGCTGCGGGCGCTCGTCGCAAGTCGCGACCATCATCACACCTCGCCGCATGACGAGCGGTCGTTTTCCGTTACGACATCCGGAAGCACGCTCGCGGCGTGCGCGGCCGGTGGCGAATCCGGCGTATCAATCGAAGTCACAGGCACTGCGCCCGGCGCAGCGGCGTGGAGCGCGGATCACTCCTGGTATCGCGACTTCGATCTGCCGTTCGAGGAAAGCGTCGGCTATGACCATCGCGACTCGCACTTGTGCGCCGGTGTGTGTCGCGTGCCGCTGGAACCGGGTCGCCCGGTGACGCTCGTGTGCGCGGCGCAGCCGGTTGCGGACATTGACGTCGGGGCGCGCAGCGCGGCGCGAGCCGCGCGAAATCACACCGAGTCCGCGCTCGGACGGCGCATCGACCACGCAGCGAGACGTCTTCGAGAATTCGATCTCGCAAATCCCGCGGTTCCGCGGCCCGTTCCCGCGCGAATCCGGCAGCTTGTCCTTGCCGCCGACCAGTTCATCGTCGCACGCCGCACCGCGCAACAGCCCGACGGGCACACGATCATCGCCGGTTATCCGTGGTTCACGGATTGGGGCCGCGACACGATGATCTCCCTGCCGGGCCTGACGCTCAACGCCGGCCGTGCGGAGATCGCTCGGGAAGTGCTGCTGACGTGGGCGCGATATGTTGATCGCGGGATGATTCCGAATCGCTTTCCGGATGCGGGCGACGAGCCGGAGTACAACACGGTCGATGCGACGCTGTGGTATTTATGGGCGATCGATCAGTATTTTCAGGCCACCGGCGATGTCGAAACACTGCGCGCGATCTATCCGACGATGTGCGACATCGTCGATTGGCATCAGCGCGGCACGCGCTACCAGATTCGCGTTTGCGAGGACGGGTTGATTCACGCCGGAGAGCCGGGCGTGCAATTGACGTGGATGGATGCGAAAGTCGGCGAACGCGTCATTACGCCGCGCATCGGAAAGCCCGTCGAAATCAACGCGCTTTGGCACGACGGCCTATGCAACCTGGCGCGACTGAGCGACCGCATCGGCGAATCGAAACGTGCGAACGAATTCCGCGAGCGCGCCGCGCGGGCCAAGAGCGGTTTTTCGCGTTTTTGGAATGCCGAGCGTAATTGCTGTTTTGATGTCATCGATGGTCCGGACGGCGACGATGCGCGAATTCAGGCGAATCAGATTTTCGCGGTCAGTCTCGCCAATTCGCCGCTAAGCCCGGAGCAGCAGCGTAGCGTCGTTTCCGCCGTCGAGCGCACACTGCTGACGCCGGTCGGCCTACGCACGCTCGATCCGGCGGAGCCGCGCTATCATGGCCGGTACGAGGGGCGAGTGGAATTGCGCGACGAAGCGTATCATCAGGGAACAGCGTGGGCCTGGCTGCTCGGGCCGTTTGCGCTGGCGCATGCGCGTGTGCATCGCGACCGAGCGGGCGCGGCGGGATTCCTGGAACCGATGCTGGAGCAATTGACGCAACACTGCGTGGGAACGCTCGCCGAGATTTTTGATGGCGACGCGCCGCATGCGCCGCGCGGCTGCGTCGCGCAGGCCTGGTCCGTCGCGGAGACGCTGCGGGCGTGGTGCGGCGTGATGTCGATGCGTTAAGAAACGGTGGTTGGCAGACGTCAAGCGCCTGGCTTATCGCTCAACAGGCGCGAATGAGATGTCGTGTTGGTGCATGCTCTGAGTGCATTGCCGAAGGTGGGACTCGAACCCACACTCCCTTGCGAGAACGGGTTTTTGAAACCCGCGCGTCTGCCATTCCGCCACTCCGGCCGAGTGTGTGCATCGCGGGGCGCTCCGAATTCGGGCGATCAATCCGTGCGGCCGCATGACGAGAGTATTGTACGCAATTCGCGCTGCTTGGCGAGCATGATCGTCAAACCGACTGGCGCGTCGCCCACTTCGGAATTTGAGGCGGCACGAACTCATCCATGCGTTTCAACAGTTGCCGCGCGTCCGCATCCACCAGAACCATTTCGAGATAGTCGCGACGCATGAATCCGGACTCGACGACGTGGTTCAGAAACGTGAGCAGCGCGTCGAAATAGCCGGCGACATTCAGGATTCCGAACGGCTTTGCATGCACACCGAGTTGTGCCCACGTCCACGTTTCAAAAAACTCGTCGAGCGTGCCGACGGCCCCCGGCAGGGCGACGAAGCCATCCGCAAGGTCATACATCAGCGCCTTGCGTTCGTGCATCGTTTCGACCACTCGGTTTTCGGTGATGCCGCGATGTCCGACCTCGCGCTCCCACAGCGTGCGAGGGATGACGCCGATCACGCGCGCTCCGCGGGCCATCGCCTCATCCGCCGCCACCCCCATCAATCCTACGCTGCCGCCGCCGTACACCAGCGTGCCGCCGCGCGCGGCGATCAGGCCGCTGATTTCGCGCGCCGCCGCCGCGTAGGCCTGGTCGTTGCCCGCGTGCGAACCGCAAAAGACGCAGATGCTGTTCATGCGGCAAGAATAGAGCAATTCGCGATGCGTGAAAACGGGAATGCAAAACGCAGAATGCAGAAAGAAGAGGTCGGAATAGGCGTCGGCAAAGTTCGGCGGGGAGGCGACGCTCCGGCTCGTGTTTTTGCCGCCTCGGCCTGCTGCGTGATTGTGCAGCGTCGGTCCGGGGCGTGAATGCGTCGCGGTGATCGATGTGAAAGGCGCTATTTCAACTTGCCGTTCTTGTGTATGGCCGGTGCGACAGTGAATTGTGCGCCGCAGTTCGGGTTGCCACAGCGGATCGTCATTGCCGGAACGTTCGCGAAATCGCCGGCCGGTGTTCCGCGCATCGCAAGAATCGTCGGCAGCAGCGCATTGGCGGCGTAGACGCACAAGCCCGCGGGCAACGCGGCATCCACCGCAAAGCCGTCGCCAGCGCATGCGTTGACGGGACACGCGCCGTCCGCGGGCCGCCGGCTGACTGATACGGTCACGATCCGCGGATCGGTCGTCGCGGCGACGGATGAATGTTGAGACTCGGTGCTTTCGGATTGTTGATCGGCCGCGGCCGCTCGCGGCGCGGGCTCGAGGATTGCGGGTTTTTCGTCTGAGTCAGCGGGTGGGCTCTTCGATTTGGCGCCGCCATTCTCGTCATCGATGTCAAAAATGATGACATCGCGCTGATGATCGAGCGCCTGATTCGCCAGCCAGTCGGCGCGGCGATTTTCTTCGCGGCGCACATGCTGTATCTGCCAGCGCGGAATCCGCAACAAGAGCAGTTGCGCCTGTTCGTAGAGCTTTGCGAGCGTAGGGCTTTTCACGCGATAGTCGCCCGTGATCTGCCTCACAAGCAATTCGCTGTCGGATCGAATCGCCACATGCGACAGCGACATCGACTCCACGCGCCGCAGCGCCAGAATCAGCGCTTTGTACTCCGCGCCGTTATTGGTGTCGTGACCGAGGAAGTAGCCGGCCTCATGCAACAATTGCCCGTCATCGCGCGCAATCACCACACCGGCGGCGGCGGGGCCGGGGTTGCCGCGCGATCCGCCATCGACGTTGATTACGATTCTCAAGAGCGGCCCCTGGGCTCTTATTCGACGTAGAGTATTCGTCCGCAATTGCTGCAGGTGTGGATTTCGTCGCGGGTCTTGAGCGCGTTGTAGCGGTCGGCCGTGACCGACATGTTGCAGCCTTCGCAGGTGAATTCATCGCGTCGCGGGTTGCTGCGAACGATGCGAGCCATCGCCTCACCGTCGTACCTTTCGGCGACGCGATTGAACATGGTCTGGATTTCGGGCGCGATCGGCGCGGCCGCCTGCTTGCGTCGCGCATCGAGTTCGGCGAGCTTTTGAGCGAATGATTGCTGGGCGGCGGCGAACTGGTTTTTCAGTTCGGTGAGCCGCTGCTCCTCTTCGCGGAGCGTCTTTTCGTGAGCGTCGAGCGTCGCCTTGCGCGCGTCGAGGGCCGTCATCATCTCCAACCCCTTGGATTCGATGCGCGCGACTTCGGCTTTTTCAGTGTTGAGTTGGCTCAGGACTGCCGCGTATTCCTTATTGTTGCGAATCGACAGGAGTTGCTGGCGAATCTTGTCGATGCCGGCCGACCGCGATTTAAGTGTGAGGTCGAAATCGCCCATTTCGACTTGTGCGCGCTTGTGCTCGCGCTGTTCCGCTTCGAGGGCTGCGCGAGCGGATGCGGCCTTTGCCGACTGGAGCGTGACGAATTTCTCTTTTCGAGCGAGCTGTCGGCGAATATCGAAAATCTGTAGCTCGATTTCCTGCAAAGCGCGAATCGCGTCGAGCGTAACGCCCATCCAGCCGTCTCCAACGTGCGACTGCGAACTTCCGTCGTTCCGAATCCGGGATTATCGCTGAACTGCGAGCGCATTGCAAGTGAAGCCCGAATATTGAAATTGCCGCGTCAGGCCGGGTGGGCGACTTAGCTTACGGCTCCCATCGACCAGCGCACGCCGCCAGAAGCCGAAGTGTCCGCCGCGCGCACTAAATCGTTGTGGACACGCCACGCGTCGCTACTGTCCTGAAAATCAGCGCGAAAATGCACGCCGCGCGATTCTTCGCGGCGCAGCGCGCCGCATGCCACGCTCCACGCGATGGTCAGCATGTTTTGCGTCTCCCACGCCGGCGGGCCCGGCTGAAGCGCGTGAAATGCGTATTTCATCCAGAACAACAACTGCTCCAGCGCCGCGCGGAGCGACTCGGCGGTACGCTCGATCCCCACCTGACGATCCATCAGGCTGCGAATGCTGTTCCGCAGATCGAGCGGATCGCTCACGGACGCCCTCCACGTATCATCGGTCGCGGGCTGAGGCTCGCCGCTTCGCTCAATGGCGGAGCGCTGCGAGTCTTCAGATTGCGCCGCTTCAGCGGACACTTCCGCGGCGGTAAGCCCCGCCTTTCGCCCAAATACCAGCCCTTCAAGCAACGAATTGCTCGCGAGTCGATTCGCCCCATGCAGACCGCTCGACGCGACTTCGCCGCACGCCAGCAAACCGGGCAGCGACGTACGCGTCGTCATATCGGCCACGACGCCGCCCACAAAATAGTGCGCTGCGGGCCTCACGGGAATCAGGTCGCGTTGCGCGTCGATCCCGAATTCACGGAGGGCGCGCGTAATTCCAGGGAAGCGCTCGGCGAATTTCCCGGCTTCAAAGTGCCGCGCGTCGAGGTATACGCAAGGATGTTGCTCGCGTCGCATCTCGCGGATGATCGCCCGGCTCACGGTGTCGCGCGCCGCCAGCTCCCCGCGCGCGTCGTAATCGAACATGAAACGCCGGCCGGCCTGCGTCACCAGCCGCGCGCCTTCACCACGCACCGCTTCGCTGATCAGCGCACGATCCGCCCCGGCGATATACAACGCGGTCGGATGAAATTGCACCATCTCCATGTCGCGCAGCACCGCGCCGGCTCGAAAGGCCATCGCCATGCCGTCGCCTGTCGCGACCGCCGGATTGGTGGTTTCACGAAACACGCAGCCCGCGCCTCCCGTCGCCAGGATCGTCGCTCGCGCTGAGATCATTCCGATGCCCCCATTTTCAAACTGACACACGCATCCCGCGATTCGGCCGGCCAGCTCGATCAGATCGATCGCAAACGCCCGCTCGATCAGCCGGATGCGCGGGGACGCGCGCACTCGCTCTTTGAGCGTCCGCACGATCTCCCAGCCGGTCGCGTCGCCCATCGCATGCGCAATGCGCGCAGCGCTGTGCCCCCCTTCGCGACCGAGCGCCAGTGTGCCCATTGCAGTGTCAAAATTCGCACCCCATGACAACAACTCGTCGATCGCAAAAGACGCAGCGCGAACGACGTATTCGACCACAGCGCGATGCGACAAACCGCAGCCGACGCGCAGCGTATCCGCGGCGTGATCGCTCGGATCGTCGCTCTCGCCGATCGCCGCCGCGATGCCTCCCTGCGCGACGGCCGACGCCGATTGCCGCAATGTGTCCTTGGCCAAGACAAGTACGTCGTGGCTTTGAGCGGCGGCCAGCGCAGCTCGCAAACCGGCGACACCGCCGCCCAGAACCAGCACGTCAGTGCGAACCTCCTCCGCCACGGCCGCGCCGCGCGTCAGGTAGCGAATCCCGGCAAGCACATCACTCATTTTGATCTTGGACTTGGCCCACATTGATGCATCGCGCCGCATAGGCGCGTGTTCGTGCGATTCACGGCCGTGCGCTGATTTCCATCATTCGATCCAGTGCCGCCCGCGCCCGCTCGCGCACGTTTGGGGCGACCGCGATCGCCGGTTGCAGATCGCGCAGCGCGACAAACAATTTTTCGAAAGTGTTCAACCGCATATATGGGCACAGCGCGCAGTCGCAGCCGCTGTGCGGCTGCGCGGTGATGAACGTCGCATCCGGCCGCCGCCGCCGCATCTGATGCAAAATTCCCGCTTCGGTCGCGATAATAAAACAGTCATGTTCGCTGCTTTCGACATGCCGCAGGAGGGCGCTGGTCGAACCGACAAAATCCGCCAACGCCAGCACCGCTTCCTCGCACTCCGGGTGCGCAAGCACCTTCGCGCGCGGATGCTCGGTTTTCAGCTTCACGAGACGACGCGCGGAGAACTGTTCATGCACAATACAAAACCCCGGCCACAGCACAAGCTCGCGCCCGGTCTGGCGCGCCACCCACCTGCCGAGATGTCGATCCGGCGCAAACACGATCGGGCGATCCGCCGGCAGGCTTGCGACAATCTTGCAGGCATTCGCCGAGGTGCAGATCACATCCGACATGGCTTTTACGGCGGCGCTACAATTGATGTACGACACAACCGTGTGCCCCGGATATTGGCTCAGCCACTCGGCGAACGCGGGCGCGGGGCAGCGATCGGCCAGCGAGCAGCCCGCGTCCACATCGGGCACAACCACGGTCTTGTCCGGATTCAGAATCTTGGCCGTTTCGGCCATGAAATGAACGCCGCAAAACGCAATGACATCGGCGCGAGTTTCGGCCGCCTTTCGCGACAGCTCCAGGCTGTCTCCTACAAAATCGGCGATGTCCTGCAATTCGCCGTCCTGGTAGTAATGCGCGAGTATGACGGCGTTGCGCTCGCGACGGAGGCGGCTAATTTCGGCTTCGATTTCATGTGCGGGGGGAATATCCGCGAAGCGCTGGCCCGATTCGAACTCCGGGCGAGCGGCGCGCGTCGCATTCGGCAGCGGCGCGAATACGGACTCAGCAGGAGTTGTCATGGGCATGTCGTGAATTCTCCCAATGCTCAATTGTATGGCAGCGCGGGGGGGCGTGTTGCGAATCGACGGCGGTTCGCAAGCAGTTAGGAGCAGGCGTTTTCGACGAGGGACTAACGATGGTTGGCGAGCTTACGGAGATTCAGCCCACCGGCTGTTTCGAGCGAGAGCTCCCAGATTTCGCCGGGTTTCATCGGAGCAGCCGGCGCTTCGAGCTGAGCGACGCGGACGCCGAATTCGCGCGCGGTGTGGGGATTGTCCACAAACTCCCAGAAACGCCGCCAGAGCTGGTCGACGCGTTGCGCCTCGGCTGAGTCCTGGGGCCTGGGTCGATTGCGGCGGTCGATTTCGACGCCATTTTGGGGAGCCTGCTGATCTCCAAAAATGCGGCGAAAAAGAGCGAGGCTGGCGAATTTCTCCGGTTCGTCGCCGGACAGACGCGCATAGGCGAATTTCAGCACGAGCGTTTCGATGTAGATGACTGAGCCATGCACCACGATTTCGGCCGGTTCGCCCATGAGGGTGTCGGGGGCGATTTCCTGCCAGCGGAGCCGTGTGTGCGTGAGGCCTTGGGGCTCCGTGGACTGTGAAAGCACTTCGATCTGCGCGACGCGACGCGACGTGCTGAGTCGCTCGACATAGGACAGCAGGCGGGCGCGCTCCTGCTCCAGCGCGCTGACTCGCGCTGTCAGCCAGCGCGTCTGCCACCAGCCGAATTGCACGATCACAAAGATCATGAACCCGGTGGCCAGGCAGGTGACGAGTGTGAAGCGGATCCATTTCATGGCAGCGCGTTATACCGCGCGTGGGTGGCAAAGATGCGGGGAAATGCAAAATGCAAAAAGCGGCGCTGTTTGTGGCGCACCAGCAGGCGCCGAACTTCCCTCAATGACGGGACGTTCGCGTACAATCAGACTTTAGTCGGCAATGTCGGCTAATTAGAGCAAACCAGGAGCAGAGAAACGGAATGCCGACGATCATCGCGGCGATCACGAGAGAAGGATCATCCCCAACTTCGCAGCCTTTCGGCTTCGACTCGCCGGCGTTCGGGCTGGTGCTGCTCATCGGTGCGCTGCTCGCTGTCAGTTTCATGCTCGCGCCCGTCCTCGTGCATTGGCGCATGCGACGACGCGCGTCGCTGGAAGCGCCGGAACGATTGCTCACTCGCCTCAATCGCCGGTCGCTCTGGCTTTTCGCGGCGCTCGTCATTGCCGTGGCAGTGGGAATCGCCTCCACACAGCCGCTCACCAGCGCGTGGCGGCCGCTGAGCTTGTTCATCGCGGCGCTGACCGTGCTGAGCGTGGCTCACATCACTGGCCGGGGGTGGATGGACTACCTCGGGTTGATTTTTGTTTGCGGGGTGGCAGCATCGATCGCGGTGGATTGGCTGCCGATGGGCGGCGCGGGCGGTCTGACCGGGCTGGGGCTGGCGGGCTTTCTGGTGTTCTGGCTGAGCCGGTTCTGGCGGCAGCAACTGCTGGATGGCGTCGCCTGGACAACGACCGGTCGGTTAGTGCCGAAAGCCGCGGGCGTCGCGCATGTGTCGGCGTTTGTGGCGTTGGCCTATTCGCTTTGGCTGGGTTACGCGCATAAGCGCGGCGTGACGCTCGAACTCATTGGGCCGGTGGCGGGAGGCATGACCGCGTTTGTGCTGGCGGCCTTCGGCGCGGCGCTTGTGTTTGCCGCACATCAGGCCGGCACACGGGCTGGTTTCGCGAGCGGGGTGGTGTCGGTGCTGGCGGCGCTGGTGTGCGCGGCGCGGACGATCTACGACGCGCGAACAGAGTGAATCAGGTTCTTGGGGCATTTGACCAATGATCCCGGGGGCGCGGCGCGGATTTCGCGATTCGGGATTCCTGGCGCCCACCGCTGGCGTCGATTTGCCGCCGCCGTTACCTTCGAACAAACAGGTTTAGTTTGACCGTAAGCAATGATTCAGCGGCAGCGTCGCTCGAAAGGATCCGCGAATGTTCATATCGCTATTGATCCACAATGGTCTCAGCCGATCGCCGATATTGTCCGGCAGCGCGACGGGGCGAGCGTCGTTTTGCGCCGGCTTGGCCGCCGCAGCGGGTTTGATCGCGGGCTGCGCCGATCGTCCGGGCGTCGCGCCCGCGACGCGCGTCGAATCCCATGACGAAGTGATTCACGGCGTAACGGTGGCTGACCCGTATCGCTGGCTTGAAAACGCCGACGATTATGAAGTGCAGCGCTGGACGGAGCGGCAAAACGCGCTGACCCGCTCACAACTCGATCAATTCAGCGAGCGTGCGGCAATCGTCAGCCAGCTCGAAAAACTCAATGACACGACAACGACCTCCAGCCCGATGGTGGTCGGCAGCCGTCTGTTTTTCACGCGCCGCGCGGGGCTTCAAAATCAGCCGCTGCTGTGTTATCGCGAAAACAGCATGGCCGGCGAAGCGAAGATCGCGATCGACCCGAACAAATTCAGCGCCGACGGAACGGTCGCGCTGGACTGGTGGTTTCCGTCGCCGGACGGCGGGTTCATCATTTACGGCCGGTCTTCGAGCGGCGACGAGCAAAGCACGCTGTATTTGCATGACGTTGGCGCGCATGCCGACTCGCAGCTTCGCATTCCGCACACGCGCGCGTGCTCGGTGGCCTGGGAAGCGCGCTCGCGCGGCTTTTTCTATACGCGCTACCCCGATCCTGCGAAGGTAAAGCCAGAGGAGGCGGCGTATCACCGACACGTGTATTACCACAAATTCGGCACGCTGCTGGACGCGGATGAGCGCGTTTTCGGCGAAGGCCGTGCGAAGGAGGAATGGAACGACGTCAAGAACACCAGCGATTTCAAGCACGTGCTGTTGATGAATTCGCTCGATTGGGCAAAGAACGATTTGTACATCCGCAAAGGCGACAAGTTTGAGCCGATCGCGGTGGGGCTGGACGGTCGCTTTGACGCCGACGCCTACGGGCAGCAGTTGTTCATTCAAACCAACTGGCAGGCGCCGCGCGGGCGCATCCTGACAACCGAGATCGACAAGCTCGGCAAGGAGAACTGGAAAGAACTGATTCCGCAGGGTGACGGCGTGATCGACGCCTTCGCGATGATCGGGGGCAAAATCGTCGTTCACATGCTGCAAAACGCGCATTCAAAAGTGCGCGTGTATGAGCGCACCGGCGAGTTGCTGGACGAAGTGCGCTTGCCGGGGATCGGCACGGTGCGGGGCCTTGGCGGCAAGCCTGACGGCGACACTGTGTATTTCTCGTTTGAGTCGTTCGCGTATCCGCCGGCGGTGTGTACGTATGACATCAAGTCGCGCGAAATGAAAATCGTCGAGAAGACCGAGGTGAATTTTGACTTCGAGAAATACACCACCAACCAGATCTGGACGCGCTCGAAGGATGGAACGCGCGTGCCGATCTTTGTGATTCATCGCAAGGATATGCAGCTCAACGGCACGAACCCGGCCGTTTTGTATGGCTACGGAGGGTTCGAAATCAGCATCACGCCCACGTACAACCCGCAACTTTTCGTGTGGCTCAGCCGCGGCGGCGTCTACGCGGTCGCGAATCTGCGCGGCGGAGGCGAGTTCGGCGCGGCGTGGCATCAGGCCGGGAGGCTCGACAAGAAACAGAACGTGTTTGATGATTTCTACGCCGCGGCCGAGAAACTGATCGCCGACAAATACACTCGTCCCGAGCGACTGGGTTGCTATGGCGGGAGCAACGGCGGATTACTGGTAGGCGCGGCCGTCACGCAGCGGCCGGAGTTATGGCGGGCCGCGCACAGCGCGGTTCCGCTGCTTGACATGATCCGCTATCACAAGCTCTCGATCGCCCGGCTGTGGATTCCGGAATACGGCTCGGCGGAGGACGCCGCGCAGTTCAGGTCACTGATCGCGTATTCGCCGTATCACAATGTGAAGCCGGGCGTCTGCTATCCCGCAACGCTGCTGAGCACGGCCGAGTCAGACTCGCGCGTAGACCCGATGCACGCGCGCAAGATGGCGGCGATGATGCAGGCGGCGCAAAACTGCAAAGAACATCCCGTGCTGCTGCGCGTCGAGACGAAGGCAGGCCACGGCGCGGGCAAACCGTTGAACAAGCAGATCGAAACGCAGGCAGATCACTGGACGTTCATGGGGTGGCAACTAGGCGTTTTCGGGTCGAGCGGCGCGGAAGAGGCGGCGCGTTGAAGCGTCTTTCGGCGAGCTTTGAGTCGTCGGCGCGTGGGCGGCGGAGCATATTGCCGTACATCACGGCCGGCTTTCCGAATGCGGCCACGACAATCGCGATTCTCGATGCGCTCGATCCGGCTCTATGCCCCTGCGTTGAGTTGGGGATTCCGTTTTCCGATCCAATCGCCGATGGTCCGGTGATTCAGGCGTCGTTTTCGCGCGCGCTGGCTTGCGGGTTCCGCTTGTCGCCGTTTCTGGAGGCGCTCGGGGCAGCGCAATCACGGATTCGCGTGCCGCTGGTCGCGATGGTGAGCTATTCGATCGGATATCGGCGCGGCATCGATTCGTTCGCGCGCGAATTGCGCGCGGCCGGCATTGAAGGGCTTCTGATGCCGGATTTGTCGCTGGAGGAAATCGGCGACACCGCCGCGCGCTGTGCGACAGCGGATGTCGCACTGGTGGCGATGGTCGCGCCGACGACATCAGCCGAACGGCGCAGGCGTCTGGCCGACATTTCCCGCCCATTTGTGTATTACCAATCGACCGTGGGTGTAACGGGCGAGCGCGCCGCGCTGCCGCCGGAGCTGCGCGAGGATGTGGCCGCGCTGCGCGCGACGTGCGGAAAACCGGTATGCGTGGGCTTCGGCATTTCGCGGTCGGAGCATGTGGCGGCGGTTTGCGAATTCGCTGACGGCGCGATCGTCGGCAGCGCGATTGTTCGTCGCGTGCTGGCTGCCGCGGATGCGGGGCGCGGCCCGGCGGAAATCGCGCGGGACATTGCAACGTTTGTGGCCGAATTAGCGGCGTAAACAAAGCACAATGTAAAACTCAAAATGCGGACATCGCAGGCACGTTCGGCGCGCCGCGTGTCAAAATGAGGCGTCACGCTACCCGTGTCATTGGATCACCGGCAGCGAAACGCGCCGGCGTTCGATGGCTTCACGCCAGGCAGCCGTCTCCGAATGGTCCCGCGCGTTCGCGTAACAATCCGCAGGGCCGATGGCATGCGGCCATATTCCAGCTTCGAACAGAAACTGCCGCGCGTCGCTGCACAAATGGCACTTGCTCGCGTATCCATCGACTCGCGGAATATAACCAACCTCAATCGCTCGCTGCATCAGCGCGTAACTGCCGCCGCGCACAACGGCTTCGAGAACCGGATTCGACGGCCACGCGCGGCTCAGGCGCTCCCACAGCACATCCGCCGGCTGTTCATGCAGGTTGCCGAGGATGATGCCGGCGCAGACGCCGGGAAAGACATTTCCGAACGCATCAACATGCACGTGCCGGCTTTGAAGAATCTCGGATTCGCAGCGCCGATTGCGAAAATGCTCGGCGGGATAGCGCGGTAATAACGGCGCGAGGCGATCGGCCGCGCGTCCCGCGATGCGATCCGCATGCTTCGCGGTGGCCAGCGCGAAGATCGACTGCTTTTCGTGGACGGCTCTGCCGCGCACGTCCACGGGACGAAGCAGCGTATCCCACCAGCGCACGCGCACGCGTCGACCACCAAGCACGCGGCGCGCCATGGACAGCAGCCGCACGACGCGGTCGAGCGGGATAAACTCCTGGTGATACGCATCCGCGGAGATGTGCAACATGTTCATGCCGAAGGCGTCGAGTTGCTCAAGCCGCGCGCGAACCAGGTTCTCGTCACTCGCCCAGAACGCATTGGTCTCGATCTTTTCGAGCGGCGGCAGGCCCGCCTCGTGCGCCGCCCGCACAATGCTGAGTAATTGTGGCCAATCACCGAATGGCTCGCCGCCGGCCAGATGGATTTTCATCGTCCGGGATTCGCCGGCCGCATGCTGTTGGAGCCCGCGCCAAAATGCCACGGCGTCGGCGGGGGACATTTTTCCGCCGCGATCAGGCGCGCTATATACGTAGCAGAACGCGCATTTCGCATTGCACCAATATGTGACCATAAGTCCTGCGTATTCCCAGCGGGTGAGCGGCGGCGGAACTGGCGCGAGATCATTCACAGCGCGATTATTCTATGCGAGGCGTGCTTTGCGGATTCGGAATTTGATGCGCCTGACAATACCCGGCGCTGTCCCCGGCCGCGATCGCGCGATTACGCTCGCGGCCCCGCCAGACACGATGTCTTGGATAGGCCTTTTGTTGCGTCTTGAATCTTGCGTTCTGCATCGCTCATTCCCCCAGCAATTCCCGCAGTTTCTCTGCTGGGGCGCCGCTGCGCATCAGCGTTTCGCCGATCAGCAGCGCTCGTGCGCCGGCCGCGTGCATGCGGCGCACGTCATCCCGCGTGCGAAGCCCGCTCTCGCTGACGATCGGCAGATCGGCAAGCACCCTTGGAGAAAGTTGCTCCGTGACGGCGATGTCGATGGTTTGCGTCGCCAAATTGCGGTTGTTGATTCCGAGCAGAATGCCGTCGCGCCGCGGGCCCATGGCCGTAAACACCATGGCCAGCGGCTCCGCGGAATGAACTTCGATGAGCACGCCAAGTTGAAGCGAACGGGCCAGCGCCGCGAATTCCGCGAGCTGCGCGCCGCTGAGCGCCTCGGCAATAAGCAGGATCGCGTCCGCGCCGGCCGCACGACTCTCATGTATCTGGTACGAATCAACGATGAAGTCCTTGCGAAGCACCGGGAGCGCGACAGCTGTTCGCACGCTTTGAATAAGTGCCAGGTCTCCGCGAAAAAAACGCGCGTCGGTCAACACGCTCAGCGCCACGGCGCCGCCTGCTGCGTACTGCCGGGCGATTGCGACAGGATCGAAGTCTTGCGCGATCAGGCCCGCCGACGGGCTGGCGCGTTTGATTTCTGCGATCACATTTGGGCGGCGCGCGTTTGGCGCCGCAACGGCCGTGAAGAAATCGCGCGGCGCTTGCGCATACGCCGGCAGCGCTCGCAGCGCTTCGACGGGAGCGAGGAGGCGCGCTCGCTCGACTTCGTCGCGCTTGTGCGCCAGGATTTCCGCCAGTACGTTCATCACGTTCGCCTCTGCGCCGCCGCGTGGCCGGCGCAACGAGCCTCCGGCATCGCACGGAAACCAGCATGCTAGCCGCGTGGGCGGGGATCATTCAAATCATCGACGGCGGCGCGCTGATCGTCGGCGGCGCGTTGTGGATCGTGGCGGTCGTGTGGCTGTTTCGCCGCGGGCTTCAATCAAACCCGCTGCGCGGACTTCGTCCCCCCCACGCCGCGCCGCCGTTGCATTTTCCGCTGGCCTTGATCGTGGGCTACTTCGCCGCAGTCTGGATATTGATCGAGTCATTTTTGACGATCGCTGATCGGGCCGAAGCCGCGACGCTGGGGTCCGACGCGTTCATGCGCGTGCAGATGATCGATGCGGCGGCGAAACTGCTGATGATCGTCATCATGTCCGGGGTGCTCGTGTGGATGCCGGCCCGCTGGCATGGTGTGCGGCGGTTGAGCCTGCCGAAATTGACCGGCATTGCGCTGGGGACATTGCTCGCGCTGATCGCGTTGATGGCGCTGCAACTCAAGACCGGCGAGATTCTCTGGCGCTGGACGCACCCGTCAGAGCCACCGCCGGTGCATCCGGTGTTGACATGCCTGCATGAGAATGCGTGGGGTGTCGCGGGAACGGCGATGTTCGCATTTTCGGCCATTGTCATCGCCCCGCTTGCGGAGGAGTTTTTCTTTCGCGGATTGCTCGCTCCGGCGCTGTGGCAGGCGACCGGATCCGCATGGCTTGCGGCGGTGCTCAGTGGGGCAGCGTTTGGCCTGATCCACGGTCAGCCTCAGGACATCGCGCCGTTGATCGCGCTGGGCATCGCGCTTGCGGCGCTACGTTTCGCGACCGGCTCGCTGGCGATCTGCGTTGGCATTCACGCGTTGTTCAACGCTCGCACGATTTTCGCGGCGTTGCTCGCGCCGGAGTTGTTAAAGCCCGAGTAGGGACTGTCAATTTCGGAGTGCGCAGCGCACAACCCGCGATAGGATTGGCAAATTGCCGAAACCAGCGGTCGAAAGCGGATTCTGGGCAGGGCGCGGCGGGCAATCGGCGTTTGCGTCTGGCTGAAGCGCGTTGAAAGGAGAAAAACATGGGCAATCCCGTTATTCATTGGCAAATCGTCAGCCGCAAGCCGGATGAGCTTGTCTCGTTTTACACCAAGCTATTCGGCTGGACCGTAAGCGCGAACAATGCGCTTGGCTATCGAATGCTTAGTACGGGCGCGGGACGCGGCATCGACGGCGGTGTTTGGCCCGCGCCGCCGGAGGCGCACGCATTCGTGCAACTGCATGTTGAGGTAAGCGACATCGCGGATTATGTAGCGCGCGCGACCGAGCTTGGAGCGCGCGTGATCATCCCTGCGCAACCATTGCCCGAGGGCGGCCACATGGCCGTGCTGTGCGATCCGGACGGCGTGCCGTTTGTGTTGTTTCAACCGGTCGCGGCCGCGTAAGGCTGATCAATGAGTGCGAATTCGTCCGCGAGCGAGGTACGCTGCCACTTTCTGATGTTGCCCGGGTTCCTGACCAAGGCGCATCAAGAGCAGCCGTTCAGCGACACGCTCGACGACGAACTGCTCGCCGCCGCGGCGCAGGCGGCCGCGAGTTGGCGCGACGCAAAATTTGTTGCCTCGCGGCTGGAAGCGTTGCGCGACGCGCGGCAACTGCCGGGAATCGCGGTTTGTTATTACATGCAGGATCGGCCGACGATGCCAGGAGCGATCACCGTGCCGTTCGAGCCCGTGACGCTGGACGAGGCGGAGCCGATGATCTGCGGCCTCGTTGATTCCGCAGTGTGGAAGGGCGACAGCAAAACGTCCCCTCGAAACAGCATCAATCGCACATTCCTGCGCATCGGTATTCCGTTGATGGTCTTCGCCAATTTCGGCATTCAAATGGCCGTGCAGCTAATCGTGCATGGCGGCCTGATTCGCTGGAACATGTTCTTGTTGCTCGTCACGTCATTTCTGATTGTTGTGGGTGGTGCGCTCATTGCCTATCACGCTTCTGATCGCTGGTTTCTGATTCCGGGTGGGGTGGTTCGCCGCAAGTCGCTTCTGCGGAGTTGGCATGGACCGCTGGTGAGACATACGCCGCGAGATACGGTTATGATTATTCGTCCGATGCCGATGGGAGGAGGCATTGCTCAATTGTGGCGTAAGGGATCGAAGTCTGAGCGAGCGTTGACGCCGACGGAGCTTCGCGCGCTCATTGGCGCGTGGAAAAGCCCGCTGCCCGCGCCGGAACTCGACCGGCTCACGGACTTGCAACCCACGCAATGATCGACACGCCATGCAAGAATCAGGAAGCGCAAGCGCGGATGACGTGCTGACGAGACAGTGGCGGCTCGATTGAGTTTACTTTGCCTTGCCGCGCGATCGCCCCGCCGGCTTGAACCGGCTGCCTAGCGTGCGCGGGATCGGCATGATTCCGCGCGCCTCCAGTTCCGCGTCGCGTCGCAACGCTTCGCTGAAACGGTTTGACGCCGGCGCCGCAGGCGCCGGCGTATCGCCGCGCGAGCCGCCCCGCGATCGTCCACCTCCGCCACCGCCGCGTCCGCGACGTTCGCCATCGCCACCGCGACCGCCGCCGCCGCGTCCACGATCTCTTCCGCCCCGACCGCGATCACGATCACCGCGATCCCTGCCCCCCCGCCCACGCTCGCCGTCGCGCCCGCCGCGCGGCTCACGAGCTTCCTCGCCTGAAGCGCCGTCTTCGCCTTCGAATGCGACACTGCTGCGATCGTCATCATCCATCGAAGGCCCATCGCCGGTGGGGCCGTGAACCCACGCAGGCGTCGCCGGCGTTAGTTCGACGCCCAGCGCCGTTTGCAGCGCCGGATAGGCGTCCAGCTCTTCATCGGCGGCAAACAGCACCACGACGCCTTCTTTCACCAGCCTGCCCAGCCGATTCATCTGATGCGCGAATTCAGCCGTTTCATACGGCGTGTGCAAGAACAACACATGCGAGAGATACGCCAGGTCAGCGCCACGCGAAGGCAATCTGGAATCCACATGCACACTCGCGCCGCCCGAGCGCCTCGGCCGGCCGCGGTCGCCGCGACCGAAGTCGCGCCGTTGCGGGCGCTCGCCGAGCGTTTCGGTGCGATAGCCGGCGTCGCGCAGCGAGTGAATCGTCGAGCGCGATTCGTGATCACTGGCCGCGACAATGAGAATGCGCCGCGGACGCTCGGCTTCCAAAAAGCCCAGCACCGCCGGCATGCGGCTCGCGTCGCCGATGTCGATCGCTCGAAACTCCAGCGGATTTGATTGCTCCGACTCGGCCAGGCGGATTTCCTGCGGTTCGTGCAGCAGTGGAATCGCAGCCTCGCGTACGTCGCTGTCCAGCCGATCGGCCAAGACGATGGTCTGGTGCTCCGGCGGCAGATTTTGGACCACGCGCTGCACGCGCTCGAGAAGCTCCATCGCCAGCATGCGGTCAAATTCTTCGAGAATCAGCAGCCGCACATAGTTCAGATCGATGGCGCCGCGCTCAATGAGATCGAGAATGCGGCCGGGAGTACCGACGAGAATCTCACCGTCGATTGAAACGGGCATTTCGCTCTCGCCGCGGCGGTCGCGCGCGGGAAAAGCCGCGATGATTTGAAACTCGCGCTCGCCGCTCATCCGCCGAATACGGGATTGCACGCGCGCGGCCAGTTCTTTCGTCGGCACGACGACCATCGCCTGAAGGCCACGCTCAGGCTGAATGCGCTGAAGCAGCGGCAGGCCGTACGCCGCGGTCTTTCCGGCTCCGGCGGATGCCCCAACCAGCAAATCATCTCCGCGCAGCGCCGGCGGGATGACTTCGGCCTGCAACTGTGTCGGCGCTCCCAGATCAATGCTGGCAACTGAACGCAGCAGCCAATCTTCGAGACCGAGCTCGTCAAAACCCACCGAAGCCGTCGGCGCGGCCGGTCGCTCCGAGCCTCCCGAACTGTGCCTGCGTTCACCCCGTCGTGTATTCTGTCGTGTTGTCATGTTGGGCGATAAGCGTACCGGACTTCGGCTCGAGCGGGAAGTCCCCCGCGTCCGGCGGTGTGATGGCGCTGGGTGGCGCCGGAGTCGGGTGGGCTGCATCCAAGCCTTGTCAGGCGGGTATAAAGCGGTGAAAATTCGGCGTTCGTCGCTCGTGTCGCAAACGCCGCTCTGGCTTGGACTTGTCGTAATTCGTCACAACGGACCCGTAATGCCTACGTTCGCCTATAAAGCCCGTTCGCTCACCGGTCAGCTCGAAAGCGGCACGCTGGTGGCCGACTCTTCAGCGGCGGTGGCGCGCATGCTGAGCGAGCGAGCACTCATGCCGGTTCAGGTGGACGAGGTCGCCGCACAGCAGACATCGTTTCTGACGGGCGGAATGCGGCGTGTGCCAATCAGCAAGATCGGCGTGATCTACGAACAGTTATCAGACCTTTTGAAGGCCGGCGTTCCGGTGCTGCGAGCGATCGATGTGCTGTCCAAGCAGGCCGGGCACGCGGGATTGACTCGCGTCCTCCGCGAAATCCACAAAGACGTCGCCGGCGGCGACACGCTGGCGGATGCGCTGGGCAAACATCCGCAGGCGTTTCCCGAACTGCACGTATCAATGATCCGCGCGGGCGAAAAAGGCGGGTTCATTGAGGATGTGCTCAGCCGCTTGTCGCAGTTTGTCACGCGGCAGGATGAGTTGCGCAACAAGTTCATGGGCGCGATGATCTACCCGTCAGTATTGCTGTTCGGTCTGATCGGCGCGTTTACGTTTTTGATGGCGTTCGTCGTGCCGAAAATTCGCTATCTGATCGAGGATCAGCCGAATCTTCCGACGCCGACGATCATTGTTTTTGCCGTCAACGACATGTTTTCGAAGCACTTCGTCGTGATGGGCGGCGTTTTGCTGGTGATCGGCATCGTCATTTACGCCGCATTGCAAAGCGAAGGGGGTAAGCGCTTCATGGCCGTCGCTCAATTGAGGGCGATCGGTATCGGGCGCATTTACACAATGGTCGCGCTATGCCGCTTCTGCCGCATTTTCGGCACGCTGCTGGCCAGCGGCATTCCGATTTTGCAGGCGCTGCGGATCGCGAAGGACTCGACGGGAAACATCATTCTGGCCGAGAGCATCGACAAGGCCACCGAAAACGTTCGATCGGGCGAATCGCTGGCCGGCCCGCTGGGGGCGTGCGGATTGTTTCCCCCGGCGGTGATCAACATGATCGCAGTGGCCGAAGAGAGCAATACGCTTGAAAAAGTTCTGATTGAAATCGCGGAATCGAATGAGGCCCGCACGGCGCGGCAGATCGATCTGGCCGTGCGCATGCTCGAACCACTGATGTTGCTGATGATGGCGGCGCTGGTGGGCTTTATCGCCGTGGCGCTGTTGGTGCCGATCCTCCAAATGGCGACGAGCGGATTGAAGTAGCGACGGAAGAAGAATGCGGGATGCAAAACGAAAACCGCCGGCTCATGCGGCCGGGGAATGTTGATTGACGTTTCGAGTTGAGCCTGATGAACAAACGAACCGAGAGTGGTTCAATGGTCCCCTGGATTCGATAGGAGTTGCGTTCATGCGTAATCGAGTGATTCGTCGTCGTCGTCGCGGTTTCACGCTGTTCGAGGTGTTGATGGTCATCGTCATCCTCGGTGTCCTCGCGGCCATCATTGTGCCTCAGTTCACCGGCGCGGGCGAACGCGCCAAGGAAGACCTTACGCGCCAGCAGGTGACGGCCGGCCTGGTTACGCCGCTGGAGTTGTTCAAAACCCACTGCGGCCGTTACCCCACGTCGGACGAAGGTCTGAAGGCGCTGTATGAGCGCCCGGACAATGAGGAAATCAAGGACAAATGGGCGGGGCCGTACGTCAAGACGGCCGAACTGAAGGATGGCTGGGGCCGCGAGCTGCGCTATCAGTCGCCGGGGCAGTACAACGCCGACGGATTTGATCTTTCGAGCGGTGGAAAGAACGGCCAGTTTGGCGATGAAGACGATATCGGCAACTGGAAGTCGGCGAAGTAATCAGATCGGCGTCGTTTCCGGAATTCGGATTGAACAATCGAAAGCCGAGTTGCGAGGTTGCGAAGTTGCATGCGTGCGAGAAGGGATTCTCGCGCGAGCAGGTGCCGGGATTCTCCCACGAGCGGAAACGGATCCCGTACGAGCCGAGGCGTCGGGCATTCACGCTCTTCGAAATTCTGTTGGTGATCGTCATTCTCGCGCTGCTCGCGATGGTGACAATCCCCATGTTCAGCGGGTCGTATGACGCTGAGCATATGCCGGAAAGCTCGAAACGAATTCGATCGCTGTTGTCGATGGCGCGCGCCTCGGCGATGAATGACGCGCTGCGCTATCGCGTGACATTCGAGCGCGACGGGACGTTGAGCGTATCGCGCCAAAAAGATGCGATCAGCGCGCCGCATGAGTACGTATCGGTGGCGCAGGCCTGGGCCGAGCTTGACTATGTGCTGCCCAGCGCCTGGATCGAGAAAGTTCGCGTGTTGCCGCACGGACCACCGCCGCTCAACGTTGAAGACGATCTGGTCGAATTCAAGGCGGACGAGAACGAGCCGCTCGAATTAGCGGCTTATGAGACCGAGCCGTTCGTTGACTTTCAGCCCGACGGTTCATCGCTCTCCGCCCGCTGGATTTTGCGCGACGCGCGCGGCCTCGGATTGCAGATGACGCTCGATGGGCGGCTCGGCCGCGTGGCGATCGCGGAGGTTGACGCGATTCCGAAAGATGATGCGGCCGCGCCAAAACGGTTGACGGACGCGGAACGAAAAGAACGCGCGGCCGGCAGGTCGGGAAGTCAGTAGCGAATGAACGATTACTGTTTGCAAGCCCGCGTTGCGAATCCAGTTGTGTCGCAGTGACACGGAAAAAGTGGCAGAAAACCGGAAATCGCGATGAATCGAGCAAAGTCAAAATCGGGAGCGCTGCTTTTGGAGGTCGTGGTGTCGCTCGCCATCATGGTGGCGGCGCTTGGCCTGATCGGCGCACAACTCAACGGCGGCCTCAAGATGACCGCCCAGGCGGAGACAACCACGCGTGCGGCCGAACTATCTGATCGCATGCTGGCGCTGCTCGAACTCGACCCGCAGATGTCGCAGCGGATTTTTCAGGAGCGTCGCAGCGACGGCGACTTCGGCACTGAGTTTCCAGGGTATTTGTGGCGCGCGAATGTGGAAAAGACCGACGTAGACGGTCTGGGACTGGTTACGCTCGAAATTCTCTATCAGAACGACTCAGAGCGCCCGACGGATTTCGACGGCGCGAAAGTCGTGCGCAGCTTGCATTTATTGAAATCCGATCCCGGTCGAATTGATCTCGGCAAGGATTTCGGCGTGCCGGCCCAGGCGCTGGAAGCGGTCGGCCCGCAGATGAGCATGATCCCAGGGCTTGATCCCACGCAGTTTGATCCGCAGGCGCTGGCGGCGCTGCCGCCGCAGGAATTGTTCGCAGTGTTGGCACAGTTGCTGCCGATTCTCCAGCAGGCGGGCATCGTGCCGCCGGGAATGGAAATCGATCCAAACATGTCGCCCGATCAGATCGCGGAGATGATTCAGGCGATGGTCGAGGGTCAGGGTGGTCTGCCGGGTATGGGCGATCAGGGCGGCGAAGGTGATGGCGCGGCTGGCCAATTGCCTGGCGCTGGCGGTGCTCAGCCGCCGCGCGGGCGTTCACAGGCGACCCCCGGCCGAGGGCGAAGCGGATCGAGCGGCGTCGTGGCGACTCCGCGCGCGAACCGCGGCGTGGGCGCGAACACGCAAAACAGCGCCGGCGGAAGCGACGCTTCGGGTGGAGCGCGGAATAACACAGGCACTCGAACAGGCTCAGGCGGGCGCGGCAGCGGCTCCGGCGGGTCGGGCACGACGTTGGATGATCTGCGGCGCATGAGTCCGGGAAGCGGAAACAGCGGCGGCAACCGCGGATCAAACGGCAACGCCGGCGGAAATAGTGGCGGCACACGCGGGCGCAGCGGCAACAACGGCTCAGGCGGAAACACGGGCAGTGGCCAGCCGCGCTACACGATTGAAGACCTGATGCGGATGCGCGACGAAGCCAATCGCTCGCGCGGAGGGCGCTGAGCATCGTGCACAGCGAGCGACGTATGGATTTTCAGTTTTTGATATTCGATTTTGGATTAGGCCGAGTTGCGGGAAAAGATTCCCGCCAGCCGGTGTGCGAGATGGGAATCTCGCACAAGCGTCACCGGCGGGCCGTCGAGATGGGCATCTCGCACCCGCGAAAACCCCGCATGCGTCCAACGTCAATTCGCGCCGCGCTCACGCTTTTCGAAGTGATCACAGCCACGACGCTAATTATTCTGCTGCTAGTCACGCTGCTGACGTTTTTCTGGCAGAGCGCAAACGTGCGCAGCGAGGCGGCGAAGCTCGCGGATCGCGTACAGGTCGCGCGGCAGGTGCTGGACCACATGGCGACCGAGCTGCGCGGCTGCATCGGGATGGAGCAGGTGGGTTTCCCGGTTGAGCAGCGGCTGCGCGGTGATCGCCGGAGCCTGACGTTCATGACCACGGCGCTGCCTTCGTCCGATCAATACAAAAATTACTCGCTAACCGATGAATTGCCGCCGGCGCAGCACGATCTGCGCGAAGTGGCCTATTCGCTCTGGATTGACGCCGAAAACACGACCGAAGACGGCGAGCCGGTGGTCGGCGGCATTCTTCGCAGCGAAAAACGCACGCTCAATCAGCAAGTGGTGGAAGAGGGCGATCCGCTCGTGGTGCGAAACGACATCTGGTCACATGAACTCGGCTATCTCGAATTCCGCTATTACGACGGCGTCGAGTGGGATACGACCTGGGACATCACTCAGGGTAATTCGCTGCCGCAACTCATCAAGATCACGGTCGGATTTGATTCGATCACGCAGGCCGAACTGGATGACGCCGATCTCGAAGAACGCTCGCTGGACGACCCCGACCCGTACGATCCGTCGCGCTACAGCACCATCATCCGAATTCCCGCGGCCGATCGCTTTTTCGGCAGTCGCTTCCAGAAAGTCGGCAAAACAATGTCGTCGCAGCTTGGCGTGGAGGGCGGCCCATGACGCGCTTTTCGTCGCGCCGCGGCGTCATTCTGCCGATCGTACTGGTCATCATCGGCCTGCTGTCGCTCACCATGGCCGGCTTTGTGTTTTTCGTGCGCGCCGAAACGGCCGGCACATTTGCTTTCCGCGAGGCGCAGCAGGCGCGGCTGGCGGCCGAATCTGGTTTTGAGGAATTTGTAACCGTTGCCCGGCTGGAGAAGCACAACGCGGCCGCCTGGTACGACAATCCCGCGCGATTTCGCCACGCGCTGGTTTGGTCGGCGGCGTTCAACCGCGAGAATGATCCGGTGCGCAAGGGCACGCCGCGGCGCGAGTTGTCCGCGGACGGAAAGACGCCCGCGGAGGCCTGGCGCTATGCGATCGTCGCGGCGAATCTTGAAGACAACGCCAAGTCGATTCGTTACGGAGTGACGCCGGAATCGAGCAAGCTGAATCTCAACACGGCCACCGACGCGCAATTGCAGCAACTGCTGTTGCCGCTATTGACCGGACTGGAAATCGAAAACGGGCAGGAACTAATCAACGCGCTGCTGGATTGGCGCGACGAAGATGACGATGCCCGCGAGGGTGGCGCGGAGTCGGAATATTACAACACGCTCAAGCCGCCGTATCGCGCCAAGAACGGGCCGTTTGACACGATCGACGAATTGCTGCTGATTAAGGGTTTCAACGCGATTGTGCTGTACGGCGAAGATGTCAACGGCAACGGACTGCTGGACGCCAACGAAGACGACGGCGACGCCACCGAGCCGACGTATGACAACGCCGACGGCCTTTTGAATTTCGGAATCGCGCCGTTCCTGACGGTTTCCGGCCGCGAGCCGGATACGGCGCTCGACAACAAGCAGCGCATCAATCTCAATTTGCAGCCATCGGTGATTCAGCAGTTCATCACCGACAACATCGAAGAAGGCACGATCAACGAAGAGACGATTAACTTCATACTGCAAGTCAAGCAGCGCAACATACCGCTTCGGAGCCCAGCCGACTTGCTCGCGGGCGTAGTCATTGTTGAAGAGACGCCCGGCGAGCCTGGCGGTGAAGCGGGCGCGGGCGGCGAGAAAAACCCGCAAGGCGAGGCCGGCGGCGAAGGCGATGCGCAAGGCGGCGAGGGCGAAAAGGCCGACCAGGAAGGTGACAAGAAAGATGGGCGGTCGCGCGTGCTCGGCGAGAAGGTCGAGCGCCGCATGCAGTCCCGCGGCGGCGACACGGGCAAGAAAGGCGGCGGCGGTCAAAGCGGTGGCCAAGGCGGCGGCGCGTCGGAAGACGAGATTCGCCGGCAGATCGAGGAAGCCGTAGCGCGGCAAGGCGGCGATGGGAACCCGCCGGCCGGCGGCGCTCAGGGCGGCGACGAAAAGTCACCGGCCGGCGGAGGCGGCGGAACGGAAGGCGCGGTGCGCGACGCGATCCAGCGTTCGCAGCAAGCGCTCCGCGGCGGTGGTCGCGGCGGACCGACTTCGCAACCGGCGGGCGGCGACATCACGCCGGACATGGTCGCGCTGCTCGCCGGCAGCCCGATCAAACTCGAAGAAATGGCGATCATCATGGATCGTTTCTCCACGCGGCAACAGGTCGGCCCGGAAGGGATCGCCGGTCTGATCAACATCAATACGGCCCCGACGCGCGTGCTGTCGCTGTTGCCGGGCATCACGCCCGAAGCGGTCGTAGCAATGACCGACGCGCGCAAAACGCTCTCGCCCGCGCAACTGGCCACGACGGCCTGGCCGCTGACATCCGGCGCGGTCGATCCGGTTACATTCGGCAGGATTGCACCCTACATTACGACCAAGGCGTATCAATTTCGGGTTGAGGTGGTCGGCTATGCCGATCACATCAAGATCGCGCGGCGCTATGAGTGGATCGTCGAGATGCTCGGTCCGCTGCCGCAGGTGCGCTATCAGCGCGAGTTGACGGCTCGCGGTTTTTCGTGGCCGGTGGATGATGAGAGTGTCGTGGTGACGCAGGGACGGTGAGGCGCGATGGCCAGACGACGAGTTTTATGCCTGGATTGGGATCGGCGCAGCCTGCGCTTGATCGTCGCGCGCGTGGGCAGCGGGACGGTGAAGCTGGAGGACGCGCATCAGCACAGGCTGCCGCCAAACCTGAACGCGGACGATCCGGCCGCGATGGGTGAGTTCATCGCCGGCACGCTGAAGCGTCACCGCATGAAATTCCGCCGCTGCGTGGTGGACGTTCCGCGCGATCGGGCGGTAATTAACCGCCTGACGATTCCGCCGACGCCGGCGCAGGAATTGGCCGGCGCGGTGCAGTTCCAGGCCATGCGCGAGTTACCTTTTCCGCTGGATGAGGCGGTGATTGATCACGTCATCATGGCGCGCGACGAGAACAAGAACGTCGTCGAGGTGTTGCTGGCGGCGGCGCGAAAGGACACGCTCGGGCGCATATCGGCGACGTGCGAGGCGGCGGGGCTGACGCCGGAGCGGATCGGGCTGAGGCCGTATGCGAATTTGATTGCGATTCAGCGCGTGGAGGAATTCGCCCGACAGCGTGTTTTGTTTGTCGAGTTGGGACCGTCGATGACGGAGATCGACGTATTTCGCGACGGGCAGCTCGCGTTTTCGCGCGCGGCCAGCGTCACGGTTCCGGTGCGCGGCTATGACGCCTGGGCAGCCGATTCGCGAGTGATAGGCATCAACGAACTGGAGACGATCGAAGCGCAGCATGACGAGTCATCGGTCGCGGAGCTGGTGCTGGAGGTCGTGCGGTCGTTGCAGGCTTATCGCGTGGCTGAGCCGAACGCGGTGATCGATCAGATCGTGATCGCAGGCGGATCGGGACTAGAGCCGGATTTGATGGACGCGGTGGAAAAACGGCTCGGCCTGCCGTGTGTGTTGTATGATCCGACCGGCTCGCTGGGGGTCAGCCCGACCGATTCGCTGAAGCTGCGATCGTTCTCGGCGACACTGGGCCTGGCGTGGGGCGTCAGCCGCGAGAACCTGCTTGAGCTGAATTTTCTCGATCCCAAGAAGCCGCTTCCGCCGGGGATTACGCTGCGGCGGCGCTTGCAGATCGCCGGGGTCGCGGCGGCGGCGCTGGTTGTTTGCATCGCGGGCGGGACGGTGTACCACCTGTATCAGCAATCATCGACTCTGGCGAAGCGAACCAAGGAGATCGAGCAGCTTTCGGAGATGGTGAAGGCGGACATTGAGCTGCGCAACCACATCGACGAATTGGATGATTGGAGCAAGCAGGCGGTATGGGTTGATCACTGGGCGACAATCGTCGAGTCGATGGTCGATCCCGGCAAAAAGATGATCGCCAAGAACATCAAGTTCGAGGAGTCGTCGTCGTCGATCACGCTTGATCTGCTCTGCAAGGATTATGAAACGTATATCGCGTTCATCGAGAAATTGCGGACGATGAAGGACGCCAAGGAAAAACCGGTCTACACAGTGAATCAACAGGGCAAGTGGCAGGAAGGCATGACGGGCGACGCCGATCTGATCGGCAGCGCACGCGTGCAAGTTGTCGTGAACGACGTGTTCACATTCCGCGCGGAGGCCAAGAAACGCGAAACGACACGAAAGGCCAGATTGCAGAATTTTTAGCGTTGATATCATGCGCAATGCTGTGTCAGATGAGCGAACGGAATGAGAAACCCCAGAGAAAAAACGCTCGCGATCCTCGTCGGCCTCGTCGTCATCGGCGGTCTCGGCTATCAGTTTGTGAACTGGGCCGTCGTGCAGCCAATCATCACGGCTCAGAAGAACTTGAAAACCGCCACCGAGCGCCGCGACGTGCTGGCTGCGAAGGTGCAGGCTCGCTCCCGCACCGAAAAAGAGTGGGCTGGCAAGGCGTCATTGACGCTCGCCCTGAGCGGCAAGGACGCCGGACATCGATTTTCGCGCGACATTGAGCAATTGCTCGACCACGCCGGATTGTCCGAAGGGCGATCGATCGCGGTGCTGGCCGAGCAGCGCACAACGAGCGGTTTCATCGAGCAACCGGTGAGCATTTCGGTCAAAGGCAGCGTCGATGAGCTCGCACGGTTTCTCGACGAACTCTATCGCCGGCCCTATCCGGTTCGCATCCGAAATCTGTCCGTAAACCCCGAGGAGCAACCCGGCGGAGCCGCAAAGCCCGGCTCAACGCCAGCTTTGTCGAATCGCAATGCGACAGCGTCGCGCGACCGAAAGCCGCCGGCCGGCAACGCGAAAAACGGCGAGAAAGCCGCGCCGGCCAACGCGAGCAACAAACCCGAGCGCCCCGCGCGCGGCTCATCCGGAGCAGCCGACACGCGCGTCGTGATCAACCTGACGGCGACGACATTGGCCATTCCGGCATTTAAGGCGTTTAAGCACGGCGCGCTGGGCGACGATCCGTCGGCCTGGCCAGAAGGCCCGCTGCGCCTGGCTCGCGATCGTGACGCATATGCGGCGATGGCCAGCGCGAATCAATTTTCAAAATGGCGCCCGCCGCCACCCACGCCCGACCCGCCCGTCACAACGCGGCCGGTGGCGAGTACGAACCCGGCGCACGAGAGCAAGCCGATCGTAAAAGTTGATCCGCGAAAGGACGCGGACAAAAAGGTGGTAGTCGGCGTCACGTCGCTGTACGGCGAGCGTTACGCATATGTGCGGGATGACGCATCGCGCGAGGGCGCGACGGAGCGCATCCGCGCCAGTGAGCCAATCGATGACGGCACGTTGCTATTGGTTCATCCACATGGGCTTGTCGTTCGCGTGCTGCGCGAGGACGGTCAGCACAGCGGCGAAGATCCGCCAGACACGACGGCTACGATCGATTATTGGTATCCGCTGGGCAAGAGCTTTAAGGACCGCGAGGAGTTCCACGCCGATTCGCATCCCGAGGTGGCGGCGGAACTCGCGCGCGTCAGCGATATCTGACGCTTATTGTCACTTTGTCTCGCGGCGGATCTTGTCATAATCCACCGGCCGCTTGTCGTTGAACGCGGCGATGCCTTCTTTCACTTCGTAACTGAGGTTATTCACCGCCAGCCAATCGCGCGCGTGTTGCACGGTGCCATGCCACGCGAGGTCTTTCCAGAAATTCAGATGCAGCTTCGTGTAGCGGATGCAGCCTGGCAGCTTGTTGATGAGCTTCGTGCACATCGCATCGACGGCCGCATCGAGCTCCGCGCGCGGAACGGCCTGGTTGATCAGACCCCATTCGAGCGCTCTGGCTGCGGGGATTTCCTCGCACAGCATGAGAATCTCGCGCGCCCGGCGATCGCCGACGATCAGCGGCAGCCACTGCGTCGCGCCGCCGGCCGGCACACTGCCGCGCGCCGTGCCCACCTGTCGAATGTAGATGTCGTCGGCGGCGACGGCCAGATCACAGGCCATGTTGAATTCGTTTCCGCCGCCGACAGTCATGCCGTTCAGCCTGGCCACGGTTGGCTTGCCGATGTTTCGCAGGCGATCGTGGGCCTCGATGAACGCGCCCATCCATTTCCAGTATGTCTGCGGGTTTCCGACACAATGCTCGTGCTGCTCCTTGAGGTCGGCCCCGGTGCAGAACGCCTTGTCGCCCGCCCCGGTCAGCACGACGACGGCCACGGAGTCATCGTGCGACGCGTCGAGAAACGCGGCCGACATCTCCATAAGCATCTCGTAATTGAAAGCGTTGTAGACCTCCGGCCGATTCAGTGTGACGGTCGCGCGGCCGGTCTGGCGAGCGTGCTTTTCGTAGATGACGTGTTGAAACTCAAGCTCGGCGGGGTTCCGGCCGGTCAGGTAGCTCATGGCGTGGATGTCCTCGTAGGGCGGGTCGTACCCACCGACATTATTTGCTGCGGAATCCGTTTAACATAAATCGTCCGCTACGGACGTCGGTCCGCGCGGTCGCTCAATCCGCGAGGGCGTCGATCTTAGCGGCGAGGATGAAATCGTTCTCGCTCAAACCGCCGATGGAGTGCGTCCAGATTTCAAAGCCGGCCTTGCCCCACGAAAGGCGGATATCGGGGTGATGCTGCTCCTGCTCGGCGATCTCGCCCGCCCGATTGACGAAACGCAGGGCAGTGGCGAAATCCGGAAACTTGAAATCGCGCGTCAGGCGCGACTCATCCACGACGCTCCACTTCGGCACCTCGGCCGATAGCGTGACCAGCGCCAAGCCCTTCAGCGGCGGCGTGCCTTTTTCACAGGGAATGCAGCGTTTTGATCGCAGCTTGCTCATTGTTGGTCTCCCATCAGGCGACCCGAGAATTGTAACCGTGTGGCCGCGCGACGCGCGGCGTCAGGCAGCAACGACGCGATGGCGTCGCACGCAGCTTTGCGAGCGGCACATGGCTTGTTAGTTCTGGCGAGCGATGTCGAATTCGAGCACGGCGAATCCGTCAAGCTCGAAATACTCGACGGCGATCTCGACGGTGCGGTCCATTTCGAGGTCGATGGTGGCCTCGTCGCGAGTGGGCACGTGCCATGTCCAATTATCGATGATGCGCTTGTCGTCCACCGTCACCCGGACGCCGTCATCGCTCATGGTCGTGATTTTCCATTTCCCCTTGCTCAGCGGAATCCGCGTCGTTGCGAGCATGCCGAAATGGTCGCCGCCGATTTTTGGACCATCCCAGTTTGGCACGATGGATTCCGGCCCGCCGTGGCCGAACTTCAGCCGCAGCGCCGGCAACGACCGCACACAGGCAATCGGGACGACTGCACGACTCGTCGGTGAAGCATCCGCGTTTTTCGTATCGTCGGGCACGATCTCGGCAGCCTGACGCGCGACCTCGGCGAATTGCCGGGCATCGTTTCGCGGGTCTGTGGGAGTGGCGAGGAATATGGCGCTCCAACGCGCCACGACAAGCGTATCCCGAATTTCGCGCCGGACACCGCCGTCATCGAGCGTGAGGACGTACGGAAAAGCACCGTCGCCCCGCGCTCGCACGGTTATGGTTCGCGGCGCGGCGTTCTCGCCCGCTTCGTCTTGTTTTGGACCGGGGTCGAGCTCGACGTTTTCGCCGCTGAGGGCGAGCTTCAAATTCGCGGAGAACTTCCGAAGTTCGTAAACATGCGAAGCGTGTTCGCCGCCGACCCTTCTCACCAGCGGGGACTGATGATCCCATGGCCCCCATTCGGTCATGATGATGTTCTGGCGGCCTGCCAGCGCGCTGTGCTGACCGATTGGTCTCTGAAGATGCAAACGGCCCACCGGCACGACGCGCGGCGGCGCTTTCACTTCCGGCCCGGGCGAGATGCTTACATCGCCTTCGATTTTGCGCTCAGCGCCCACTTCCACAAAGAGATTCTTCCAAAGCACGACATCGCCCCTGCCGCGAAAGTGCAGCGCCAAGTCGTCGGAGTGAAATTCATTTTCGCCGATCTCGTTGGCTGTCGATTCGACGCCGTTCGCCACGGCCCAGGGCAGTTTCAGAATCGATTCGTCCGCGTCCCACCACAAATGGACGCCGCATTTGTTTCGCTCAAATCGATTCGTGAAGATGCCGTTTCGCCGGCCATGTTCGATGTTCACCCCCCCGCGTTCCAGGCCGTATGCGCCCTCGCCGTTCTCCGCGATGGTGTTGTCGTTGATCTCGGTTTCCTGCGAATAGCCGCCCCAGATGCCGCAGATCGCATTGCCTACGATGCGATTTCCCATCACCACGTTACTGAACGAGAAAGTCACTTCGACGCCGTGGGCTGCCGCGTACGAAAAATCGTTATTCGCGATCATGTTGTCGTTGCAGCCGCGCCGCTTGTAGTCAAAGTTCGGCGTCGGCGCCGTGGCCTCGCCGAGCGCCTCGCGCCCCGCGAACATGAACAACCCATCGCCGCAATGCGTGGCTGAGTTGTATTGAAACGTATTGTCGCTGCACTGCTCGAACACGAGAAATCCGGCGGAGTCCTGGCCGCGGTTATATACGCCGTGGCTATAGCCGCGCACGCAGAAGTCCACGGCGTTATTCATCAGCTTGTTGCCGCTGCTGCGCCACATCGCGATGCCCCAGCCGCTGAGAAATGAGAATTCGTTGCTCGAAACATCCGTGCCAGCGACGCGGTCCAGAATCAGGCCGTTCTGGCTGTCGCGCACGCGGCAGTTGCGAATGGCCGCAGCGCGGGACTGCTCGATGCAGATCGCCGCACCGTAGTTCTTGCGCCATTCCTGGTCGTCGTTTTTGTGCGGCCATAGCCAGTCGCCGGCGTCCTCGGCGGCCGGCGTCGAGAGCAGCCTCGCGCGGCGCTGATCGGATGCGTCGATGCCGTCCAGCACAAGATAGTCGGCCCGGGTGGCGTGGATGCCCGTCCAGAATCCGCTGATTCGCGCGCCGCGGATCGTCACATTCTGCTGGTCAAAAACGCGAATACCGCAGCCCCTGTATTGATCCGGCGCGGTTCCCGGCCGCGCGCCGCGCAGCTCGGACCCTGGCGCGAATTCGACAACGATGTTTGAGGCCCGAATGTGAATGACGCCGTCGCCGTCGTTGTCCTCGATGATCGTGTTCGGCGGAATGACGATGCGGCAGGATTGTTCGATCACGGCGTTGTCAGCGGTGATGCGGTGTTCGGGCAGCTCGCCGCCCATCCTCAAACACAACAATATCAGGCCGGCTGAGAACATGAGTTGCTCCTTGGCCGGATTAGCGCATAGCGCGGCAAGATTTGCAATCAAATGCGAACAAGACGCCGCGTCGCTACTTCGCGCCGACCTTTTTGGCTTGAATGCGGTTCAGCTTCAGATCGACGATCTCGATCCATGCATCGAACGGTTTTTCGATCAGCCGCTCGGCCAGCGTCGAAGCCGGCATGAGCGCTCTGATGCGAAATTTTCCGGCGCCTTTCGAAAAATCCGCATCGACCGATTTGATTCGCTGTTGATCGATTTCGGCCAGCGCCTTCTTCAGATCGACAAACGTCTTAAAATCAAGATTTTCCACTTCGAGTTCGATGTCGCCGCCGGCCGTGATCTCCTCGGACCATTTCGTCATGACCGATTCGAACAACTTATCCGCGAGCGGCGGCTCGCGGCGCCGGGCCTGATTGCCTTCGGATGGAAACGTCGCTTGTGCCATGGCCGCCCGCGCCGCCTGTGGGCTGTACTCCTTGCGGCTGCGCACGCCCGTCCGCGTCACCGGTAGCGATTCGCTCGCGAGCAGTTTTCCAGTGTCGGTGTGATAGATGCGGGCCTGCACGTCGCAGTTGTAGAACGCCGCCGGCACGCCATAGAGATTTTCAAGCCCGGCGCGATTCGCGTTGGCTGATCCGCGGATCAGAATGTGCGCTCCCGCGTCCTTGGCCAAACGAGCCAGTTTGGCTGCGTTTCGTTCGTCGCGCGCGTCGTCTGCCTCGCGCCGCGCAATGTCACTGATCCCCCGCCGCTCGACCAGGTCAAACCCCGCCTTCAGGAACATCTCGGCCAGCCGTGATTCCACCATCGAGTCGCGCTGTTGCTCGTTGTCGATCGTTTCGTCGATCCACACCATGATCTTCGGCCGGCCGATCTGGTCCAAGACGTTTTGCACTTCGCCCCAGACCTCGGCCACCGCGCTGGGACGCACGGTCGCTTCGACGATGACGATAACGGCGCCGCCGTCGCCGTTACGCTCTTCGATGACGCGGTAGTCTTTCACAATTCCGAACGC
>JAEUIR010000220.1:0-2372 GCA_016795025.1 Phycisphaerales bacterium
CGGTGCGGATTGCCGCTGATGGGCGTCCGCTGCCGCACGTGCGATTGGCCCTTGCCGACCAATGTGGCTGTTGTGCGCACTGAGGTCGCCCTGGAATCGCTAGAACGGCAGATCGACTCGCTGCGCCAGGCCGCGGCGTTGAGCGCTGCGCACATCTCTACCGAACCCGGCGGCCCGCTTTACGGCGCACCGCGCCGGCCGGCCGAGATTGTCTTTCTGGACGGCGTACAGCGGGTCGCGCGCATCGCGGAAGAAGTGGGTGTCTCGCTCCTGATCGAGCCCGAGCCGGAGCTCCTCATTGAAACAGCAGCGGAATTTGCGGAATTCATGCAACACGTCGAGTCGCCGGCCGTCGGGTTGAACTTCGACGTTGGCCATCAATATTGCGTGGGCGAAGATCCGGCTGACTCTTTTGAGCGGTTGTATCGATGGGTGCGACACGTGCACCTGGAAGACATCGCCGCGACGCGCAAGCATCATCACCTGATTCCCGGGGACGGCGCGATCGACATCGCTGCGTTTCTGCGGAGAGCGCGGCAACTCGGCTATGAGGGATGGATCACCATTGAGTTGTACCCGTTTGTGGATGACCCCATCGGCGCTGCGCGGCGGGCCTTTGATTTTGTGCAGCCGCTGATGGATGCAAAATGAGCGGCGAACCGGCGTCGAAGTCACTGGCCTGGGCACGGCTGCTGCGGGTTCCAAATCTGTTCACGGCGCAGGCGGATGTCTACGTCGGTCTGGTTGCCTCGGGCGCGCTGCTGCAACAACCTCTGGCGGCCACCGCGCTGATCGTATCATCCACGGCCTTATACGCAGGCGGTATCGCGCTGAATGATGTCGTGGACGTGGCGGAGGATCGGCGCGAGCGGCCGTCGCGGCCATTGCCAAGCGGTGCGATCTCGGTGACTCGCGCAGCCGCTGCGGCATTTGGATTGCTGGCGGGCGGCGTGGCGTTTGCGATGTCCGCGGCGGCGCTATCCCGGCGAAGCGAGCCGCTCGTCGTGGCAATCTCGCTGGCCGCGGCGATTCTCGCGTACGATCTTGGCGGAAAGCGGACGGCAGCCGGTCCACTGATCCTCGGTGTGTGCCGCTTTCTGAATGTGCTGCTGGGCTGGACGCTCACGACCATTGTGGCGATGAACGCAAAAACCCTTCCCACGCTTGCAAATCCGCTTTTGACGGCGAGCGTGATGGCGACATTCGTCTGGGCGCTTTCGACGCTCGCCAAGCACGAAACAACCGGTTTGCCCCTGTCTGCCGCGCGCCGCCGCATGTCACTGATCTTCATTCCGCTGGGGCTGATGGTAGCGCTCGCGGCGCGGCAGGATTGGCGCGAGTTTCAGCCGCTCGATTGGATTGCGGCCGCGATGTGCGCGGCGCTGAATTTTGCGTGCGCCGTCGTGATGAGCCGCGTGTGGCGGGCATCGGCAGCCCGCGATATCGGCCGAGCCGTGGGCGGGTTGTTATCGCTGATTATTCTGATCGATGGGACGATGCTGGCGATCATGGGCCACGGCGCCGCCGGGTTGGCCGTGCTCGCGCTGTATGTGCCGGTGCTGACGCTTCGGCGTCAGATTTACATGACCTAGGCGCGACAAAAGTCGCGGCGAGTCTCTCATTTCTCGCAACTAATCCGCGATCATGCTGACTCGTCGATTGCGATAATACGCGCGCGCATCTCGAATAATCTCACGCAACGACGACACACGGTGGCCGGCGGCTCGATTCCGCGCGCCGATTTCGAAAAGGATGCGCCATTGCCCAAAAAGCACGCGATATGCACGGAGAAGCGACCAGGCGGGATCATAGATATTCGTGGACTCCGATGTTACGCCGTTGAGCTCGATGATCGCGAAGCCTTGTCCCGCACGCAACAATTCCGCGTCGTGATAGCGAATGTCGAAGCGCCCGAAAAAGAACCCGTCATAGCGCCGCGCGATGTTGTCGATTCGCTCGCGCAGAGCGGGCGTGATCAGGTGCGAACCGTCGCGAAACTCGGTGCCCTGACAATGATTGCCGGCGACGGCGAGCGCGAATCGCTCGCCGCGCGCGAATACATGATCCCTTCGCGCCGAATGCCGCGCGAGAAACGTGGCCGCCTGCATGCGATAGCGCGGGTGCAGCCAGATCAGCTCTTCCAGCGTATGCGCGCCGTCGCCCTCGATGAACGAAAACCGCTTGTCGGTGACGGAATAGATCGCACCGGCCCGCGGTTGCTCGCCGGCGCGCGGCGTCGATAACGCGGCGGTGAACACGCCGCGCACGGTACGTGCGGGAAAGAGGTTCGCGCGGGGCAACGGGATGGTACGCCGCAGATCGAGGCGCTGGTAGCCGCTACTGATCCACGCGGGCTTTTCCGGGAGGGCGGT
>JAEUIR010000220.1:2382-6169 GCA_016795025.1 Phycisphaerales bacterium
ACTCGTGCGGACCGGCGTGATAGCCCTGCAAGACCATTGCATCGGGATGAGACGCGAGATGTTCGCGGGCCTCGTCCAGGTTGTGCGCGAGCTTCAAACCAACGCCGCGCTGGCCCACGTCAGGTTTCAGAATTACAGGCCAGCCGAGGCTGAGGGCGCGCATGCGCCGCGACAAGGCGTCGACGCGCGCTGCGATGTCGCCGGATGCGATCAGCGCCGTCGGAACAGTATCCTCGACCGGCAAACGCCGCAGGATTTCGTATTTCGACTCTCCAACAACGCCGCCGTGTGGAATGGCCGGATTCGCCGCAGTAGGCACTGTCACACCGCGATGCCTGAGCATGAGATAAAGAACATAGGGAATCAGCGGCAAATAGAAAATCCACGCCGGCCAGAACTCCCAGCGCCACAAACGGGAAATGCGGGCGATCAAGCGGGCGCGGCCGAGACGCGTGCACGCCAACAATAGCGTATGCACCAGCACATAGACGCCTACCAGCGCGAAGAACAGCGCGATCCAGCCGTTGCCGAAGAACCGTTGCAGCGGATCCAGCACGCGATTTCCAAATAGCGAAACCAGACCGACCAGCAGCGGCGTCCAGAGCAGCGCCGCCAGCGCGGCCCACATCAGAAACCGGCCGGAGTGATGTCCGGCGATTCCCGCGCCGACGTATACGGGAAACCGAGTGCCCGGCAGAAAGCGCGCGGCAAGGACCGCCTTCCAACCATGCAGATCGAACCAGCCGCGCAGCGCTTCGAGCCGTTCTTCCGAAAGCCGCGATGCGACCAACCGCGAGCGCAGCACGCGCCTTCCACCGACACGCCCGATCAGCCATAGACCCACATCGCCCAGTAATATTCCCCAAAAGCAACCGAGCAGACCGACAAAAAAGTCCAGATGTGCGCGGTGAATCAGCAGGCCGCACACGATGCAGGTCATATCCTCTGAAACGAACGTCGCGATCATGATCGCCAGCATGCTCACCCATGGCCCGATGCTGCGTTCGAGCTGAAAGTTACCCGGCAGCAGCGCCGGCTTTGAACGATCCGGCAGATCGCGCGTGCGCCGCGCCGGCCGCTCGCCGGCCTCGACACGCGCCAGAAATGGCATTAGTTCATCAGCGATCCGCTTCGAGCCGGCCGCGCTGAACAGCAGAAAATGGCTCGCGTCGAGCATGACCAGCTCGCTGGATGCGACCAGTCGGTGGTGCTCGCGGGCCGTGTCCGCCGGAACCAGCGGGTCGTCCAGTCCGTGAAGGATGAGCGCGGGAGCGTGTAATCGCTCAAGCATGGAGCGCAGCGGCCTTTGATCGGTGTCCCAGAAACTGCGAATGAACGTATGCCGCAGACTACGCGGGCCGAGCAACCCGAAGTGCGGCACGAATTCGGGAGCGACGACACACAGCGCATAGCCACAGGCATATTTGAAATGCTCAAAGTAGTAATCGCCGCTGCCCTCGCCTTCCTGGATGCCGATCGCGGCGTACAGCGAAAGCGAGCGAACGCGCGGCGGCGCGCGGGTTGCCAGTTCGATGGCCACGCCGCCGCCCCACGAAAAACCAACGACGTGAGCGCTGTCGATTTCCAACTCGTCGAGGAGCGCTAACACATAGCGCGCCTGCGCGGCGACACCGTAATCGCCGATGCCCCACTGTTGCGATGCGCCCCAGCCGGCCAGGTCCGGAACGATGACCCGATAGCTCTCGGCCAACAGCGGAGCGAGATGAGAAAAATCGTCGCGCCCGCCGGGACTGCCGTGCAGCAGCACGATCGCCGTCCCTTGGCCTAGTTCGCGATATGCGAGGCTAATCGCAGCGCGCGACGACGATTCGTCCGAGAATCCGGGTCGCACCACCGCGAACTTCAAGTTAGCCGATGCCCGCTCCGCCCCTGGCCAAAAGAACTGCATCACGCACGACGCCAGGAGCGCCGCGCCATAGACTGCCGACCAGCGCCAGAGCCGCCGTCGCATCAATCAGCGCCCAGCGCCGCGCGCGAGTTGAAGCTTGGTATCGCATGCCGCAATGTCTGGCGCATCCGCGTGGTATCGCATTAGAATCCAATGCGGGTGAACCTCGACCAGCGTATGGCTCACCGTGCGCGCGTCATCGCGCCGCATGCACACGCTCAGATGCGGCCGATCCGCCCAGACATGCCGATGGAACTCATCCTGAGTTCGCGACAGATCGCCCTTCCCACTGAACATCTCGTCGAACAACGCTCTACGAGGCGGCTCAACCAAGGCATCACCCAACCCGGAAGAGGTGAACATGACGGCACGATCGGCGCGATGCGCAACCAAAGGATCCGCGCGCAATGTCAATCCATCAGAGTAAATCGCGGCCACGGTGCGTTCGTCCGCCATTACCAATCGAAACGGCGGAAAATCGGTGGCGCTGAATTCGAGCGCGCGCGCTGCGGCGTTCTCGGCGTCGGCGCAAGCCAGCAGCATCGGGATGATCTCGCCCCGGCTTCGCGAATGACGACGCCGCGTCCAGGCGGCGGCAGGCGCGCCCGGCAGCGGCGCGGAACGCTCATCGAGCGCTTTTCCGCAATGCACGGCGGCGTGGCCAAATTGCGCCGCATCCTCGCGCGAATTGGAACGGATGTGTGGATTCACATTCAGCAGCGCGAGCGTCAATCCCGCATCGTTGGCCGCGATCCAGGTGCCACCGCTACCGGGATCAATCGGCATCAGCGCGTGATAAGCGCCGAAACGGCGCGTCTCGGGGGGAAATGCAAGCGGTCGAGTCCGCAGTTCGTCGCGATTGCAGGCGATGCGCAACCAGGGCGAATCACTGGCCGACACAGGGCTTACGCGGATGATGGTGACGGTGCACACGCGTTTTGTCTTAGATACGCCAGCGTCGCCGGCGCGTAGCCGAATCGATCCGGAAGCGCCGCGCCGAGCGTGCGGGCCATCGACGCGATCGTGGCGTTGTGATGAATTGTATGACTGTGGACAAATGCCAGCTCGCGCCCAAGCGTCGAATCCACCATCGCCCGCGCGCCGTCGCCGCTGAGCGTCACGGCCAGTCGAATCCCGCGGTCGGCGTTCTCGTCGTTCCAGTGCTCCAGCGCCCGACTCAAACGGTCGATTTCCCGCAGCGCGCAGGACCGGTCGCACTCCACTGCCGTTCCGCGTTCGCGCAGGTCGTAATCGAGCGTATCGGCGGACTGCGCCGAGCAGATCGATGCGATGTGGTCCAGACAGTGCCGCACATGACCACCAATGCTCGAATCGAAATTGCCCACCGGGCGAGTTGTGTATTGCGCGTCGGAGACTAACTCGAGCGCTTCGCGCAATTGCGCGAGAACGCTCCGAATCGCCTGGATCAGCAAGGTGCAAGTCTGGCCGCGCCGGCTGATCTGTTCGATTGAATGATGATCCGCGCCAACGGATGTCGAACCCTGCATCGAGACCATACTATCCCCGTGTCAACGGCTCCGCCAGCGCTCGGCGGCTTGGGCAGGTCGCCCGCGCTGCGAGCCAGGGCCCGACCAGCGGGATTTCGAATCTTCGAATCAGCAGCACGCCCACGCCGCACGCGAATACGACGCAGGCCAGCACAAATAGCAACCCGCCGTCGTCTTGCACCTGAATGCCCAGCTTCGTCAGGTGGCTCATGATGGCGCCACTGATGACCGCAAGGCTGAACGCCGCGCCGTAAACCGCTGTGCGGGGAATCAGTAGCAGCACCACCGAAATCAGCTCGGCCACGCCGGCCGCAATACGACCGTATGGCTCCATTCCAAGCGTGCGGAAGATGTACACCGATTCCGGCGC
>JAEUIR010000221.1 GCA_016795025.1 Phycisphaerales bacterium
CGTTCATCCAACCCCCTGCAACCATGAACCCCACCCGGAGGGCGCGAAACCATCTTGGGCCGCGAAGGCCGCGTTCAGTCCGGATTGCCCGCCCGGCGTCGGCAGGATCGAATCAACCGGCGTGTCCCGCCCGCGTTCTAGGCGCGGTATTGGATCGACCGTTTCCGGTGTGATCGGTTCGACATACGAAGCACTCGCCGTTCGACAAGTGCAGACTTTCCGAGGTCCGCATTCAATCTTCGCTGGCGACGGTGTTCGCGAGCACGCCGATCCCGCCGACCTCGACTTCGACGCGATCGCCGGGACGCAGGTAGCGCGGCGGATTTCGGAACATGCCCACGCCTTCCGGCGTGCCCGTGAGAATCACCGTGCCGGGCAGCAACGTGAACTGGTGTGAAAGATAGCTAATGAGCATCCGGCACGAAAAAATCAGGTCATTGGTGTTGGATTGCTGCAATGTTTCACCGTTCACGCGCGTCGAAATCGGGCAGGCGTCCGGATCGAGAGAATCGCGCGTGACGATCCACGGCCCTAGCGGGCAAAACGTGTCAAAGCTCTTGCCCCGCGCCCACTGCTTGTCCAGTTTTTTCTGACAATCGCGCGCGGAAACGTCGTTGGCGCATGTGTAACCCAGCACCGCGGAGAAAGCATCCGCCTCGGAGACGTTTTTGACGCTCCGACCGATCACAATGGCGAGCTCCGCTTCGAAATCCACTTCATTCGGCGCGCTTCTGGGCAGCACGATCGGCCGCCCGGGATGCTGCCGAGCGGTTGTCGCCTTGATGAAAATAAGCGGCCGCTCCGGCAGCGGAGCATTCTGCTCCTCGGCGTGGCGGCGATAGTTGAGACCGATCGCAAAGATATTCGGCGGATCCACCGGAGCGAGAAACTCACGCGCTTCGACAACCTCGTTCCGGAATTCGTGCGCGCTGAACAAGTCGCCTCGCAGCGGATTCAGCGTGCGCTCGTCGATCATCCGGCCCCAGCAGATTTCGTTCGTGGTTGTGACTACACGGGCGATCCGCATCAGATCCATCCTTTCACGCGGTGCGCGACGCTCGCAGTTTTCCCCAAGCTCGCGGGAACTCGTATTTGCGAGCCGGCGTCCAATCGGCCGCGGTCGGCCGCGCGGCGAAAATTGTACGCCATTCACGCGACTGCCACGTCGCCGACCGCTTGATCTCATGGCAACAACGGCGTTTGCGCGGCCGCGAATTTGTCAGGTTCATCGAGAATTGTGAACTTCTTGCCCGTCAGTTGCGATAATATCAAATTCTCTTTCGAAGAGAGCGCTTGGGTCGGGCAGATTCGCTCAGCAGGACAGCCGGTAACTTGCTTGCGTCGTCAAACTTGCCGATAAGCTGAGATAATGCGGTCCGGTCGGGCCGACCGGTGCCCCTCTTGGCGCCCGCATTCGTTGAACATCGAAAATTCGCGCTGCCGGAGATTGAAATGCCACGTCAGCATCGGAACGTATGCATCGCGTTGCTCTCCACACTTTCACTGGCCGGCCTGTGCGGATGCACAAGCGTACTGGATACGGCGCTTCTCGCAGACGAATCCGGCGCGGTTGACGACGCGACGGCCGCGGCGCTTGAGAACAGCGCGCCGATCGCCAGCGCGGGAGATGATCGAAGCGTCGTCGCGGGCGATCTGGTGGTGTTGAACGGCAACGGCAGTTTCGACCCGGACGCGGATCAACTAACGTTCATCTGGCAGCAGATTGACGGCGACGCGGAAATCGAGCTCGAAGGCATCTTCGCCGCAGTGGCGCGATTCGACGCGCCGGCGGCATCCGCCGCTACGCAACTTACGTTCCGCCTGATCGTCATCGACGGCAAAGCCGTTTCAACAGATGATGTGATTGTCACGGTGACGCCCGCTCAATAACGCGCGGCGGCGACGCCTGGCTCATCGCAAAAAATTCCGGCCGCGCAATCGGCGGATCGTGGCGATTTGGCCGGCATGAAACGCTTCGTGCCGCCAGCAATGCGACACAGCGCCGAGCTTGTCCCGATAGTGCGGATGCGGTGATTTTCCGTCCGCCGCGAAAGCCGGCTCGCGCAATAGTTCATCGCCCATGTCGCGCACGGTCTTCATTGTTGCCGCCTGGGTTTCCTCAAAAACACACAGCACGTCGGCAAGCGGGGGATATGAGTATTCACGCGTCGAGCGAATCGCCGCGCCGATCGGAAAGTGCGCCGTGAAAGATTCCGGCAGCAACGGCCGATTCAGAACGCGCACGAAAACCAGCACATGCTGGGAAACCGCAAGGTGGCCGACGAGATAATGCGCATGCGCCAATCCCGCACCAGGTTGGAATGACCAATCGTCTCCCTCCAAATCGGCGAGGAGCCGATTGGTCCAGTCGCGCGTGTATTCAAGCTGCTCGCACAATACTTCAGCCACACGCATTACCTGTTCCTCGGCTGATTCCCAACGATCGGGCACGACTCCCGCATGCGATCGACGCCGGCGCGAAACTACTCATGCTTCAGAATTGCGGCCAGCAGATGTCGCTCATAGTCGCCGTCGCGCCCCAGAGAGACCCAATGCGATAGCGCCACATTAGATTTGCGCAAACCTTCGGCTGTGGGGATTCGCTCGCTATAGATGGCGATCGCGCCGGATGCGGTAGTGACCTGCCGCTCAGGCGTGCTGAATCGCGACTTTTCAACTTCAACGGATACCGCAATCTCCTCACCGCTCGGCTGCGACGACGCCTCGCCGGACGGCGCGCTGCCGCCTTTGGCCGGTGACAGCGCAGTCTCGAACGACTCAACGGCTGAGCCGCGCTCGATGCGGATCGTCACGATGCTTCGCACGGTATGCAGGCTCGATTCGATGACGTGATACGCATCCTGAGGGTCGTCCCTCCAAATTTCGTACCACTGCCGACAAACCGTCGGGCGCGTGACGATCAGGCCGCGCTGCCGATCCACGGTTTGCGGCGTGAAATCCCGTTCGCGCAGGAGCGTCAGCGTCCGGTCAACGAATGCCTCATAATCAGCGACGCGCGTCGAAGCGGACGTTGGCTCGATTGGGATCGCCGGCCGCTGGCATCCAGCGCCAAAGCACGTCGCAACTAGACAAAGGAAGGTGAGAACCGCTCGTGTCATACGCGGGATGATAAAAGCGTCGCCACGGGATGCCAAACACCGCGATGCCAAAGCCGACAGGAAATGCGCGCGGAAATCTTCAGGATTTCGGCGATTCCGCTTGGCGGCTTGAATAAGAAATCGAACAATCTTGCTTGGAAGCTGTCGTGTCCCCCCTTCACGGTCCCGTGGCGCCCGGCGCGTCACGGGACTGAGTTTTTTGTCGGCTCAGCACGCGCGATCCGCGTACCGGCGCGGCGCTCGCCCCTGGTGCTTGGGTCGATCGCCGCGTAGACGGCGAGTTCGATCTGACGAGAAAGCTGCCGTCTCGCCGCAAAAACCGAATCGAATCAAACTCTTTGGTTCATAAGCAGTTACGCGCAAACGTGACCGCGCTGCGGTTGACGTGTAATTGACTTAGAGCGAACTGCGCTCCTACGAGCTAGTGTGCCGGATTTTGTATCCGCCGCACATTTTCGCTCGGAGGTACTTCGCATGTATTCCGCGTTCAAACGAATCGCATTGGTGGCCGCCATCGCGCTGGCCGTGCCGGGGGCTCTCGCCGATCAGGCCGTACTCAATGCATCCGCTGACAATCGGCTGCTTCAGTTCTCGCCCGACACTTCGGGGCCAATCGACTTCCTGTCGGTTTACGACGCTGTGGGCAACGACCAACGCACCGTCATTCACTTCGACCTCGCGCCGATCCCCGTTGACTCGATGATCGATAGCGCGACGCTGCGGCTGAACGGACTATCGTACTTCGGAGCGACAACGAATACGTCGTTTTCGGCATATCGCATTATCCGCGCCTGGAATGAAACGCAGGTCACTTGGAACCGGGCCGAGACCGGAACAAATTGGACGACACCCGGCGGCGATTTTGTCGGCAGCAGCGGACAGTCTTACGCGGATGCGTACGGAACCTGGAGCGGCGCGCAAAGCCCGAACTACACATGGTATGAAGTCGACGTGACAGGCTTGATTCGGGAGTATTACGACGGAACGCACCCGAATTACGGCATCGGCCTCGACGCCCCGGTCGGCTGTCAATTGACGTTTGTGTCGTCTGAAGGTGCAGCACCGCAGGGTGGCGGAGGCGGCCAGGTGCCAGAACTCGTCGTGAATTACTCGCCGATTCCCGAACCGGCCAGCGGACTGCTTGTGGTTCTCGGCGTCGCGCTGCTGCGCCGAAGATAGACCTGGCGATCCGACATTCTGAATCGACCACCACCTTGGCCACCCGTTTCATTGGTGGCCGAGGTGGTTCTTCATTATTACGGCAAATCGAACAACAGCAATTCCGACTCGCTTTCGCTTTCGGATTTGACCTCGATCAGCGGCTCGCCGCTGATCGCCGCTGCGTCACCGGCCGCCAGCCTGTTTCCGCCAAGCAACACGGATCCCCGCATCACTTGCACCCAGCCGTGCCGGTTCGGTCGCAGCGCGTGATTAAGCTCCTGTCCGTGGCGCAATTTCGCCGCAAGCAGCGACGCGTCCTGATTGATGCGGATTGAGCCATCGCGGCCATCGCCCGACGCCAGCAGCGTGAATCTCCCGGCCTCGCCAGCGGACGGAAAATCGCGCTGTTCATAGCGGGGCGGCAGCCCCTTGCGATCCGGAAAAATCCAGACTTGCATCAGATGCACCGGCGTAGTGGGCGACGGATTGAACTCGCCATGCACGATGCCCGCGCCGGCGGCCATGTATTGGACCGTACCGGGCTGGATCACCGCGCCGTTGCCGAGGCTGTCGCGATGCTCAAGCTGCCCGTTCAACACGTACGTGATGATCTCCATGTCGCGATGCGGGTGCATATCAAAGCCCTTGCCGGGCGCGACCACATCTTCATTGATGACGCGCAACACCCGAAAGCCCATGTGCGCGGGGTCGCGATAGTCGCCGAATGAAAAAGTGTGGTACGTATCTAACCAACCGTGATCAAAATGGCCGCGCTCGTGGCCTTTTCGCATCGTGATCATGCCCGGCTCCTTTGTTCGCTCTCATAACCATAGCAGCCGCGGCGATTCTGTCACGACATTGACGCAGGTAAGCCCTCGCGGGCTGCCGCTGGTCACGCAACCGTGCGTACGGGGCCGTGGAGCGAAATCGCGGCGGCGACGGTGGCGGCGTAATTAGAGCGCATTTCATTCCGGTGTAGCGGAGTAGCCTGAGTGCCTGAAGTAGGCCCGGCACTCCTGCGGGGAAAAGCGATCGAGCAATCGCCCGATGGTCTGCCACAGGGCCTCGAGGCCCACGTCTCATCGATGAAGACGAAGCGCCGCGGGTCAATCCCCAGCATCTCTACCCGCCACGTCGCGCGCTGCGCCGCGACGTCCGGCCGATCTTGTTCGGCCGCCCGGAGGACTTGTTTTTGAGCCCAGCCGCAAGGCCAGCAATGCCCGACACAACGTCGGTAAGCTGACCGACAAACCCAGCGCGTCCCGCAGTTCGGCCAACGTGGCATCCGGCCGCGCTCGAACCGCGCTGCGGATCAATTCCGCGTGTGTGTGTCCAAACGCGCGACGCGGACGCGAAGCCTGGCGGGGAGCGATCTCGCCGCTCTCGCGCCGCCGTTGCTTGAGCCGACGCATCCACGAAGCACTCACACTGTACTTCTGCGATACCTGCTTCGTGGAAACCCCCGCATCACACTCCGCCAACACCCGCTTTCGCAGATCCATCGAGTACGCACGCATCACAGAACCTCCTTGTTCTGCGACCTGTTATAAGCGCGGGCCCGCTCCCGGCGCTAGACCCCGTTGAAAAGCAAATTAACTTCACCGCTCACCAAGGTTATGGGGTCGGTCCCAAAAGCAGTGCGATAAACGGATCGACATCAAACGCATTGACCAGGCCGTCTGCGTTGACATCACCATTCGCGGCGTTGCATTGGGGAAACGCGTTTGAGTAACCCGCAGCGTCCACCAGTCGCAAAACAAATGGATCGATATCAAAACTGTTGATGAGATCGTCGCAATTCAGGTCGCCCGGCGTCGCCAGACAACCCCATCGCGCCCAGTTGGCCGAAACTGCCCCGCCCGC
>JAEUIR010000222.1 GCA_016795025.1 Phycisphaerales bacterium
GTATGAGCCGGGCAAGGTCTCGGTACGCAAGATCATTGGCCGCGACGGACGCGAAAAAATTCAGACGCGCGTCGATCTGGGACTCCTCCAGCTCGAACTCGACGGCCGGCCGGATGGCAAGCGGCCGCACGGCTGTGAATCGTTGCTCGATTATCACGAACGGCGGCTGGCCGAGTGGCTGCGCGAAAACGGCGCGGATCGCGGGTTCGTGATCTCATCCGACGAGTGCCGCGATCTGCATCACGAAGCATATCTCTACTATCAGCGGTTCCTGGCCACGTTTGTGCTCGCGGATTGGGATCGAGTGGAAGCCGATACGTCGCGCAACATTCGTGCAATCGATATGGTCGGGCGCTTTGGCGCGACTGAACACGATCGCGGCATGATGGAGCCGCAGCGGCCGTATACGCTGATGATGGGGGCGCGGGCGCTGGTGTATTCGGCGCTGCAATATGCGCGGTATGACGACGCCCTGACGCTGTGCGACGAGTGGATCGCCAGGTTGCAGGAGATCCTGGCGGAAACCGACCAATCGTCGCGGCGATTTCCCAATGCTGAAGTGCGCATGTTGACCGACCTGCGCCGCGAAGTGCTGGAGCGCATGCCCGAAGACGCACCGCCGCGTTTGCAAAACGAGCTTCAACTCGCGATCGAAGCTGAAGCATACGAGCGGGCGGCGCAGCTTCGCGACAAGCTTGCGAAAGTACTGGGCAGGCCCGTCAAACCTAGCCGCGCGCCTTGATGCGCGACGCCGCCCTGACGGCAATTCTCAATCTTTTTCTGAATTCGAGTCACGCCTGGGAGATCGCGCGCAAAAATGGACCGGCGGTCGCCGGTACGCGGTGCGATGGCAATGCACTTTTCATGCGGACATGCGCGAAGTTGCGGCGTCCTTGGCGGCGAGGGGGAGCCGTTTTCGGCGCGAGCATCCTTGCGCGCGGGGCGAAAACGAAATTCGGGCAAAGCCCGCGGCCGTCCCCGCTCGCTCGTCAAGGAAAAACCTAGCCTTCCGTGGCCGGGCCGATCCGGAGCCTGTGGAAACGTTCCACCCGACCTATCGTCGGTAATTTGCGGCTCACTTTTGACATTATGAAGTTGCGACGGGATTTCGCGCGAGTCTTGCGCGACTGTCAAAAAACGATCCGGACGGACACGGTTCAGAACGGCGGCGAATTAGGCTGCCGCTCAATCCGACAGACAGCCGCCTGTTCAGTGATGCGCCAACTACGTCAACACTATCGCCGTTGGCGCGGCCTGCGATTGACTCGCAGCGCGAGAATCGCGGATGAAAATGGACGCGCGAAAAACAAAACGGCCGACAAGCGCCGGCCGTGGACTCGGTCATTCATGATGGCTTGAAACGCGCGGGATGCGGCGCGCGCTCAACTCAGCCCGACTTCGAAGCGCACAAAGCGATTGACCGTAAGGCCCGGCGAAACAGAGTTGAGATATTCCTGCACCGAGCCGGAGAACTTGTCGCTCTTGACGAATGCCTGGCCCAGAAGCGTGATCTCGCCAAACCACGTCTTGATTTTTCCATCCACGATCTTGTCGACGATATTGGCCGGCTTTCCGGTGATTTCCGCCCGTGCCGCTTCGCGCTGACGCTCGACATCGGCCGTCGGCACATCTTCGGACTTAAGATACGGCGGCTTCATCGCAACGATTTGCATGCATACATCGCCCTTCACGTCGGCCGAGCATGGTTTGCTCATTTCGATGAGAGCGCCGACCTGCCCGTTGTGGTGAACGTAAGAGCCCACCTCGCCGGTCAGACGCGCGATTCGCTTGAGCTGCATGTTTTCGCGCAGGCGATTGAACACGTCATTCATGGCGTCGCTGATCTTGCGGCCGCCGCCTCCGGTGATCGCGCGCTCGGGCATGGTCTCGGCGTTGGCGCCTTCGTTGAGCGCCGCTTCGCGGGCAATCGTGTTGCACAAGTTGATGAAATCGTCCGTGTTGGCTACGGGAGCAGTCTCGCAACGCAGCTCGATGATTCCGCCGGCGCGCGCCGCCTCGTCCACAAAGCACGCGACGCGACCCTGACCGGCTTCCCGGTCGGCCATCTTCGCGGCCTTGGTGAATCCGCGCTTGCGCAATATGTCCAGCGCCTTCTCTTCGTCGCCGTTAGCCTCGACGAGCGCGGTTTTGCACTCCATCATTGGCAACCCGGTCTTATCGCGAAACGCTTTGATGTCGTTGGCGGAAATTCCCATCGATATCTCTCTCCCGGCCGCACGGCCGCGCCGCACATCCGTGGGTGACTAAGAATTCAAATTCCGTGAAACTTGGACGTTCGCTGCGTGATTTTCTCAGGCAAGCGTCGGAGCGGCCGCACCGTGACCGGCGTCGATCGGCGCCGGCATGTCGGCGATATCGCGCCCGCCGCGCCGCGCTCTGCCGCGCCCGCGCCCGCCGCCTTCGCCATCATCGCTGCCTTCGGTAGGTTCCGGCCGCGCACGCACGCCTTCATCGACGGCGTCGGCAAGTTGGCCAAGCACCAGGTCGATGCCGCGCATGGCGTCATCGTTCCCAGGAATCGCGATGCTCGCGAGATCCGGATCGCTATCGGTGTCGATCAGGCAGATCGTCGGAATCTTGAGCGTCCGCGCTTCGCGAATCGCGTTGATTTCCTTGCGCACGTCGACAATGACCAGCGCACCGGGCAGGCGCGACATTTTGCGGATGCCGCTCAGGTTGCGCCGCATCTTCTCGAGTTCGCGCGTCAGCATCGACTTCATCTTTTTCGAATAGCCGGTTTCCCATTGCGGACTGGTGACAAGCGCTTCAAGCTCCTCCAGACGCTGGAGCCGCGAGCGGATCGTGCGGAAATTCGTCAGCGTGCCGCCCAGCCAGCGCTCGTTCACGAACGGCATGCCGCAGCGGTTCGCCTGACGCTCGATCGCCTCGCGAGCCTGACGCTTCGTGCCGACGAATACGATCTCCTGGCCGGCCATGATCAGCCGCGAGATGAACTTCTTTGCGCGCAGAATCCCCTTGATTGTCTCGCGAATATCGACAACGTGGATCCCGTTGCGCTTGCCGTAAATGAACGGCGACATCTTGGGGTTCCAGCGGCTGCAATGATGGCCAAAGTGAATGCCCGAGTCGACTAGCTCGCGGACGATTGGCGATGACAAACGTCACCTCCCAATTAGAGGGTTCTAAAACTTCAGTTCGCACTTTTTACGACAAGTACATCAAGCCGGATGCGCTAACCAGCGGTTTTTCGTGGCGCGCGCGCTCCCGGCTGCCCATATCGTCAAGACGTGTAGCATAACCCCAGAACGCCGGGGGCGTCAAGCAATCCCGGACCTGCCATCAAACTGTTTATCTACATCCCCACGCTACGTCCCAACCTCCATTTGGCGATTCCGGTTCTTTCAATGCCCGGAGCATACAATCCGACTCGGCCCATGACCACCAACGACAGCTACAACCAAACCGCCGATCTATACGACTACGTCGTCCCATATGCCAGTCGCGCCGACGTCGATTTCTTCGTCACGCTCGCGCGCGAAACGTGCGGTCCCGTGCTGGAACTGGGGTGCGGCACCGGGCGCGTACTGCTGCCCACCGCGCAAGCCGGCACGCAAATCGTCGGTCCCGATCTCTCCACGCGAATGCTCGGCATATGCCGCGCTAAGCTCGCCGCCGAATCTCCGCAAGTGCGTGAGTGCGCCACGCTCGTCGAAGGCGATATGCGGCGCTTTGATCTCGACCGAGAGTTCGCGCTGATCACCACGCCTTTTCGATCCTTCCAGCACTTGCTGACCGTCGATGATCAACTGGCGTGTCTCCATTGCGTCACGCGGCATCTCGCGCCTGGCGGGCGATTCGTTCTCGACGTGTTCCTTCCCTCGCTCGAACGGCTCATCGACCAAAATCGCGTCAATGAGCACGCTTTCGAGCCGGAATTCAAGATGCCGGACGGCAGGCGGGTGATCCGCTGCTCGCGCGTGCCTCACTTCGATCCGCTGAACCAGGTGTTGAGCGTGGAATTGATCCATCGCATCACGCACCCCAACGGTGTGCAGGAGCGGCTCACGCACCAATTCCAGATGCGCTGCTTCTTCCGCTGGGAGGCTGAGCATCTGCTCGCGCGTGCCGGCTTCACAGTCGAAGCGGTATGCGGAAACTACCAGCTCGCGCCATGCGGCGCGCCCGGCGCAAACGAAATGATCTTTCTCGCGCGAAGATAACCCCTCGCCCACGTCGATTTAGCGCGCCCTGCCCCTCGCGCTGCCGTCATCATCCCCCGTGGCTCACCGTTCTCGCCGCAAGCACGATCACCTCATTGTTCTGCCGGCTCGCAGCGTAAAGCGCCAAGCCGATGACCGTCGCGATCCAGTAATCGCGCGGCGCCACCCACCACCACGCCCGACTGTGCCACGGAATGTGCTCCGGCCGAAACCGCCTGATTCCAAAATGCGGGTTTAACACGAACCATAGAAAATCTTCAGCCACCCAAAACAATAAGAAGAATGCGATCGCCCGCATCTCGCCGGCCCAGCTCCACGGCAAACCGAACGCGAATTGCAAATGCACCACGATCACCATGAACACCAACATCCACAGGTGATAGCCGGTCAGCGGGCGTCCAGGGAACAGTTTGGCGATCCATCTCCCAACGCCGATCGATGGTATTCGCCACGTCGGGAGGTTTGCGGCCCACCCGTTCGGACCTTCGACCTGTATTTCCAACAAAGCGAATGCGGCCGCCGCCGCCGTCAGGCCGATGAAAAAAAGAAAATGCGATGCCAACCCTTCCATAACTCGCATCTTATCGCGAGGTTGCGCACACGGGAGCCATCCAGGACATCCTGAAGACGGGTTGGTGCGTAAAATTTACTTGAATCTTGCGGCTCGGTAACGTAATCTGAGAGCCACGAGCCAATATCAAGTAGCTGTCCGATAATACAAATCGGCGTCGGACAGACAACGTGACGTGTTGTGAGGAACCTCGATCTTCGTAGGCGAGAGCGAGAGATGGTGAAAAATCACCGTTCACTTCACCGGCGACCCGCGAGAGCGTTCTCGCTGGCTGAGTTGCTCGTGGTCATCGGAATCATCGCGCTTTTGCTCGCGGTGTTTCTCCCTCCGTTGCATGCCGCGCGCCGGCAGGCCATGAACGCAGTCTGTTTGTCGCAGATGCGCCAGATGGGACAGGCCCTCGCCGCCACTGAAAACACGTTCGGCTTTTATCCACTGTGGGACGACGGCGGCGTGCCGGTCTCGTTCACTTGGTTTGATGTCCTCGTTCAGCTTCGTCACATCGCAACCACGCGCATCGGCTACTGCCCTCTCGACGAGCGGCCTGATCCGATCAACGAAGCTCGCGGCCGGTTCTTCAATGTGCAATATCCCGGTCGCGAAAATCAATTCGGCATGGACTACAGCTACGGAATCAGCGTTCCGCTCGCGGCCGGAGGCTGGGCTTGGCGCCCGGGTCACAACCCCCAGGGCGACGACCGTCCGCACCGTTTCGAGCGCCACAACGAAAACCTCTCGCGCCGCGTCTTGGTCGCTGACGCTTCGTGGAGTTGGATCTACAACCTCAACGGCCGCGCGCTGCGTTCGGGAATTTGGAACGACGCGACGTGGTATGACAATTCAGTCGCGTGGCGCCACGGCGCCAGCCGCACAAACCTGCTCACGCAGGACGGCCACGCCGTCTCGCTGCGATATCGCGTGGAGGACGACGCCTCGCCGCTGAACACGATGCAGTTCTTCGTCTGGCAACCAGGCGAGCCGTTGAACGTTGGCCCCGATTCGCGCATCGACGGCAACTTTTACCCGAACGTCCCGTTGCCGTCATACCCCGACGGCAACGTCTTCCCCGATGAACTGAATCCGTTCTATTACACCTCGCGCGGCTCGTGGACGTACATCGACCACAAAACGCCGGGCACTTCGTCGGGCAACCGCTGACCACTCGTCGTTTTGTGCCTCCAGAACCGATGCAGTCACAAGTCGTAACTTGATCAGTAATCGCGGCTACTTCTTTTGCGCCGCCGACCGTCCTAAGATAGGAGTGAATAGTGCTCCGTCAACCTCAATTTGCCGGGTAACGTCGGCGTCTCGCCGGTGCGAAACCGGGGACATACCCGCTAATT
>JAEUIR010000223.1 GCA_016795025.1 Phycisphaerales bacterium
TTGCCTCAATTGCCCTACGCCCCACTCCTCAAACTTATCAACGATGAGAATCTTCATGACATTCCTCGGTGAATCACTGAGTCTGCTTTGGCCGGCAACCTTCCGTGACTGACGACGTAGCATGCGGTGTGCCGGTCCACGCCGGTCGGCGCACTTTTTGTCGACCGGTTGGTGCGGTTCCCCGCACACAGTCGAGCTGCGCATTGTAAACCCCGTGCACGGGATGTGGAAATTTCCACGACTTAGCGTCGAACTACCGGTCGAGAAGGCGCGCCCGAAGTTCGTCGTGCGGAGGTGTGAGACATATGCTGAACAAACAGATCGTTGCGAACATTCAGGCGCCTCCATTCTACGCCATCAACCTTCTGGCGCGTACTTCACAATCCCCTTATGCCAGAGTTTCTAGCACTCAGGCATGCCGCAAGTATCCGAAACCCATACGGGCGGAACAGATGGCGTACAGGTGCCGCGCAAGACCCGCCCCATCGCGCTCCACAGCCCTGCGAAGATCCGGATGAACACGTTTTATATCGGCAAATCTCACAGTAATCGCCGACAGCGATCCCGTCGCAGTAGTTGCAGTTACCTCCAAGTTCGGGAGGACATGTCAAGCTAGAGGAGCCGCAGGCAACGTTGAAAACGCACTTGCGATCTTGGTAAACCAACCCTGTCGACGCGGCTGCGAATAACGAGATGGCAATCAAAAAGCAGCCGCTGCTGATTTGTCGGCCAAGTCGTGAAGATGAATTGCACACGGCCGCACTCCCCGGTGGCTTCGCTCTGCGACGATGGCCGCCGAACGGCAGTCATGAACCTTCTAATAAAGTATCGTCGCGCTTTCGGCCAAAAGCAAAGAGAAAAACGATGCAACCGTTTGTCGGGTAAATAGTTAGCTCGCGATTTCTGTAGGTGTCGCAAACGTCTCGCCACGGCAGATTCAAAGTGTCACATACCTCTCGATTCATTTTGGTCATTGGCTGCTGATTGCCACAGTCAGGACAGCGGCCTGGCGCGCCCCGCAGATCGTACCCGCATTCGTGCCGAGCCTTTTTCTTATCGCCCGCCGAGATCTATCCCAAAGTCGTTGATAGCGGCATGGCGGCGTATTCCCAGGACGTCATGGTTTGGTGTTCGCCAAAAGTGGCAGTTGGCCCTGCTCGCTACTGCTGCTCACCAATCGTCAGGGGCGATCGAGGCAGAAGGCGGCGGCTCACGCTTTATTGTGATGCCTATGTACGTCTCTAACACGTCCAAGAAGCGAGCGTCGTAGCCATAGTCGATGAAGTCGACATTCCAGAGACCGCTGTTTCGGATGGCCTCTGTTGGGGAGTGGCTGCCAAGCCAAGATGGCGAAGGGCGGTCGAGTCCTCCCATTGATCGGCTGAGCAAACCGATCGCGTTGCGTTCAATGTAGGCTCGGTCGCTTCGCGGGCCGGGTTCGTCGCCTATCGACAACCAGAGGACACGCATCGCGCCGATATGTTCGGAAACGGCTTTCTCCAGTCGCTCTTCCTGCTTTCGCAGGGCGGAATTACTTGATTGGCCGACACCCCACGACGGTACAACCAAAGACGCGTCGCGGGCAACCAGGGCTTCTCCGACGTGGCGGCGAAACACGGAAGTACGATGATTGCCACGGCCGTCGCCGGTTCCACGGTGCGTGCGGAGTCGGTTCCACAGGGTCGCTTTCGATCCCTGGCTAACGCCGTGCGTCCCGACACGAACGACGCGTGAGCCCTTACGCGAGCGATTCTCGCCAGGTTCAAAGAATAGGTAGATGCCTCTGCTTGCCCACCCAAGAGCTGCCTTGGATTCGGACACAAGCCTCGCACCACCCATCCCCGCGTCCAGGCGCGCGATCCCGTCATAGAACCGCTCCACATCCTGAGCTCGATTCGGACCGCTGAGATTCCGAGAAAGCCACTGTAATTGCTCCCCGATTCGAAGCCCGTTCAACGGAATATCGACCGAGCAACCATGCTGCAGCAGGCGAGGAACAAGGTGTTGTCGGTATTTTTCTCCCGCGAGCACGACGAGTCGATCTCCCTTTTTGACAATTGGTTGCAGACGTGCCCAAACGCCGTCGGCCCACTGCAAGCGTTCAGCACTGGTCTTTGTGTTCAGAGTATCGTCGTATGGAGCAATTACGTCGGTCGGCCGCACGAGACCATACTTTGAGGACAGGATGTACCATGTGGCGCATCGCCGCTCGACGTATTCCCGGCACTTGGCGAATAATGCTGATTCATACAAGTCCCGGGCCTCAGCCGCGTGTGATCGCTTACTACTGGCGCACGAAATCAGTCCCAATATCGCCATTATTCGTTCCTCAATTTGCTGCTGTGAGGCGGAGCCCGTTGAGGGATTGCAATTCGGATATTACATTCATGATGAACGATTTGGGGATATGTCACCGTGTCATTCACCGCCAAGCCGTCGCGCGCGGCGGCGTCGGCTCCGGAAGTGGGTCGCTTTGGCCCCCCACCTCGCGGCCGGTCAGCTCGATCACATCCGCCGCATAGCGCCGTTCCACCAGCAGTGCGTCATATGGCGCTTCTTTCGCGCGCAGCGCGCCGACGATGCGGGTTTCATCCGCGCAGCGCAGCGCCAACTCCACTAAATACTCATTCGTTCGCGGCCACGCGGCGCGGCGGACGATCGCTGACCCGCCCGTCAACAGCGTTTTTCCGCGGAGCGATCCCGCCGTTTGAATCAGAAACCCGCGGGCCGCGAAAGTGGAACCGGCATCGACAACCCATTCGCCTTCATTGGGCGGCGTGACCAGATAGAGCACGAAATCTCGCGACGCGGTTTCCGCATCCGGGCGAGAAAACGTCGCGACAATCGTCCGTGCATCGGGTGATGAGCTCGCATGCGACCGGCTGTTCTGTAAAGTCAGTTCGCGTTGTCCCGATGGCGCGAAGGTCTGATGAAGCGTGATGCCGCCGCGCGGGGCGCAGCCGACCGCCCCGGTCAGCAGCGCCACCGCGGCCAGCAGCAGCTCGATATTCACCCCGCATCTCACCGGCGCGACCCCGGCGCGCTCTGCGCTCGACACCCGTTGGTCAATCGACAATGCGATGCTTTCCGCATGAGCCAAATCGCGCAACATGAACGCGATTTTACTCAATTCAGGCGCGCTCGACCAATCTGTCTGGATAATTGTATTGAGATCGTTGCGATGCTCACGCGGCCGCGCCGATGGAGATTTCAGCCCATTCGCTGCTCCGCGCACCCGATTCGGCCAGCCTTGAGCGAACGTGGCTTCTGCAATCGACAAAAAAAGTCGCCGCGAATTTCGCGTTTGGCCTGTTCTTTGCCTGTTGGGTCAGGTGCGTTACGATCCCGCGTCACGCATTGACTGCGACCTTGTTCGGAGGCGCTATGAAAATCGCCGTCATCAAAGAGACCATGCCCGACGAGCGCCGCGTGGCGCTCGTGCCCGAATCCTGCAAGAAGCTGATCGCGGCCGGCATCAGCGTTACGCTGCAACGCGGCGCAGGTGCCGACGCAGGTTTTCCGGACCAGCAGTACGTGGATGTAGGCGTCACACTCGCAGACGACGCCGCGGCCGCGTTGCGAGATGCCGATTTGCTGGCCAAGGTTCAGCCGCCCACGCCGGCCGAGGCCGAGATGCTGCGCGAAGGCTCGCTGCTGCTGACCTCGCTGATTCCATCGCGAAATATGGAACTTGTAAAAAAACTCGTTCAGCGGCGAGCGACGAGCTTCTCGACCGAGTTGATTCCGCGCATCACGCGGGCCCAGGCGATGGACACGCTCTCTTCGATGAGCAACATCGCCGGCTACAAGGCCGTGTTGATCGCCGCGAATGAACTGCCGCGCTACTTCCCCATGCTGATGACCGCTGCCGGAACGGTGTTGCCCGCGAAGGTATTTGTGATCGGAGCAGGCGTGGCTGGTCTGCAAGCCATCGCGACGGCCAAGCGACTCGGCGCGCAGATCGAGGCCACCGACACGCGGCCGGCCGTAAAAACCGAAATCGAAAGTCTCGGCGCAAAATTCGTCGGCGTCGATACGACGGAATCCGCGCAGGATGCCGGCGGGTACGCCAAAGAGCTGTCGGCCGACTTTTACAAAAAGCAGGCCGAGCTGATCGGCGAGCGCTGCGCGGTGGCGGATGTTGTCATTACCACCGCGCTGATCGGCGGCGTAAAGGCGCCGCGGCTGATCACTGGCGACATGGTGCAGCGGATGAAGCCGGGATCCGTGATTGTCGATCTGGCAGCGCCGGGTGGCGGAAATTGTGAGCTCACCGAACCTGGCAAGACAGTCGTGAAGCATGGCGTCACGATCTGCGCCCCACTGAATCTGCCGTCAGAAGTGCCGTATCACGGCAGCACGCTGTGGTCGCGCAACCTGACGACCTTTGTGATGACTTTCTGGAAAGACAAACAATTCCAATTGGACCTGAACGACGACATTTTGAAGGGCGCGACGCTGACGCATGATGGAAAAGTCCTGCATGCTCAGACGCGCGACGCGCTGGCCGCCGGCGGTTAAGCCGTTTCGGCTTCGAAAGGAGAACATCCGCGATGGGACCGCGACCTCGCAATTTTCTAGCCGTGCTGACGCTGGCCGCACTGACGGCCGTCAGCGTGGCCCAGAACTCGACCACCGCCCCGGCGACCACTCGCCCCGCGGCGGCCGCGCCCTCAACGTCTTCGGCCAAGTCGGCGACTGACGCCAAGCAGGGTGCGCCAAAACTAGAAACCCCGTCGGCAGCGACTACCGGCAGCGGATCGGCGCCGGCGCATCCGGCGGAACCGGCTCACCCCAAGGCGGCCGAAAGCCTCGACCTGATGTCGATGGTCTTCGTGTTCATGCTGGCGTCGTTCATCGGGCTGGGTGTGATCATGCGTGTGTCGCGATTGCTGCACACGCCGCTGATGTCGATTACCAACGCCATTTCCGCGATTGCCGTGGTTGGTGCGATTCTCGTTGCCGGCCATAAGGGCTATCCGTGGTACATCACACTGATGGGCACGGTCGCCTTGTTTGCTTCGATGACGAACATCGTCAGCGGTTTTTTAATCACTGACCGCATGCTGAAGATGTTCAAATCGCGTGGAGGCGCCAAGGCATGACCACGCTCATTCAATTTATTTACCTGATCGCGACGGCACTGTTCATCTTTTCGCTGCATTGGATGAACGACCCCAAGACTGCCCGAAAGGGCGTGTACTCGGGCGTATTGGGCATGACGCTGGCCATTGTCGGCACGCTCATGTCGCCGGGCGTTGAAAATTACATGTGGATCGGAATCGCCATCATCGCCGGCTTCGGCGTGGGCATTCCTCTTTCGCTTGTCCCGCTCACCGCTGTGCCTCAGCGGACGGCGCTCTCGCACGCATTCGGCGGTCTGGCGGCCGGTCTGGTCGGCACGGCGAAGTACTATCTGTGGTACGGCCAAGACCCGGAGATGCTCACCAAGTTCCGCATGTTCGCCATCATCGCGGAAATCATCCTCGGCTATCTGACATTCACCGGCAGTCTCATGGCCGCTGGAAAGCTACAGGAAGTGAAATGGATCCCGCAGCGGCCGGTGACGTATCCGTTTCAGAATCTGAGCAACCTCGGTTTGTTCGCAGTGGCCATCGTGCTGGGAACGCTGCTGGTTTTCTATCCGACGGCCGCCTGGGCGGGCTTCGTATTCCCGCTCATCATCCTGCTGGCGTTATCGTTCGGCGTGCTGCTAATCATCCCGATCGGCGGCGCCGATATGCCCACGGTCATTGCGATTCTGAATGCATACGCGGGCTTGTCGGCCGTCGCGATGGGCTTCGTGCTGGATAACAAACTGCTCATCACCGCCGGTGCTCTCGATGGTTCGTCGGGGTTGATCCTGTCGATCATCATGTGCAAGGCGATGAACCGCTCGTTCTTCAACGTGCTGTTCGGCGCGTTTGGACAGGTGCAGCAGCAGGCGGCCGGCGGCGAGGGCGAGCCACAGGTCCAGCAAGGGGCTGCCGCGGGTGCCGGTCACGTCGGGTCTCCGAAACGGAAGCGGATTGTCCGCCCCAGCCAGGGCAGCCAGCCCGGGTCCTGGTCCCAGCCGGCGCGGCGCAGGG
>JAEUIR010000224.1:0-1649 GCA_016795025.1 Phycisphaerales bacterium
CGGCGAAAGCAGAAAGCGATCTCCCGGCGCATCGATCAAGATCGTCATGCCGCGCTGCTCCGCCTCGTGCCGGGCGACGCAGAGCATGCGATACAGATGCGAAAGCGCGTCGGCGTATGAAAACGCTTCGGCCGCGCAACTGCCCGCGCTGAACAACGGCATCACGAGCGCGTCGGTGGCGCGCGTCAGCGCCATGTCGAGCCAGGCGACGACGCGCGTGCAAGATTCCCGGTCGCGATGCGTGATGCCGGTGAACAATGGTGCCGGAAGCCGGCCGAAATCCAGCATGGCGAACGGCGCGGGCTGCTCGGCGTCGGTCGCCGCGCAATCATTTTGGGGAACCGCAGGGCCAAAGGATGCGAAACCTTCCGGAACCCGCAGCGAGATTCCGCGCAAGCTGGAGCGCAGCGCGAAATACGCCTGCGTATGGGATGGTGTTCCGTCCGAGGTTGCGTCGATTTCCATGATCGGTCGTTGCACGTGCGGCGCGACCTCTTTCGTCCGAGTGGCGGAATCTTGAATTTCCGCGAGGATTGTAGAGTGTCAGCGGCGTATCCGGTTCAAAAAATCCCGGCGCGCGCGGCGCTGAGATGAAAAAAACGTGAACGGCCGGAAGCACCGCGTGCGCGGCGTCCGGCCGTCGAATGCATCCGTGCTGCTTCTTTTCCCCCCCGGAGTTGGCACCCCGGGTCGCACTCCCCAAAAAGGCTCCCCGTCGAACGGGCTTGCCCGCTCGACACAGCAAGTATGCGATATGTGGCGGTCGTCAGCCAAAAATCGGGAATTTCACCTCAGGCAGCGCCGAAAAGCGTTGTAGCGTCGCGCGTGGTTGCTATAATCCGCGACCTTTGGCACGGCTTTTTGGGATCATCCGAAAATACTCGTCGCGATTTTCGGAGTTACCGTTCGCAAGCCCGCGGAATTGCCAACCGCGCAAATGCCCAGGAGGCCTTCGATGGGCGCACTCGTTCCCTCCAAGTGCTTTTTCACCCGCGGAGTCGGCCGTCATCGCAACAACTTGCAGTCCTTTGAAGTCGCGCTGCGCGACGCCGGAATCGCCGCGTGCAATCTGGTGCGCGTTTCCAGCATCTTTCCGCCGGGCTGCCGCGTCATTACGCCCAAAGCCGGATTGCCGCAGATCATCCCCGGCCAAATTCTGTTCTGCGTGCTCGCCGAGGCTCGTACGGACGAGCCCAACCGGCTCATCTCCGCCGGCATCGGGCTCGCGTTGCCCGCCTCACAAAATCGCTTCGGCTACATTTCCGAGCATCACGGCTACGGCCTGACCGAAAAAAAGACGGCCGATCTCGTCGAGGACATGGCCGCCAGCATGCTGGCCAGCACGCTCGGCATCGAGTTCGACGCCGACGCGGATTACGACTCGCGCCGCGAGGTGTACCGCATGAGCAAAGAGATCGTCACCACCCGCGCCATCGTGCAATCCGCCGAGGGCGACAAGAACGGCCTGTGGACGACGGTTGTGTCGGCCGCGGTTTTTCTGTTCGACTAGTCATGAACCGATCGTCGCCCTGTTGTGAGGCGCTCGGCGCGGCCGGTGCTGTCCACGCCCAAGTCGTGCAAACGATGTGGTTTGCCACGGCGCAACGCCGACCCCATGCCGCCGCCGATGCGTGATACGGCGCCTGCGA
>JAEUIR010000224.1:1659-6077 GCA_016795025.1 Phycisphaerales bacterium
CCGGTATTCGAGCGCGTGCCGAGTGCGCGGCGCAATCAATTCACAGCCATCATTCGAAATCCCTGAAATCGTGAAATGAAACTCGGGTGATTCATGAGCAGCGGAAAACTCAACAACTTCCTCGGCCTCGACGAAAAGCACAGTCGCTATTCGACCGCGCGGTTCGCGGTGCTGCCCATTCCGTATGACTCGACCACACGCTATGCGGTCGGTACGCGTGAAGGACCGGCCGCGATCATCCATGCCTCGCAGCAGGTGGAGCTATACGACGATGCCCTGGGGCGCGAAGCCTATCGCGACGGCGTGGCGACGCTGCCGGATGTCGAGTGTGACGCGCGCGGGCCGGAGCAGACGATCAAAGCTGTTTACGAAGCGGCGCAAAAGCCGGTGAAGGACGGCAAGTTTCTGCTGGGTCTCGGCGGCGAGCACAGCATCACCTCGGGACTGGTTCGAGCTGTTGCGGCGCGGTACAAGAACTTGTCCGTGCTGCAAATCGACGCGCACGCCGATCTGCGCGACGAATATCAAGGCTCGCCCTACAGCCATGCGGCGGTGATGCGCCGCATTCATGATATGAAAATCGATGCCGTCGGCGTTGGAATCCGCAATTACTCGGCCGAGGAATCGCGGTTCATCAAGTCGGCCGGAAAGCCCTTGTATTCCGCTCGCACCTGCCGCGATGCGAAGGGTTGGATCGATGAAGTGGTGTCGATGATGAAGCCGCAGGTGTATGTCACCATCGACATAGACGGTTTCGACCCGGCCTATGCTCCAGGGACCGGCACGCCCGAACCCGGCGGATTGGATTGGTTTCAGGTGAACGATCTGCTGAGCGCGATCTCCAAACTTCGCGAAGTCGTCGCCGCGGACATCGTCGAGGTAAGGCCGATTCCGCCGAATCACGTCACGGAATTCCTCGCGGCGCGGCTGGCGTATCGATTGATCGGCCTCGTTTCCCGCCGGCGGTGACAGCGGCGCGGATCGCCCGCATAATCCAGCCGCATATGACCACCATTCCGTCGCCGACTGAACGGGTCCGGCCGATGGCAGCGCGGCTCGCGCTGCCGGCTATGGCGCTGTTCGGCATCGGCGCGATGCTCACGTGGTATGTTGTCGCTGACCTGCCACAAATGCAGACGATGCGCATTAGGGGAGAAGACCTCAGCGCCGCGTTTCGCAACGTCTTTCAAACCGCACCGGCGGCCGCGGCTTCCGGCATTCGCATGATCGAAAGCGGCGGCGATATCACGGCGGCGATCATGCGTACGCGGCCGATCGACGATTGCGCCAAGCGCTGCGCCGCCCGCGCCCAGCAAACCACCAATACGCAGCTGCCGCGATTGCAACAGGCCGCCCTGGTGCTGTTGGCGCTTGAGCGCATGAGCGCCCCAGCCGAGCGACAATGGACCGCGATCGAGCCGTACATCGGCGGGCTGGGGGATGTTTCGTTCGCACATTTCCACCGCGATGCGCTCGACACGCTGGCCGGCGCCGTAGCGTCAACCGGATGCTCGCCGGGCGTGGCCGGCGACATTGTCGTTATGCGCTTTGGCAGCCCGCATGGTCCGTTTTTGCAGCACTTCACGATGCGCATGCTGGCGCTGGCTGAGGCGCTGGACCAGTTGGAAGGACGACAAGCCGCCGCCCGACAATGTCATGTGCTCGTGTTGCGATTGTTGAAACAGTGGATCATCGAGCCTGGTCCGGCCGGGCTGCGTTTGCAGGCTGCGGATTTGCTCGCGCGGGTGTTGTCGCCGTCGCCCGCCGCGCCTGCGCAGACGACAACGCAAACAGCGACCAGCGCGTCGCGGATCGCGCCGATCGCAGCTCAATACCCGCAAGCATCCAAAATCGCCGCCGAACTGGCTCAGTGGACGCAGGCTTACCGTCGGGAATTGCGGCGCCGGCCCACCGCGCAGTTCGATTTGCGTCGTCAACCCACGCTGGCTCCCGTCCAATTCAGCAAAATGCGTAATTCTCTTGCGATGACAGCGTGGGCCGGCGGCGCGGCCGCGGCATGCGTTGCGTTGATGCTCGGGCTGTTCTGGACCGCATTTCGCGGGCGAACGCTCAGCCGAGACGGAGCGCGGCGGGCCGCGATATTGGGTACGGCTGGCGGCGGGTTTGTGCTTCTGAGCGGAATCGCCATCCTAATTCGCGGCGAAACATTGCTCGCGGATTTGTCCTGGGCCTGGATGCGGCTGCCGCTGTATTCCGCGGGCATGGCGCTGGTCATGGCCGGGCTCGCGACATTCCTGTCCGCCGCGCAGCGCGCGCATGGGGAAATTCGCGAGCGTCTGCTGGCGGTTTTTTGCGGCGCATCGGCGGCGGGATTGTTGCTCGGGGCGGCGTTCGCGTTCTTTGCCTGGACGGCCGGAACCGCTGGAAGACATTACGACCGCGCGACGGCCATGGCGCTTCGCGATGAAATCGCGGCGGTCGCGCCGGATTCGACCGAGGCCTATCTGGTGACGTTGCACAGATGGAATCCGTAGTCCGCGTTCGATGCGGCGATGTCCGGTTACAATCCGTGATTCGTTCCCAACGCGAAACGCTACTTAGATCGAGCGCGCCGGTGATTGTCAGTTTCATGCGGCCGGCGAGCAGGAGTGTGAACACGGATGAACGCCTGGACTTATTACTCTCCCATGTGGGGCGGCGCGCTGGCGGCCGGCGTGGTGTATTACAACATTTTGGGCACAGTGCCGCCCGGCTGGCGCGTGCTTGGATGGCTCGCTTGCCTCGTGGTCGCGCTGATTTGCCAAATGCTGATGATTGGCGCCCAGGGTGCGTTCGGCCAGGTCTTGCCCGTCATCGGCGGCAAATCGATTCGCGGCAGCGGCGCGATTCTGTGCGGCACGCTGCTCTTAGCCGGAACGGGGCTGGCGTTGGTCGGGCTGGTGTTGACCTACGAGGCCGTCACGCTTGGCGGCCGCGCCGTGTTTATTCTCGGTGGGGCGTCTCTGACGGCGGCGCTCGCTGCATATTTCTGGAACATTCCGGCCGCGGTGCGGGATTTTGCCGACGAAAAGTAACGCGTAGCCCCGGCGTCCAGCCGGTCCGACGCTTGGAGCAATGCAATGAACAGCACATATGAGACTTTTCTAAAGCTCACAAAGGACATCAGCACGGCTTACGCCATCGAAAGCCTGCTCGATTGGGATCAGGAAACGTACATGCCGAAGCGCGCCGCGCCGGATCGCGCCGAACAGGCCGCATTCATGGCCGGCCTGGCTCACGAGCGCCTGACGAGCGATGAATACGCGGGATTGATCGAGCGACTGGAGCCGCAGGCGGCCGGCGACGATCACGTCGTGGCGACAAACGTGCGCGAGATGACTCGCCGTTACAAACGAGCCGCGCGCTTGCCAAAATCGCTTGTGGAGGAAATCGCCCGCGCGACTTCGCTGGCCAAGGACGAATGGGCGCAGGCCCGCAAAGCCGCCGATTTTGCGAGATTCGCGCCGCACCTCGAAAAGCTGATCGATCTGAAGCGTCAGGTGGCCGATCGCGTCGGCTGGAACACCGAACCATATGACGCGCTGATGGACGAATTCGAACCCGGCGCGCAGGCGGCGCAGATTCAAGCCGTGTTCGACAAGCTCAAGACCGAACTGGTGCCGCTTGTCGCTGCGATCGCTAGCGCCCCGCGCAAGCCTGACACAGCGCTGCTGGCTCGCGAGTTTCCGCGCGCGGCGCAGGAGCAGTTCGGCCGCAGAATCTGCGAGGCGATGGGCTTTGATTTCGAAGCCGGGCGCATCGATGTTTCGACCCACCCGTTTTGCAGCGGCCGCCCGCCGTTTGATGTGCGGCTTACGACGCGCTACGACGAGCGCTATCTGCCGATGTCACTGTTTGGCACGATGCACGAGGCAGGGCATGGGTTGTATGAGCAGGGGCTTGACGCCGCGCATCGCGGCACGCCGATGGCGCAGTCGGTATCGCTCGGCATTCATGAGTCGCAATCGCGCATGTGGGAAAACCTCGTCGGCCGCAGCCGCGAGTTCTGGCAGCACTTTTACCCCGCGTTACAAGCCGCGTTCCCATCGCTTGTGGGCGTCGCGCTGAATGACTGGCATTTCGCGATCAACACCGTCCGGCCGAGTTTCATTCGGGTCGAGGCGGACGAAGTCACGTACACGCTGCACATCATCCTGCGATTCAATGTTGAGCGGCAGCTTATCGCCGGCAAACTCGCGGTAAAGGACGTACCGGCCGCGTGGAATGCGTCGATGAAGGATTTGCTGGGCATTACGCCGGGCAGCGACGCCGAGGGTTGTTTGCAGGATATCCACTGGAGCCTCGGCATTTTCGGGTATTTCCCGACATATGCGCTCGGCAACCTCTATGCGTCACAGTTCTTCGCCTCAGCAAACCGCGCCATGCCGACGCTGCGCGGCGACATTGCATCCGGCAAC
>JAEUIR010000225.1:0-3255 GCA_016795025.1 Phycisphaerales bacterium
ACATACAATCGGCTGGCCCACTGCATCGCCGCCACCGCTACTCGCGCCGCCGCCAGCGCCATCCAGAATGACATGACCGAACTCGTCCACGGCCCCAGCCCGCTCCGCTGGCCCGCGATCCAAGTCAATCCGCAAAGCAACAACGCAACCAAGACCACTTTGTACGAAACCGCAACCACAAACCACAGGGATGGTTTGATGGAGAACTGAACAATCTCGTTTTCATCGAGAATTGCCGCGGAATTCACCGGCCAGGCGGCTTCCCCGGCGGCCGAGACCGGGGCCATCGACACCGGCGGCGATTCGAGCACCGAATATGTCACGCGCGGGCGGCGATTCATCGCGTCAGCTCCGGCCGCAGTACGCCGATGTGGGGCAGATTGCGATAGTGATCGTCAAAATCCAGCCCGTATCCGACTACAAATAAATCATCAATCTCGAACCCAACAAAGTCAACAGTGACTTCCGGCGGCGCTTTTCCAGGTTTGCTGAGCAATACGGCTGTTCGCACGGTCGCAGCTCCGCGATCGCGAATCATCGATTGGACGCTGCGGAGCGTTCGCCCCGTGTCAAGAATGTCGTCCACAATGAGCACATGCCGGCCGCGCACATCAGCGGAAAGCTCGGTGACGACGCGCGGCTCCTGAGCCGTTGTCGTCGCGCCCGGATACGTCGAAAGCTGAATCAGCGCGATTTTCATGCGCATCGGCAACTCGCGAATCAGATCCGCCAGAAAGATAATCGAGCCTGAAAGAATCGGCACAATCGTGAGACCGGGCTCCAGATCCGCGTAAACGATCGCGATTTCGTTGCCCATTTCGCGCACGCGCTGTTGGATTTGCTCGCGTGTAAACAACACCTTCGAGAGGTCGGACCGCATTGGCGGATTATACGGCCGCGATCGGCGAGGGGAATTGGGCAGGGCTGAGCATGGGAAGCGCAACTGTCACGGGGGCCGGCGCGCGTTGCGATTCGGTCTGCCTCATGATCGCCGCGAATACGGCGTCGAGCGGGATTTCATCCATGCAATTCGGTGAAATATCACACTTCCGTTTATAGCACGGCGCACATGCAAGTCCGGCGCTCAGTTTTTCGCCCATTCCAAATAAGTCGATCTCCTGCACACACGTGGGGCCGAATAACGCAACCACAGGGCGGCGCATCGCCACCGCGACGTGCATCGCCATGGTATCGCCGGCGACGACCACCGCGCATCGCTCGAGCAGCGCCGCAAACGTAAGTTCGTCATGGTCCGAGCCGGCATCCATGACTCCGGGAACCGCCGCGGCAATCGCGCGATTCATGTCGCGCTCATCCGGGCCACCGAATAACGCCACGCGAAAAGGCGATTCCGCCACGAGCCGCCTCGCGAGTTCAATCCATTTGTCCGCCGGAAAAGCCTTGTTTGCGAACACGCGACCGGCGCCGGTATTTAAGCCCACCACGCGATCACGTTCGTTGAGATTGATTCGCTGCCAATGCAGCGCTGCGGCTGCGCGCTGCCCCGTGGACGGAAACAACTCATAACGATCGCCGTGATATTCGAGTCCAACGGATTCGACGATTAATTGCGGATACGACTTGCGATTCACGCTGAATTTCAAATGATCGTCCAGCCCCAATGCGAAATACGCCGCGCACTCCGGATTCAGCGGAACCGGCGTCCCCCACTCGCTTAGTCCGATCCCGCGCCGATCTCGCGCGTTCACGCGCATCGCCAGGCCCGCCGGCGCGGGTTCTTTGTCGAGACTCAGACAAACGTCAAAACGTTCGGCCAAAAGGTGGCAGATGCTCTCGCCGTCGAACGCGAGCAGGCGATCAATCCCCGGATGATTCGCCAGCGCCCGCACACCAGACGGACGCGAAATCCACGTGACATGACTCATCGGCCACGCGCGGCGGATCGCCGGCAGAATCGCCGCCGTGCGAATCACGTCACCCAGCGCGCCGAGTTTGATGATCAGCACGCGAGTCCCCTGCGGCCGATGGACATCACAAGGATCAGGGCACACACCCTGCACGCCGGCCCGGCACGGACGATCGCCCGCGTAATGGACGCAGTCGGGCCGCAAGCGGTGCGGCGCGGTTTCCACGTCTGCGACAGCCGCAAAGCCACTGCGGGCCGCTCTGGTTTCATCTGCCTTGATCGTCTTGTTGTTCGTGATGTCGCTCCGGCTTTTACACTTGCGATTTTGCAAGAGTCGTCGGGCAAAGTCGCCTGCGCGGATCAACGATCCGCGATGGGCAAGTTCGGCCATCCATCTCTTCGGAAATTCGCGCTCCCCGCCGACAACCGCGGCGCATGCGGACGCGCAGAAATCGCCCGTTTCTCAGCGCGCAGCCGCTGACGCCCGCGCAGCGTGGGCGCTAAATCGTGGTATGCTGGATGTCTGGGCCGCCGGAGAATGACCCGGCCCCGGCTCTCATAGCCGCATTGAACGGACGAATTCCGGATGAATATTCAATGTATCCTCGCGTTGATCATCGCGGGCTGCGCGGCGCTGGGCGGAGCATCCGCGCAGGAAACACTCGATGACGTGCAGCGCAAGCTCATCGCGACCGTCGAAAAACACCGAACTTGGCGCTACCGATTTGAAAACGACAACATGCTCGACGGCCCGCGCTGGTGGGAACACATCGAAGGTACGGTCGAATACGAACGCCTCGACGGCGGCGGATATCTCTATCGCACCGAGCGCCGTTTTCGCTCATACAAGAAAGATGATGACGGCAGGGAACATAAACTCGAAGGCGAGTTCACGGCCGTGTGCGACGGCAGGAACATTTACAACTATCAGGTCATAAACAACGAACGCCGCGCGATGCGCTTGGATTTGAACGCATTCCCCAATCCCTGCGACTATCGCGCCATGTTCGAAGCGCAGCGCGCCGCGGGCACGATGCGCTTGCTGCCGGACGAGACCATCGACGGTCAGCCAACATACGTAATCGAGAGCGTCCCGAACGATCGGCGAAACTCCGGCGCCGCGCGGACAGTATGGTACTTCGCAAAATCACACGGAATGACAATTAAGAACGTCACCGAAGACATCCTCGGCACGCCCACGGTGACGGCCACCGCGACGGATTTTCAGTTTGATATTGACATTCCGCGCTCGCGATTCGAATTCAAAGCGCCGCACGGCGTCGAAATCGTGGATGGGAACAATCCTAATCCGCCGCCGACTACGCAGCCGGTCACAACGCAACCATCGCGCTAGTGTAGTGGCGCGAAAATACCAGCCCGTATCAATC
>JAEUIR010000225.1:3263-6043 GCA_016795025.1 Phycisphaerales bacterium
CCCTCGTCGTTTTTGTGTGGTACCAAAAAACCCTCGCCACATTCTGGGGGCTCCCCCGGGTGGCGGGGTTTTTTCTTTTTTTTCTTCCCCCCCCCCCCCCCCGCCGATGCTCCCTTGCATACGGCTTTTATTCTGAGTCACGACACTAGCCCAACTTCCACTGATCGCCAATGATCTGGTCCGGACATCGCGCCGGTTCAAATTCGGCGGAGCCAACTCAGCGCGGTGTCCGCGACTCCATCGCCCTGACACAAACTGAGACGAGCCCCCCTCGTGAGCCGTATCGAGTTCGGATTTGGAGCGCGATATGATCTCTGCGGGCTGACGGCCTGTCTGCTCGCGGCGAAGCTCGCAAGCGCAAACCCAACGCCCGAAAGCACAGGGGCAGTATGACTCTCTGTTGGTTACACATTTCCGATTTTCATTTCAAATCAACCGATCCTTATGATCGGGATACGGTTCTCAATGCGCTCGTCGAAACCGTACGAAACTATGCCCAACGTGACACACCCGTGCCCATTAGGCCGGATTTGATTTTCGCGACCGGCGACATCGCGTTTTCAGGGGATGAGAAAGAATACGCGCCGGCCGCCAGGTTCTTTGATGATCTGCTCAGCGCCGCCGGCCTGCCCCGCGACCGGCTGTTCGTGATTCCCGGTAATCACGATGTGAGCCGCAAAGCCGGTAAGAACCTTATCGCAACGCTACGGGACGGAACCCAGGCGGACGAATATTTCGCTCCCGATGCTGATTGGGTGCATCTGAAGTTCAAACTCGGCGCGTTTGTCAAATGGCACGACGAATATTTCAAAGGGATTCGAGCCTGGCCGACAAACACAACCTGCGGCCCGTTCGTCAAGATGCACATCGGCGGAACGAAGCTGGCCATCCTGTTGATGAACAGTGCGCTATTCTGTTCCGGTGAGAACGACCATAACAATCTATGGTTAGGACGGCGTTGCCTCGCGACGCTGCGCGCGGAGGTCAACGACTCCACCGCGGCCGTCCGCTTTGGCCTGCACCACCAGCCGCTCCACTGGCTCAACGGCATCGAGCAACCCAACATCAAAAGCGATCTATATAAGATGCTGGATCTGCTCCTAATGGGGCACGTCCACAATGCGGATGTCTATTCCGTTCGCTCAATAGCCGGCGAGGCCCTCGTGATGACCGCCGGCGCGGCCAGCGACACGCGCAACTGGCCGAACCGTGCGTACTACTGCTTCATCGACGACGAAACGCCCACCAAGGTGCGCGTGCATCCGATCCGCTATAACGACCAACCGCAGGAAACCTGGACGCTCGATACGAGCTTGTTCCCTCATGAGCCGGCATACGAGAAGTCGTACGATCTGCCCTCGCGAAACGCCGCGGCCAAACCCGCGAAGCCGCTTGTTCAAGCATCCACGAGCGTCGCGAGCCGGCCTGCGCCCGGCCCGACCAATCTGGCTGCGCGCTATGGGCCGTTCGAGGGTCGCGGCCAAAATCTACAGGATCTGCTCGATAAATTCTCCGACCTCAGCCGATCGACCATCGCGGTGGTCCACGGCAAACCGGGAATCGGGAAGAGCGCGCTCGGGCGCGAATTCGGCCGCTTGCATGGCGCACGCTACACAGGCGGCGCGTTCCTGATCGACGCGGCCGGTCGCGGCCCGCTGCTTGATCTCGTCGAAATCGGCATTCGCTATCTCAACATGCCCGACGAGGCCGGGCTATCCGTGCCGGATCGCTGCCATCGGGCCTTCGCGCGACTCGGACAACAGCCGACATTGTTGATTTATGACAATGTGGACGACGCCGGCCGAATCGAGGAATGGCTGCCGACCGCCAACATGATCTGCCACGTCCTGATCACCAGCAATCGCGATCTCTGGCCGACCGGCTGGATGTCAATTCCCCTACAGCCGCTGAGCGACGCGGATGCGCTCAAACTCGTCGGCGACATCGGCGGAGCGGAGGTGCAGAAACGCTTTGGAGCCAAGCTCGTCAAACATGCTGACGGAGTATTGGCCGAGTTATGTCCGGAGGCCGCGCGGCTCAAGAAGGAGCACGTGCGCGGCCGGCTCGATCATGCCAGGATCGAACTTACGCCTCACGCGCAGCACAGTTTCCGGCGTCCGTATGAGGCGCTGCCGGCGCTCGCGCGTTGTGTATTGCGGTTGGCAACACGCATGAATCCGCTGCGTTTCGCGGTTGACGAAATGACAACGGCATTCGCGGCTGCGGAAGGCATCTCGCGCGAGGCAGTGATCCTCGCAGTGGATCAATGCGTGGATGCGTGCTTACTCACACAGGTGGATGAGTCCGCGGTCTCGCTGCACCGCCTGGCCGCGGAGTTCTTACGCGGCGCAAGCGTGGAGAACGATCTGACCGGACTTTTCGCGGCTGGGACGAAGGGACAGGTGGAGCGGCTGCTGGCGCTTGGCGAAGAACTCGCCGATCACCCGGATCGAACCCGGTTGCTCGCGCCGCTGTCGAATTACGCGCTGGATCCGGCCGCCTGGGAAGCTGTCGGCGACCTGACGATCGAACGCGGCGAGTCGCTCGGGTGCGCGCTATATGAGACTGGGCAATTCGAAGCGGCCCAAGCGTGGTTTGAGCGCGCGGTTGCGGCCAAGGAACAAGGCGACATTCACGGCCGCGTCGATCAGGCGAGCCTGGGACGCAGTCTGGACCAAGTCGGCTATTGCCTGTCGAAACGCGGGCAGTTTGAAGCGGCCCAAGCGTGGTTTGAGCGCGCGGTTGCGGCCAAGGAACAAGGCGACATTCACGGCCGCGTC
>JAEUIR010000226.1:0-5692 GCA_016795025.1 Phycisphaerales bacterium
GTGGAAGATGCGCCGAACATTCGCCGCAGCCGGAGCGTCAACCTCGACGATGCCGCGGCCGTCCTTGCGGATGTTGCAATAGCCATAGGGCGCTTTGCCGACGAACCAGCCTTGGTGTCCACCGCACAACGCGATCGAGGTTGTCAAGTTTTGTTGCAAGAAAACGTGACGCATTACCAGCACGGGCCGGATCGAGTTCACCCGCGGCGGCGCTTGGGCGGTGGGGTTCGCGTCGGTGTCGCCCCGCGATCGGAAGTCACGCCTCGCCACGGCTCGCCTGGCAGGCGGGCGACGATTCGCTCGCGTACGAGGTCGAGCGCGGCACCTGAGTCGTAGAGCACATTGCCCGCCAGAAGCGGCGTGAGATCGCCGAGGAACGCGGCGTCTAACGCCTTTTCGTGAAGATTCCGCTCGAACTCAGCACGCGAGACGGTGTGTTTCTCGTGCTTCATGTACGCGGCGAAGCACTTGAGCACCTGATCGACGACGACGTTTCCGCTGGTGAGGCAGTGCCAGAGGTCGAACAGGTCGCGGCCCTTTCGCCGTTGGTACAACGCGCGGAGCTTCGTTCCGAGCAGTTCGTCGAGTTGAAACGTAGCCACCTCGCAGGTTCCTGAGAACCAAGGGTTCGCGACCGAAAAGCTGCGAGCGGCGATGCCGAGCACGCTGAAGTGCTCGCGCGTGTTGATCTCCACCTTCAGCCGAAGCGGTCGCACTGGCGGGATTTCCGACTCGAATCTGTAGAGCAGTGTCACACTGCCTTCGGAACTAGAGCGCTTGGGCAGCCCGAGCCAATGGTCGAGCCGTTTCCGCATCGCGTCCAGGATGGTTCCAATCGGGCCAGGTGCAGCCTGCACCAGGTCGATGTCCTCGGAGTATCGGCTTGGCGGCTGAATGAACAGCTTGTTGAGCGCCGTGCCGCCACGCAAGGCGATCTTCCCCGTCAGCGTCGATTCGCCGAACAGTTCGACCAGCGCGCGAGAGAGCACAAGATCCTGCTCTACCTGAGCATCATCTGCCCAGGGCACCGTTGAACGCCAAGCTGTGATGTTCGCCTGAGGGATCACGATTCGAGCTCTAGCGGTCTTGATATGAGCACCTGCCAACGACCGTCCTCCCGCGCATCGCGACCTGGTCGCCCGGTGCGAAGCGGAACCGGCCGGGCGTCTTGCCGACCGAGCCATTCGCGTAATGGCGCAGCGAACTTTCGCGCGCGTAGCTGATCGAGCAGGTAACCGAGTCGTTGCGCGGTCGGTAGATCGGCTCGCGCCCTCACCGCCTTCAGAAGTCGGTTGGCGTCGATGGTAGGCAGCAATTCTGCGACCACCGTTGCGGCGTGGTCGAGGTGCCCGGCGGCCTTCGCAAACCTGACCAGGTCCAGTACGGTCGCCTCTGGCGTCGAGACGCGCATCGAGCCGGTAGGCGTCTTCGTGTTCTGCGCCGGCGTGCAATCGAGATGCTTGCTAACGAAAAAGTGGATGCGCGAACGCCCGACGCTGATCGCCCGCACCGATCGGTCGGTCATTACCTGGAATTCCTGCGGCTGATGATGCGACGCGCCGTGCAGGGCAGCAGCGCTGAGCAAGGCCACGTAGTACGGCAGCTCCATCGCGCGCATGAGATCGTCAATGAACCAAGACGGCGGCGGCGCCCCGGCGGACCGATGCTCGAGCGGGACGATCGCGAAGAAGTACTCTTTGAGCCTCACGATGCGATCACGGGCGGCCAATCGCACCAGGGCCTTCTTCACAGCCTCCGCTGACAGACCACTCTCCGCCAACGCGTCGGAACGGCGGAACGTGTACCGGCCGCGGGCCTGGAGCGCGTCGATCCAGTTTTCGAGCGTTCGGGCTGCCACACGAGCCTCTACTTTCGTCTGCCCAAAGGGGCACAATCTATCCCTTTACGCAGACGATTATTACGGGCCTCGCTGGGTGCGTCAAGCCACATAGCGTGCAAGCCCCCGCTTCCCGTGTAATTCGCTGCGTTGCAGCCAGTGCCCGCATGCTGGCGCGGTCTGTCACCCAACTCGGAGGAATCGCATGAATAACAAGCCCGAGAACGCCACGCGTGAACAGTTGTACGACGAGGTCTGGGAGACGCCGATGCGACATCTCGCGATCAAGTATGGGCTTTCGGACGTAGGTTTGGCGAAGCTCCTCATTCGGCTGAATGTTCCACGCCCGCCAGTGGGGTACTGGGCGAAGCGGAGTGCCGGCAAGGCTCCTGCGAAACCTCCTCTACCCGCCATTGATGCGCCGATGAGCGTCGACGATCCAAAGCGCCTGGGTGGAGCGCCGTCAACTCACCCGCTGATCCGCTGATCACGACAGGTCTTCGTCCGGGCGAGGCAACTACGCCGACGAACACGCCCACTTGCGAACTCGACGTTTCCGATCGACTTCGCGCGGTGCTCGAGGCGCTTGGCGTGCAAGATGCCAACGGCATGTTCGAGGTGCGCGATGAGCAACTTCAGGAACATGGCATCGGTTGGACGACCACTCGAAAGGAAATCGAGCGTGTGCTGTTCGGACTCGGTTACAACGTCGACGATCCATCGAAGTAAAGAGATGAATGCGCCCTCGGCTGTCATGCGGGTTCACGGAAACTGGACCGAGCGCTGGCGGCGGATTGGCGCGGGCATCTTGCCAGTGTTCTTCCGGTCCGCGAGTATCGCACGAGAATCGCGAGGGCAGAATCATGTTTCGCGTCGTGTGGGCGACTGATGTTCATCTTGAGTTCGTAGATGCGTCGCGACGTCACGCGTTCTACGGCGATCTGATCTCCGCGACGCCTGACGCCGTGATCCTGAGTGGCGACATCGGTACAGCACAGAACGTGTGCACGTTTCTGGCGGAGATCGACGCCATCGCGACCTGGCCGGTCCTCTTTGTGTTGGGAAATCACGACTACTACCACGGCTCGATCGGCGAGGTGCGAGGACGCGTGTCTCGTCTCGCGCGCGAGTCGCGACGCCTTACATACCTCAGCGACGCGGGCATCGTCGAGCTCACGCCGACCGTGTGTGTGATTGGCCATGACGGATGGGGCGACGCGCGACTCGGTGAGTTCGGAGCCTCCCGGCTTTTCCTCAACGACTTTCGGCTAATCCGCGAACTGGTGCTGCCGCGCCCGTTGCTGCGCGAGAAGTTGCACGCGCTTGGCGACGAGGCCGCCGCTCACTTCGCGAGGCTACTACCGGAAGCGTTGACGAAATACGAGCTCATCTACATCGTCACGCACGTGCCGCCGTTTCGCGAGGTCTGTTTGAACGAGGGTCGCCCGTCAGACGACGACGGCCTGCCGTTTTTCGCGTGCAAGGTGGTCGGCGACGTCATCCTCGACGCCGCCACGGCCCATCGCGGGCACCGGGTAACCATTCTTTGCGGACACACGCACAGCGCGGCCGAGGCCCGTGTTGCTCCGAACGTACTCGCGATCGCCGGCGGCGCTGCGTACGGGGTGCCAGGAGTTCAGCGTGTCCTTGAACTGCCGAAGGAACCATGATCTGGTTCACCGCCGACACGCACTTCGGCCACGCGAACATTATCAAGCACTGCCGTCGGCCGTTCGCAAGCGTTGAAGAGATGGACGAAACTCTGCTGCGCAACATCAACGCTCGCGTTGGTCGCAGCGATACGCTCTACCACCTCGGCGACTTCGCTTTACGATGGTGCTGCGGCGTGACCTCACAGCGTCGCGTCGAGTGAGGAGTCCGCATGAGACATATTGAGATTCATCGTTCCCACCGCATTGGATGGCTGCGAGCCGCGGTGCTCGGCGCCAACGACGGCATCGTCTCAACCGCCAGCCTGATCGTCGGTGTGGCAGCCGCAGATTCCAGTCGAAGCGGAATCCTGGTCGCGGGCATCGCGGGATTGGTCGCGGGCGCGATGTCGATGGCTGCGGGCGAGTACGTGTCGGTGAGTTCTCAGTCCGACACGGAGAACGCCGACCTGGAACGCGAACGGATGGAGCTCGCCAACGATCGTGAGTTCGAGCACGCGGAACTGACCGCGATCTACGTCAAACGAGGGCTCGATGTCGAATTGGCGAGCCAAGTCGCCACACAGTTGATGACCAAGGACGCACTCGGCGCTCACGCGCGCGACGAACTGGGCATCACCGAGGAATTGAGTGCGCGACCTGTTCAGGCAGCCTTCGCGTCGGCGGGCACATTCACGGTCGGGGCGGCACTCCCGCTCCTACTCGTCGTCGTCTTGCCGAAGTCCGTACTGATCTGGGGTGTATCAATTGGTTCGCTGTTCTTTCTCGCGCTGCTCGGCTCGCTCGCCGCCCGTGCCGGTGGATCGCCGATCTGGAAATCAGCCTTCCGTGTGACCTTCTGGGGCGCCCTCGCGATGGGTCTAACCGCTGGAGTCGGAGCGCTGTTCGGTGCGACGATCTGACCGACGCGGGCGGCCGTATCATTCAGTCGTCGTCGTCGTGTCGCTTGGTGTCCGCGCGGCCGCGCTCTCCACTGCCTTCGTTCTCCACCTCGCCAATTTGGAGCGAAGTCCCGAGAACGGGCAGTCGCGTCGTTTGGGTCGTTGGGTCAAAGTTCCGAATCAGGCCGAACGACCAGGCCCCAACGACGGCCAGGACAGCGACTGCGAGCGCTGGGTGCGCCGACCGAATGCCTTCGGCTGGATCCGCGTCTTTCCTGCCGTGAATCATGCTCGCCACGATGTTCTCGCGGTGTCGGATCGTGTGAAGGACCACGCCCAGCACGTGCGCGATCACAACGCCAACCATGATGTACGCCAGCACCTCGTGTATGTCTTTCACGCTCTCATTGCCCTGGCCCATCATGAAGCCCGTTGCAGCCAGGCCGATCATCAGCGCGAGCATGGCGAAGATCGCATACGCGGAGCCCGGGTTATGCCCAATGTAACGCTTGCCGCCGCCGAACAGCGTCGCCTTCATGTATTGACCAACTGCGGCTGGCCCGAAGGCGAAGCTGGAGAAGCGAGCGTAACGCGAGCCGACGAGGCCCCATACGACCCGCAGGCAGACGATCAGCGTGATCGCAAGTCCGATGATCGCGTGGTATGGAAAGAGCGGGCTGTCGTCGCCGAGCACCAGCGAAATGACTGCGGCGGCGACGAAGCCTGCCGCGAACAACCCGTGGAACAACCGGGTCGGGATATCCCAAACAAGGTTTTTGGACATAACGGCACCTCCGTCTTTCTCATCAGCAAGTCGCGTGCCGGTAGCGCGGACTCCGTGCATCGTCGTTGCTGCTTTACAAGGGAATTCGGCCTTGGCTGTGACATATTGCGTCGAATTCGGGTACGACGACTCGTACAGCCGAGCACGGCAGCGATCAGCCGATCGTGGTATCGAGCGGAAGATCAGGCCGTCAATCAGAAAGCATCACCGAGTCGAGGGTCCGTCGCGTTTTCGACGCATGCCACGGCGCTTTCGCGATAACCACGCGGTCGCAATCTTGATACCGCGCACCGGGTTCTGTCCAAACCGACATCACCCGAGACTTATCTTTCGCGACGGTAGCCGCGCGACCAACATCGCTCTATCTGACCTGGTCACATCGACGATCGACTTACGACGCGGACAGGCGGTCATTTCCCCGCATACGTATCCGGCGGACGAGCGGCCTTGCCATCCTCGCGGTTGGTCGGCTCACTCGTGCCTCGCAAGACGAGGAGCCACCGATGGATGCGATCGAAAA
>JAEUIR010000226.1:5702-5993 GCA_016795025.1 Phycisphaerales bacterium
TTGCGGCGCTGCTCGCCAAAGGGGTCGCACGCTGGCGGAAGCGGGAAAAAGCGGCCGGATTCATGCCTGTCTCGGAATCTCCACCCGAGCCCGAAAACCGACTTGAGCTTTCCGGCGAAACGAGGCTCAGTGTGCCCACGGCCGTACCGCGGGGTTAGCGGCGGCCGGAAAGGAGAGACCACATGGCGCACGCACCACCTGCCGTCGGCGCAACGATCGACGTCGCCGGCGAACTCAAACGGTTGGTATCCGTCCGGCGAAGCACACTTCGACGGGTTGATTGCAGAAGCG
>JAEUIR010000227.1 GCA_016795025.1 Phycisphaerales bacterium
CGAACGATGCATGACGTGGCGTCATCCAGCGCCAGGTATAGAGCGCTCCGGTGATCGCAATCGTTGAGGCGATTAGTGCCCAAGTTACAAGGCGGTTTCGCGGCCAATCGGCCACTCTCGGCTCCCAAATTCCTGAAACTGACGCATGATCGAAATCGTACGCACTATTTGACGCCGAGCATTACAAGGCGCACTAAGTAAATCGGCTATGGTTGGGATGTGTTGCTTTTGGCGCTAAGAGTGTGTAAAGCCTCAAGCCCATTCGGGCCTGGATGCGACTGATTCGCCTCAACTTCCGAAACGGCGGCTTACTCGCGTGGTCATTCGATCCATCGCATGGTATGCTTCACGGCCGTTGGCGCGTATGCCGCTGCGCGAATTGTTTCAGGCACACCGAAGCGAGTAGCTGCCAATAGCCACAGCCGTGGCATATCCCGCATGCCGTGCATTACCTCATTGTGTTGCCGCGTCGTTTCGCAACAGAGCGTGAAATCCAGCCTGTTCAAAGTGCCGATCCGCCGTCAAAGCGTCTGTCAATCGGCGTGCGCGCATCACGCAAAATGACGCGCAATCAGTCAGGCCCCATTTCTTATCGGCGTGTGCGTAAATCGCTTTCGCCTCTTGTAGCAGGCCCGGCGATGCGGGAACGATCTCAACGGATGCCGCATCATCGAGCGCGTTTGCGGTGGCGAGCGCCACTGCTCTGAGTCTGATGCTGGACATCGCATCGAGAAATTCGACGAGGACATACTCGGTAGTAATCAGCCGCCCCGACATTTGCCGCCGCCATGCTTTGGCGCGCTCGTGAAGTGCGTCTTTTCTTCGCAGGAGCGCGATGAGGTAAGAAGTGTCGAGAAAAATGGGGGTCATCGCCGCAGCGCGCCCTTTACGTAGTGCTCATGCTGTGCGGCAAAATCCTCCGGAAGGTCGTCGGCATCCACCGCCAGCTCGGCAATGAATTCCAGCACAGGCTGAGATTCGCCCTTACGCCTGGAAGTGGGCGGATCCATGACTCTCAAAATCTCGGTGAGCCAGGTTGATTGGCACGTATCCAAAAGTGTCGACGGTAACGCCCTGGAATAGCCAAGCAGCTCATGGCCCCACGCGATGCCGATTCCACGAAGGAATGATTGAAGAAAGCTGATTGTCGCGATCCGCGACGTTAGCCCGGTTTCGCCGACGGTGTTTATTGAAAGTTCACAGGAGAGTCGCCTCTGAGTTGGCTCGACATATCCCTCAAGTAACTCGCGAATGCCCGATAGCGGTGAGCCGGATGATCCATTTAGCATCGGCCGCGCTACTCCTCCGGCTCCAGCACCGTCATGAACGCTTCCTGCGGAATGTCTACGCGGCCCACCGTCTTCATGCGCTTCTTGCCTTCTTTTTGCTTTTCGAGCAGCTTGCGTTTTCGCGTCACGTCGCCGCCGTAGCACTTCGCTGTGACGTTCTTGCGCAGCGGCTTGATCGATTCGCGCGCGATCACTTTCGTCCCGATCGCGGCCTGTAGCACAACCTCGAACAGGTGGCGATCGATCTCTTCTTTCAATCGCTGCAACACTCGCCGACCGCGGCGCTCCGCGTTGGACCGGTGCACGATCACGCTTAGCGCATCGACCGCTTTTCCACCGACAAGAATGTCGAGTTTCACGAGCTCGCCCGAGCGATAGCCGCTCAGGTGATAATCCATCGTCCCGTAGCCGCGAGTCAGGCTCTTCAGTTTGTCGTAGAAGTCATACAGAATTTCGTTGAATGGAAACATGTACGTCAACATGACGCGCTGCGTCGAGAGATACTCCGTGCGGTTGTATTCGCCGCGCCGCTGCTCGGCCAGTTTCATGATGTTCCCGACGCAGTCGGCTGGGACGATCATCTGCACTTCGACGAGCGGCTCACGGATTTCTTCGACCTTGTCCGGCGCTGGAAGATCGCCGGCGGCGTCGATTCGCTGCACCGAGCCATCGGTCATCAGCACTTCATACGTCACGCTCGGCGCGGTCTGCACCACTTCGACGCCGCACTCGCGCTCCAGGCGCTCCTGCACGATGTCCATGTGCAGCAGTCCCAGAAAGCCGCAGCGGAAGCCGAATCCGAGCGCTTCGCTGTGCTCCGGCTCAAATGTGAACGAACTATCGTTCAGGCTGAGTTTTTCGAGCGCTTCGCGCAGCTCACTGTAATCCTCGCCGCCCGCGGGATAGAAATCACAGAACACCATCTGCTGTGGCGGCTGATAGCCGGGCAGGGCGGTCGCGGCCGGAGCATTGACGTCCGTGATCGTGTCGCCGACGGTCACATCCTTCAAGGTCTTGATGTTGGCGACGACGTAGCCCACCTCGCCAACCGACAGCGTGTCAACCGGCATCATTTGTGGCCGCAATTTGCCCAGCTCGGTGACGTAATAATGCCGCTGACGTCCCATCAGCAGAATTTTTTGCCCTTTGCGCAATGTTCCATTGACGACGCGCACGTAGCAGATGACGCCGCGGTATTCGTCATAGATCGCGTCAAACACCAATCCTTGCAAAGGCTCGCTTGCGCTGCCTGTGGGCGGAGGCAGAACCTTGGCAATCGCGCGCATCAGTTCGGCGATGCCGATTCCCGATTTGGCCGACACGAATTGCACATGCCCCGTGTCGATGCCGAGCACATGTTCGACTTCGATCGCAGTGTCTTCGGGCATCGCGCCCGGCAGGTCGATTTTGTTCACGACGGGGATGATGTGAAGGTCAGCGCCGACGGCCGCATAGGCATTCGCCACAGTCTGCGCCTGAACGCCTTGCGTCGCGTCGACCACGAGCAACGCCCCTTCGCAGGCTGCCAGCGCGCGCGACACCTCGTAGTGAAAATCGACGTGTCCCGGCGTGTCAATCAGGTTGAACATGTACGGCTGGCCGTCGAGATCAACATCCAGCGTGACGGCGCTCGCCTTGATTGTGATGCCGCGTTCGCGCTCCAGATCCATCGAGTCGAGCAGTTGCTCCTTCATCTCACGGTCTGAAACCGCCCCGGAGGATTGAATGAGCCGGTCGGCCAGCGTGCTCTTGCCGTGGTCGATATGAGCGATAATGCAAAAATTACGGATCCGACTAGGGTCCATTCAACCTTCCCGTGGCCGCGAATCGACAGCATCCCGGTGCGTGCGGCCCGCGAATGATCGCATCGCATGCTAAACAGGTGAGTATACCCGCTATTGGGCGCTCCGCGCAACTTTGCGTATGTGCGAAGTTTGCGCTTGGGCCGCGGGACACGCGCACAGGGGCAATTTCCTCAATTACGCACCGGCCCGCTTCGCCCGATAGGTATCAAAGCAGGCCGCGCGCGGACCTCATTCCGCTGGCTGCGCGGAGGCCGCCTGGGCGAGGATTCGTTTCATGCCGCTTCAAAAAATTCGCGTACTCATCATCGACGACAGTCCGCTGATTCGCGGCATGCTCGAAACCGCGCTGCGCATGCACCCCCAGATCGAAGTGGTCGGCACGGCCGTTGATGGGATCGACGCGCTGGCGAAGCTCGCCACGCTCAACCCGGACGTCGCCACGCTCGACGTCGAAATGCCGCGGTTGAACGGAATCGGCGTGCTCGAACGCTCTGCGGGGAAGGTTCAAACTTCGTTCATCATGGTTTCGACGCTGACACAGTCTGGCGCGCGAATCACATTTGAGGCGCTGCAAAAAGGCGCGTTCGACTACATCACAAAACCAACGCCGGGTCAAATGAAACAACTCGATCATTTCCGTGCACGGCTGCACGACCGCGTGCTGGCCGCCGCCAACAACAAAGGGCAGGCGCGCAAACTGGTCTTTGCCGGCTCGTCCAGCGCGCCCACATTGCCGCCGAATCGCGAGCGCGGCTGGGTTGTTTGCATCGGGATCAGTTGTGGGGGGCCGCAGACGCTGCACAAGGTGCTGCCTGCCTTTCCAAGCGATTTCGTGCCGATTCTGATTACGCAGCACATGCCCAGTGCGTTTACGGCGACGTTCGCGAGGCATCTCGATGCGGATTGCGCCATGAACGTTCGAGAGGCCGTGCAAGGCGAACCGCTTCAGGCAGGATCGATTCTCATCGCGCCGGGCAGCCACCATCTGAAAGTCGGGCGTCGCGGCGCAGAGCTCATCGCAGAACTTGACGAGGGGCCGAAAGTCAGTGGCCACCGTCCTTCGGCTGATGTGCTATTTGATTCGGCCGCGAAGATTTGCGGACCTCGTTGCATCGGCGTCATCATGACGGGCATGGGCAACGATGGCGCGAATGGCATCGTTCGCCTGCGGCATTCCGGCGCGTGGACCATCGCTCAGGATAGTGACACCAGCCTGGTGTTCGGCATGCCAAAAGCTGCGATCGAAACCGGATGCATCGATCACATCGTGCCGCTTGAGAAAATTCCGCAGGCAATCGCGCGATTGATGGCAGGGGGGGCCAAAAAAACGGCGTCGCTGGCCGGCGCAGCTCGGTAGTCGCTGCGCATATTCGCCTGCGAAATCAATCGATCTGTTCAGCCGATGTATTGTGGGCGGGGAAAACCGCGAGCGAAACGAGGTGCCGCCGCGCGATGTTGCGCCCGCGGCGCGCAGAAGGCAGGTGAAGGGTGAATGTTGCCTACATCAATCCGTTTGTCGAGGCGGTTGACAACGTTTTTCGGACGATGATCGACGTGCCGACCACGCGAAAATCGGTGCGAATGAGTTCCGAAAATGGAACAGGCGTCAGCCTGACCGCCATCATCGGCATCACAGGCGAGTTCGGTGGTGTGGTTGTGCTGCGGTTTCCACCGACCACCGCGCTTGCGACAGCCGGAAAAATGCTTGGCACAACTCTGACCGATTCCGCTTCACCCGAGGTCACGGACGCCATCGCCGAGCTGGCCAACATGGTGGCGGGATCGGCCAAGGCAAAGTTTGAGCAGGATCCGCCGCTGCAACTCGGTCTGCCAACCGTGGTGCATGGCAGCAACTATCGTGTGCGTTATCCGACGCGCTCCATCTGGCTCGAAGTTCCATTCGAGAGCGCGATCGGCGACTTTGCTCTGGAGCTTACTTTTGGTTCGGCATGAGCGCGATGTCAGGGAACAAACGGAACAATCGGATCGCATGAGCAAGTGGCATAGCGGATCGTTCGTAAAGGAAAGGTCGGCGCGATGAAAGCTCTGGTAGTCGATGACTCGATGACGATTCGCAAGATCGTCATCAAAGCGCTGAATACGATCGGCATCACAGATGTCGCCGAAGCCGGCGACGGCGAGGAATGCGTGCGAAGCGTGTCCACCGCCGAGTATGACATTGTGCTGCTCGATTGGAACATGCCGAAAATGACCGGGATTGACGCGCTCAAAACTCTGCGCGAAGCCGGCAAGAAAGTCCCGGTTATCATGGTGACAACAGAGGCCGAAAAGTCGCGAGTCATCGAGGCCATCAAGACGGGCGCGAACGAATACCTGATCAAACCGTTCTCGCCGGAGCAGCTCGCGGCGAAGGTGAAAAACGTGCTGCCCGCGCTGGCCGGCGCCTAGCCAGGCTGGGAATTGATCGGATCGGCGTTTTTCAGCCGCGCCTGACGCGCTCGATTGGTGATGCGCCGCATCAGCCGCGCGTAGAGCCCGAACGGCAGAAGCGCCCCCAAGCGAGCCAGCCAGTATGTCTGCCACGGAAAGTAGCTAATTCGCTTCCCTCGCTCAATGGCCGCGATGATCCGGTTCGCGGCATCCTCCGAGAGCTTGAAAATCAGCAACCGCTGATTGTGTGTCTTGATCAGCGGCGTTTCGATGAAGCCGGGGCATACCGTCGAGACGCGAATCCCCAGCGGTTTCAGATCGACCGCGAGCGCGTTCATTTGCGTCACAACCGCGGCCTTGCTAGCGCAATATGTTCCCATGCGCGGTAGTCCGATTACGCTCGCGATGCTCGCGATCGCGACGATGTGGCCGCGGCCGCGCGAGATCATCTCCGGCAGCACACTGCCGA
>JAEUIR010000228.1 GCA_016795025.1 Phycisphaerales bacterium
AGGGAACACCGATGACGCCACCCCCCCGGTCCCCGAACGCCCCGAAGAAATCCCGCCGCATCCAGCCGAAGATCGTCGGCCACACCGCGCCGTCGCCCCGCGGCCCGTCCGTCGGCGGCCTGCTGCGCGCCAGCAACACCAGCGCCGCGCCGGTTCCGAATGCGGCCAACGAGCCGCCGCCCGCCGCGGTCCAGTGCCGGCTGCCGATCTGATACATCGCTCCGCCCAGCGCCGCCCCGCCCGCGCGCCCGATACCTTGCGCTGCGAGGTTATACCCGCTGATGCTGCCCTGCTCGTGCGGCGTCGCGCAGTGCGAAAGCAATGCGGTCAACATCGGCGAATAAAGCGCCGTGCCGACGCTGATGATCGCGGTTGCGAGCCAATAGGCCCACTCCGGCGGTGTAATGGCGATCAACCCAAACCCGCTCGCAAGAACCACCATCCCCAGCCGCCCCAGCAGCGGCTCGCGCCCGCCTCGCGCCACGCGCCGCACCACCCCGCGTTGCATCGCCGCGATGACCACGCCGGACAACGCGATCGCCACGGCCGTTCGCCGCGCGCTGAAGTGATAAACACTTTCGGCCACAAGCGGATATGCGCTGTTGAATATCGAAAACCCCAACGTCACGATCGTGATCACCGCCAACAAATGCAACGCGCGCGGCCGACGCATCAGGTGTACATCCGGTTTTTCAGCGCTTGCGGGCCGCACCGTCTCAACCAGGCCGATTGAAATCACTGCCAGCGACAGAAGCTGCATTGCCGCGCAGAGCCATCCAACCGCGGCGTACGAGACATAATGCGCAACCAGGCCTCCCAGCACCGGACCCAGGCTGAATGCGATTCCGAACGCCGCCCCCAGATGCCCAAGCTTGGACGCACGCTCGTCCGGCGAAGTCACATCCGCCACGATGGCCTGCGACAACGCCGCTTGTGCGCCGAAAACGCCGGTCACCGCGCGGGAAACCCCCAACCACCACAGCGTGGGCGACAACGCCCAGGCGACGCTGCCGATGAGCGTTCCGATCGTGTTGATCATCAGCACGGGCCGACGGCCGACGCGGTCCGCTATTCCGCCAAAAAGCGGATTCATGACGATGCGCGGCCCGGAGACGAGCGCGAACATCAGGCCGACGGCCAATCCCGATCCACCGAGTTCGCGGCAGTAATAGGACAACACCGGAAATGTGGCGCCAAACGAGAGACCTTCGAGCAACACAATGAGCGACGCGGCGCTAATCGGCGACATTCATGCTCTCTGGCAACCCAGTGGTCCGCTTCCTCTCAGAAAGGGGGGGTTCTAAAACGCTGCCACGCCGCTCAACTCGCGCCCCACCACCAATTGATGAATCGTTTCCGTGCCCTCATATGTAATCACGCTTTCCAGGTTTAACATATGCCGCACGGGGCAACATTCGACGCTGATGCCGCCTGCGCCCAGCAGATCGCGCGCGTCTCGCGCGATGTCCATCGCCGTTCGGCAATTGTGCCACTTTACCAGCGACACTTGCGCGTGATGCATGATGTCGAGGTCTTTGATCTTGCCAAGTTGCAGCGACATCAGTTGCGATGTGGTGATGCCGCGGATCATTTCGGCCAGCCGCTGCTGCACAATCTGCTTATGAATCAGCGGCTTGCCGAAGAGAATGCGCTGCTCCGCAAACGTGCGGGCTTCGCGATAGCACGCCATGGCCGCCCCGATCACCCCCCAGGTAATGCCGTAGCGCGCCTGCGTCAGGCAGCTCAGCGGCCCGCCCAGTCCCTCAGCGAGCGGCAAGCGGCTCGACTCCGGCACACGCACGTTGTCGAAAAATAGCTCCGACGTATGCGACGCGCGCAGCGAGAATTTTCGCGAGATGTCGCGCGTCGTGTACCCCGGCATGTTCTTTTCAACCAAAAAGCCGCGCACGCCGTCGTCGGTCATGGCCCAAACCACGGCGACATCCGCGAGCGTGCCATTGGTGATCCACATCTTTGCGCCGTTCAGAATCCAGTCGCCGCCGGATTTTCGCGCGATGGTCTTCATCGCGCCGGGGTCCGATCCGCCATCCGGCTCGGTTAGCCCGAAACAGCCGATTTTCGTCGCTTTGGCCATCTCGGGCAGCCAGCGTTTTTTCTGCTCGTCCGACCCGTACTTGTGAATCGGGAACATCACCAACCCGCTCTGCACCGACGCAAAGCTGCGGATGCCGCTGTCACCGCGCTCCAATTCCTGCATGATCAGGCCGTAGGCGATGTTGCTCAGCCCCGCGCAGCCGTAATCGTGGAAGGTCGGGCCAAACAGTCCCATCTCGGCCATCTCGGGAACGAGTTCGGTCGGAAACCGCTCGTGCTCAAAGCAATCCGCGATGATCGGCAGGACGCGCTCATCCACCCAGCGGGCGACGGTCGCCTGAACCTGCCGCTCTTCTTCGCTCAACATCTCGTGGATGTTCATGAAATCCGGAACGAAGCAATCGACGGCAGGGGCTTTGTTCATATGCACAAATGGGACTCCTCGAATGCGGTCGAACTCCAGCGCCGTCATACACGGCCGGCGGCCGTTATCGCAAATTTGGCTCCGGCGTCTCAGCGGTGCTTCGCTCGCGCAACTCAGGCGGAAAGCGCGCTGGCCGCCGCAAGATGCGCCAAAGCCGCGATCGGCATGGGGCGCTCATGCATCATATCGGAAATCCGCGTGCAATCGGTTACGGCGATCACCGGCGTCCAAATTGTCCGCCCGGCGGCCCGGCCGACTTTGACGGTAATATCCATGCATGTTTGAACGACTGCGCATCGTGCTGGTTCGTCCGATGGGGCCGATGAATGTCGGCGCGATCGCGCGCGCGATGGCCAATTTCGGGGCTGGGCGGCTGGTGCTGGTTCAGCCGGCGTGCGACTGGCTGGGCGACGAGGCCCGCACGTTCGCCGTGCATGCGCGGGCGATACTCGAACAGGCGCGCGTGACTGAAACTGTGAGCGAAGCCCTGGCTGGTTGTGTGAAGACCTACGCGACGACGGCCAAACTCGGACTCTATCGCCGGCAATCAGTATTGGGACCGGGCGAGATGGCCGCGGATTTGTGGCGTTGCGCGATTGAGGGCGACGTGGCGCTGGTGTTCGGCCCGGAGGATCGCGGACTGCTGACGACCGAATTGCTGCAATTTGACCGAGTCGTTTCGATCTCGACGGCGGATGCATACCCGGTCTTGAACATCGCCGCGGCCGCGACGCTTTTGCTCTATGAGTTGTTTCGCAATCATCCTGCCGAAGCGGCGCGGGGCGAAACCCCTTATGCGCTGAATCGCGATCTCGCGACCGACGAACGCAAGCAGCGGATGTTTGCGAAACTGTTCGATGCCTTGGAGCGGGTCGGATTTTTGTTTGGCCAGAATCCGGAGCATCTGCGTTACGCGCTTCGCCATCTGCTCGGCCGGGCGGACCTGACAGTGGTGGAGACAGACATCCTGTTCGGCCTGGCGGCGCAGATTCGGTGGTACGTCGAAAACCATCCGCCGACGGGCAAAGGGCACGTGCCGCAAAACCCGCCGGCCAGCAGCCGATCATCGAAATGATGAGTTCCAATACACTCCGAGGCGAGTTCGACGAGCGTCCGAAAACCAGCGAAGCACTCTGATGACAGCGGCTCAAAATCACCGCGACGCCGGTCGGCCGTTTCCGCTACACTTCCAGTGAATTATCCAACCGCGTGGCGAAACACGGGGATTTCGCGAGCCACACGCGGTCGGCACGGCGATTCAGAAGATCTGAACGCCGCAGCCGGGAGCCGAGCCATCAAGCCGGGAGACACGCATGCGACGGACGATGACCACGACAGGAATTTTCATGCTCGCCGGGGCCGCTTGTTGCTCATTCGCGCAGCAACGTCCATTGCAAACGCTCGAAGTCGAAACGATGCCAGGGCCGGACGTCCTGCGCCGCGCGCGCGAGCACGTGCCGCCGGTCGATCCAAACCAGCCGCTTTGGCCGTATGTCATTCGCTCTGAGCAGGGCGGCGTGGCCGTCGCGCCAAACGGGCTGATCGCGTCGCCGCCGGAGTATTCAGCGGCGGCGGGCGTGCTGTTTCGCTATCGCGCGGCCGAGTGGGCGACGGTCGTTCGCGACTGCGTGGTGGCGCTGACAACGGGCGGCGACAACGAGATCGCATATGTGATCGTGGCGAATTCAACCGAGCAAAGCAGCGCGACGAGCAGCTTCACGAGCGGCGGCGCGAACATGAGCCGCGTTCAGTTCATCGTCAAGCCAAATGACTCGATCTGGGCCCGCGATTATGGACCGCATTTCATCTGGCAGAACGACGCGCTGGCCATCGTGGACAGCCACTATTACCCCGGTCGGCCGAATGACAATTTCATCCCCACCATCGCAGGCGATGATTTCTTTCGGTTGCCGACGTACGACATCGATTTGTACTACTCCGGCGGCAATTTTCAACCGGGGCCGAACCGAACGGGCTACGTGACGAATCTGATCAACGCGGACAACCCCGGCTTCACCAACGGCTTCATCGGCGAGCTTTATCAGCGCTATCAAGGCATCGACGATTTGCATATCTTCCCGCGTCTGCCGCAAACGGTCGATGCGACCGGACATATCGACATGTGGTTCTATCTGGTTGATGAGGATTCCGTGATCATTTCCGAGTTCATTCCCGGCTCGAACTCGACGGCCATCACGTTGACGAATAACGCCGCGGCGTACATGCAAGGCATCGGATTTACGGTGACGCGCGTGCCCGCATTCAACGCGATTCATCCGAGCTATCCGGCCGATGTAACGCACTTTACGTATACGAACGCGTTCCGCGTGAACAATCGCATTTTCACGCCGCGATATGGTCCGGGCAACAGTTCGTATAACACATACGACAACCAATCGCTGGCCGGATGGCAGGCGGCCGCGGACGCGAATGTCACGATTGTTCCCATTAACTGCTACCCGATTATTTGGGCGGCCGGGGCGATTCACTGCATTGTGATGCAGGTTCCGCGGCATGTCGCGGAGATTCCATCGGCGATCGTGAATGCACCGGTCGGCGGCGAACTGTACATCGCGGGGCAGACGACGCGCGTTGCCTGGGCTGCATCGGATAATGAGCAGATTGTCGGCCGCACCGTGTGGTATTCCACGGACAACGGCGCGAACTGGACGCAGATCGCCTCCGGGCTGACGGTGGATTTCGTCGATTGGACCGTTCCGGATGCTTCAACGGATCAGGCGTTGATCAAAGTGACGATTACGGATAATGACGCAAACGTGGTCGAGGCTGTTTCGGCTGCGCCGTTCAGCATACGTAGCGGCGTGCGAAACTTGTACACGTTTGCGACCGGGGCAGGCACGGATCGCTGGGCGAAGGGTTACCAAACTTCGACATGGGCGGCCAATGTCAACAACAACCGAACGCCGGTCGCGACGGCGCTCACTGCCGCGAACTACACGCGCATTTCGGCTTCGGATGCCACTGGCGGCACGACGGACGCGAATCGCTATCAGGCGACTATTCCGGGCGCTTCGTCCGAGTCGACGCATATTTTTGAATTCACAATCGCCGAGAACGCCGCCGACATTGGTGATATCGAAATCAAGTGGGAGGGTTTCGCGAACGACTGCTGCAACGTCGAGATGTATGTATGGGACAACGTACAGGGCAATTGGAGCAACGGCGCGGGCCTGTTCGGCGAAAACCGCAGCCTGGACAGCTACGCCGGAAATCGCGACCAGACGCTGGTTGGGCGCCTGCGCAGCGATTTTTCGCGATATCTCACCGCTGCGAACATCCTGACCGTGCTGGTTTATGCTGATCGGCCGGGCAATCGAACGTATCACGACTACATGTCGGTCACTGTTTCAGTGCCGGATACGACGATACCTGCCGACGCGAACTGCGATGGCGCGGTGAACAACTTCGACATC
>JAEUIR010000229.1 GCA_016795025.1 Phycisphaerales bacterium
CAACGTGCAACTGGTGCTCGCACCGCTGCAGGATTGGCTGGCGCCGAACGGCAATACCTACGCCTATTATGACTGCCAGGCGGTGCTGGCGACTCTCGCGCAGCAGTACGCCGGTGGCGTCAGGCGAGTCCTGGCGATCATCGATGGTCCGCCCGCCGTGACCGGCAAGCATGCCCGCTATCCGGCGGGTCCGCTGGTCGTGCAGCATTTTGTCGGCGCGCGCATCGACCTGGTGCTCGACGACTACATCCGCGAAGACGAAAAGGAAATTGCCCAGCTCTGGCAGGGCGAGCTGCAGGCGGCCGGAATCGTCCATCGGATAAGCGAGCGCAAACTGGAAAAGGACGCCTGCCTGATTTCGGTCTACCCGGCCGAGAATGGGTCCGGCGAATGAAGGTTCTGAGCGTTCTCGGCACTCGCGCCGAGGTGACCAAGCTGGCGCCTCTGGTCTACCCGGTGCACCTCAACCCGAATGTCCAGACGACCGGGCGCCGGCTGCTTTCCGGAGGGCCCGAGGTCCACCTGGCCGCGCCGCTCGACGACCAGCCTTTAGTCTTCCTGATGGAGCGTAGCGCGCTCCTCATCACCGATACAGGCGGCATCCAGGAGGAAGCTCCCGCATTGGGCAAGCCGATGCTGGTCATGCGCGACACGACCGAGCGGTCGCAGGCGGTGCACGCCGCTACGGTCAGGCTCGTCGGCACCGACTTGCGCATCCGCAACATCCTGCAATCCAGGCGGAAGCGCTCGGCGAGGAGGCTGGCGTGAGCCGTCGGCGAGAGCGACGAAGTGCGGTTCCTGGCGCCCGTGTTCGCGTCGGGACCACCCAACGGCGCTCTGCGCTCGGCGTCGCGGCGCCGTTCGCCGCTTGAGCAACGAAATAGAAAGGGGAATGCACGCCATGTCGCTGCAGCAATCGATCGTCCGTCAGGCGGCGAAAGAGTTTTCCCAAGGCAACTACCATCTGGCGCTCGATCTCTACCGCCAACTGGCCAGCCGTCTGGGCGAGAAGTATTTTTCGGCCAATATCGCGCTCTGCGAGAAGCGTCTGAGCAGCCAGGGCCGCCGCGACTGTTCGCAGCTTCCCCTGCAAGCGATCAAGATGGCTTGCGTGATGGACGAGTTCACCTTCCATAGCTACCAGCCCGAATGCAATCTGTTGGCGCTGACGCCGCAGGGGGCAATTGCCGAGCTGGCGGGCTTCGAGCCGGACCTCCTGTTCGTCGAGTCTGCCTGGCGCGGCAAGGACGATCTCTGGAACCGCAAGATCGGCGCCCTGAGCAGCGAGCTGCGTTCGGTGCTGCAGTGGTGCCGCCGCCGACAAGTACCGACGCTGTTCTGGAACAAGGAAGACCCGATCCATTTCGAAACCTTTCTGACCACGGCGCAGCAGTTCGATCACGTGTTCACCACCGATATCGACTGCATTGCCCGCTACAAGGCGGCGCTCGGCCATTCGCGTGTCTACCTGCTCCCCTTTGCCTGCCAGCCGAAGATGCACAATCCGCTCGAGCTCTATGCACGCAAGGATGCGTTCTGCTTCGCCGGGGCCTACTACGTTCGTTACCCCGAACGGACGCGCGACCTCGAAACCTATGTCGCCGAGTTCCCGCAGTTCAAACCGTTCGAGATCTTCGACCGCAACTTCGGCAAGGACGACGCGAACTACCAGTTTCCGCTAAAGTATCAACCCTATATCGTCGGTACGCTGCCCTTCAGCGAGATCGACAAGGCGTATAAGGGCTATCGCTACGCGATCAATCTGAATTCTATCAAGCAGTCGCAAACGATGTTCGCGCGCCGGGTGTACGAGCTGCTCGGCTCGAACACGATCACCTTAAGCAACTTCTCACGCGGCGTTCGGCTGCTCTTCGGCGACCTGGTCATCGCCAGCGACAGCGGCAAGGAGATCGTCAACCGCCTGCAAAACCTGTCTGGCGACGAGGGCGAGAAGCTCCGCCTGGCCGGCTTGCGCAAGGTGATGCTGGAACATACGTATCAGCACCGACTGGCCTACGCGGCGCGCAAGGCGCTCGGCTGGCGCGGCAGCCACGCCTTGCCGTCGATGGTCGTTGCGGCACGCGTCAGCTCGGCGGACGATTGCCGCTGGCTGATCGACAACTTTCGAAGGCAGACCCACACCGGCAAGCGGCTGGTCGTCGCGCTCGCGCCGAACGTCCAGATGACCGGCTTGACGGCCGACGAACTCGCGGCAGGCCGCATTCTCACGCCGCAGGAGGCGGAGCAGGCGCGCCTGGGCGACTTGGTCGCGGCCGACGAATGGCTGGCGCCGATGGCGGTTGACGACTACTACGGGCCGAACTATCTGCTCGACCTGGCCAGCGCGACGCGCTACAGCGACGCTCGGGTGATCGGCAAGGCGGCACAACATGCTCTTGTAGAGGGCAATATTCGTCTGCTCGAGGCTGATACCGCATATCGGCCAACCGTTCGCCTAGTGCGCCGATCGTGTGCGGTGCACACGGATACGCTGCCCCGCGACGCCTTCCTGTTGCGCTGGCTCGAGCCGCCGGAAGGCGAAGCGTGGTGCCCGCCGGGTCTGGCGATCGACCCCTTCAACTACTGCCGGAACGGCCGCCAGGCGAGCGATCCAAGCGAGCTCGGACGGCGCGTCGACGATCTGCCGCTCGACACCGGAGTGAGCATCGACGAACTCGTGCTCGCCGCGGAAAACATTCCGCCGGCGAGTTTCGATGAAAGCAATCTGGCAAAGTGGAGCGCCAGTCGCCTGCGCGAGCTGCACAGCAGCGTCAAGCATCCTCAGATCAGCTTCCAGGCGGAGGCGGCCGGCCTCACGGTGTGCTCGTCGCTGCCTGACGGCAAGCACGAGTATCTCTACGCACGCGAGGATTTGCCACTCAGCGCACTGCCGGTCGGTCGGACCTTGGAAACCCACCTCGAAGCCAGTCCTGGCCTCGACATCCAGTATGTCTTCGTTTTCCTCGACGCGCGGAAACAGAAGATCAGTCATCTCATCTACGTCAGCAATCGCAACTACTCGGCGCAGATTCCGCCGGAAACCGCGTTCGTCCGTTTCGGCTGGCGTATCTCGGGCAGTGGAACGACGACCCTCAGGTACCTGCTGTGGGGGCATCTGAAGCTGGAACCGGCGCGACTGCTGGGGCGCAGCGACACCTTGCTGCTCACCAACCATTACCCGAGTTACGACGATCTCTACCGCAACGCCTTTGTCCATAGCCGCGTGAGCGCATATCGCAAGCGCGGAGTGATTGTGGATGTGTTCCGCCTGCGTCGCGATGTGCCTACGTGCTACCACGAGTTCGAGAACGTGGATGTGGTCACCGGTGGGCAGCCTGCATTGCGCAAACTGCTTGACGGCGGACGCTACAAGAGAGTCATGGTGCACTTCCTGTCCGAAGAAATGTGGCATGTGCTTGAGCACTATCGGGAGCTCGAACTTACTGTCTGGGTCCACGGGGCAGAAATCCAACCGTGGCATCGGCGTGAGTACAACTATCGGGACGAGCAGGAACGTGCAAAGGCGATGCGGGAAAGCAAGCTGCGCACGGCTTTCTGGCACCGCGTTCTCAACCCGATGCCCCAGAATCTGAAGCTTGTCTTTGTTTCCCGGTACTTTGCTGAAGAAGTATTCGAAGACCTGGGCTTCCGCTTGCCCGATGACCGGTACACAGTCATCCACAATCCTATCGATACCGAGCTCTTTTCGTATCAGACAAAACCCGCCGAGCAGCGCAAGCGTGTCCTTTCAGTCAGACCGTACGCCTCCCGCCAGTATGCCAACGATCTGAGCGTGGCCGCGCTTCTGAAGCTTTCCGAATCTCGATGTTTCAGTGACATGGAGTTTCGGATGATCGGGGACGGAAAGCTCTTTGAGGAGACGCTTCAGCCTTTACGGAAGTTCCCAAATGTCCAGGTCGAAAAGCGCTTCCTGACGCACGCGGAAATAGCCGCGCTGCACAAGGAGTACGGCGTGTTCCTTGTGCCAACGAGATGGGATTCGCACGGCGTGTCTCGCGACGAAGCAATGGCCTCCGGTCTGGTGCCCGTCACTACCTCTGTTGCGGCAATTCCGGAGTTCGTCGATGAAACCAGCGGGATCGTCGTTCCTCCAGAAGACGCCGTCGAGTTGGCCAGTGCCATGGAGAGATTGTATGAGTCCCCAGAGTTGTTCAAACGGCTGTCGAAAGGCGCGGCAGAACGAGTAATCGCAGGCCGTGCGTCACGGCTCGTCACCGATCAGGAAATCCGGTTCTTCCAACGCGCAGTCGAAGCAAGAGCAAGCAATCGACCGGTATCTTTTCTTTCGTTCGATGTCGAGGCGCTGCCAGGGCGCGCTGAGGAAGACCCCTTGGGGCGCTTGGTTTGGGGGCGGTTCGACGGCAAAGAGTTTGGCATTCGCCGAATCAGTCAAATTCTGAAAGAGTACGGGATCAAGGGAAATTTCCTGGTCGACTTCTCCGCGTGCCTTCTATACGGCGACAAAGCGGTCCGCGAGGTTATTGACTTCCTGATCTCTGAGCAGCACGAGGTGCATGTTCACCTGCATTCCGAATGGGTTATCCGAAAATGGGGCCTGTCGGACAAGAACTGGTCGGATGCACCAGTGGGAATGGACCTCGTTGATGACCGACTGAGCGACTCCTTGCTGCGATTTGCCGCATTCAAGTACCGCCAATTTGTCGGACGCTCCCCAGTCCTCTTCCGCGCGGGTGCCTACAAATTCAATTCGGAGACCGTGGCTGCAGCAAAAGCGACAGGCTTCAAGGCCTGCAGCAACTTCAACAGTGCCCGGCACGCGGCTGCCTGGAAAAGTGAAGATCAGGCAGTCGTCAACAATGAGCCATTTCAGTGGGCAAACGGGCTAATCGAAATACCGGTTGATCTCTCTCCGGAACCATTGAGCCACGACTGGGCGGTCTATAAGGGTAGCTTTGAACGTATGCTGTCCAGAAAGAAGCTGCAAACCTTCAACCTGACGATGCATTCATGGTCGTTGCTGACGCGGGACGCCAATGGACACTTCGTCGGATTTTCGGCTGAACATGAGGAACGCTTGCACAGAATGTGCGAGCACCTGAAGGCCAATAGCAGGCCGATGGGGTACGAGGAATTCCTGTCCGCGAACAGCGACATCAGGTTGGCGAACGACAATCGCTGCATACTGGCGCCGGGCGGCAGCGGCGAGGTGATCATCCATTGCAGCGTTTGCAGTGCGAGCTATGGAAAGCCGCTGAGCAGTGATGTTTGTCCAAGCTGCGAATCTCGTGCTCGTCATCGTCAGATTCTCGACGTGCTAACGAAGATAGGCAATCCCTTCGACGGCCGCGATGTGTTGGCGTGTCACGCTAATCCCGTGGAGATGCAAGCCTTTCTAGGAAAGGCCAATACCGTCTTGAACTTTGATGTCCGCCCCCTGGGTTATGCCGACATACAAATGGATATCCAGGCGATGGATAAGGTCGACGACGGAAGTTTCGATGCATTTGTAGCGATCCACGTGCTGAACCATGTCGAAGACGATGCCAAGGCGATCCAGGAGATTCACCGGGTATTGAAACCAGGTGGTTTCGCATTGGTTACCATTCCATGTCGGGAAGGCGCCTCGACAGAGCGATGTGAAAATATTACGGAGCACTACGGCAAAGAAGCGCTGACTCAATTTGGCGTTGGAACGTACCGGCGCTACGGTTTAGAAGACGCAACTCGATTGTTCTCGAAGTCCTTTGTAGTTTCAAAATACAAAGGATTTGACGAAATTAGCAATACCCACGAATACATCTTTTTATTATCGAAAATCTGATGATCGTT
>JAEUIR010000022.1 GCA_016795025.1 Phycisphaerales bacterium
GGATTCGATCGCTATTTCGGGTCGGCCGGCTGCGTTGCGGCGCCCGGGCCGAGCGGCCGAACCACATTCTCTTTGGGGACAGGCTTGCCGATGTGGTCGACCGGGTTGCCCTGCGCGACGAATAGTTGCTCAGGCTTGCAGATTTCGATGCGCCGATCGAATTTCGCGTGCTGCTCGCTCCTCAGCAATCCGCGCACGTCGCGCGTGAATTCGGTCAGGACTTTCTCGCGGTCGATCGGCGCGCCGGCCGCGTTGATCCGCTCGCGAAATTCGTTTTCGAGTTTGCTCAGCTTGGCTTTCTGATCGGCGTCCGCCCCGGCGAAGATGGCGGCTTCGATGACGTCCATCGGCGCCATCGGGCTGGTGGCCTTGTTGCGGTCCATGCGATCAATCAGGAAATCGAGGTCGAGAAGTTGCTCGGGCACGAGCATCGCACGGATGTTGGCCATGATCTCATTCTCGGCCTGCTTGCCGGGGCGCAGTTTGTCGATTTCCTTGCGGGCGGCTTCGGCCTCGGTATGTTTACCCTGTCGCTCGAGTTCCTGAATCTCGGCCACGCGGGCGCGGATTTCATAAAGAATCGTCGCGAGATTTGCCTGCTCTTCCTGAAGCGTCTGGCGATAGACCTCGAGCAGCGAATCAAACGTGGCTTTCTGTGAGGGCGTGAAATTCAGTCGCTTCGCGAGGTAGTGAACGCGCGCCTCGCCTTTGAGCGAGCGGTCTGTGGCGGCCGCGGGCTGGCGAGCGGGAGTGGGAACCGGCTTCGCGGCCGGCGGTTGAGCTGGCGGCGCTGCGGGCTGTGTGGCTTGTGGATTCTGGGCCGAAAGCCCGCCGACAACCATTGAGCCAACGAAAATGATTTGAATAAAACGACGCATTCTTTGCTCCCGTGAAGCATTCTCGATCGACTGACTTCGACCGAAAGATTCCGTTTTGCGACCACTCCGGCGGACAATGGCTATTAGAACCGCTACTCCGCCCGATGGGCCAGTCCGCGCCGTTGACCGATAAAGCGGATACGGAGTGTACCTTGTGGTATTATTCGTCCGCCAGCCAATCGCGCTCGATTCGCGTGAATCTTGCGAAGTTGTCGCAATGAGCACCGCTCAAGCGGCTTCATCTGAATCGTAATGGGAATCGCACTTGGCGCGTGGTTCTAGGGCCGGATTTGTCAGACCGGAATTGCTCCTCGTCCTCACCTTCGCCGGTCTCATCTTCAGCGGGGCGATGTTGCTGAAGCTGCCGCAGGCGGAGAAATCCCCCGTTCGGTTCATCGACGCGCTGTTCACGTCAACATCCGCGGTTTGCGTCACGGGCCTGACGACCGTGGACACCGAGCAAACGTGGACGCGAAGTGGTCACGCCGTCATCATGGTTTTGATTCAATTGGGCGGACTGGGCGTGATGACGTTTACAGCGCTGGCCGCCACGATTCTGAATCGCCCGGTTTCTTTCAATGCCTCGCTGGCGCTTCATGACGCCTTTTTCGATTCGGACGCGCGAGCCGAACTAGGCAAATCACTTCGCAAGATTGTGGGCATCACGCTGGCGATCGAGTTGATCGGCGCGGTGGTGATTTACGTCGGGCTGACAACCCACGAAAACCCGAGGGGCGACTGGTTTGACGCGCTGTTCCTGGCGGTGTCCGCGTTCTGCAACGCCGGATTCTCCCCCTACTCGGAGAATCTCGTGGGCGTTCGAGGGTCGTTGCCGGTGGTGTGGGCGATCATGCTGCTGATCACGTTAGGCGGGATCGGATATACGGTGCTGATCGAGGCTACTTCAAGGCTACGCCGTTTTCTATTTCGCATGCGACAGCAAACTGTGCTTTGGAGCCTTCATACGCGAGTGGTCGTGGCGTTCAGTGCTGTGCTTGTGTTCGGCGGGGCGGCGGGAGTCTACTTCGCGGGCCTGGGGCCTGAGAAGCTCAACCTCGGCCCGCGCGTGCTTCACGCCCTGTTTCAATCCGTGACCGCGCGCACGGCCGGCTTTAACACGATCGACATCGCGGCGATGCCGGTTTCGAGCCTGATGGTCATCATTCTGCTCATGTTCATTGGCGGCTCGCCCGGCAGCACGGCCGGCGGCATTAAGACAACGGCAGCCGCCGTCTGGGGCAAGAGCGTGAATGCCCGTCTGCAAGGCGCGAGCGAAGTGAACATGTTCCGCCGCCGCGTTCCGGATGATCTGGTCCGCCGCGCCGAACTGGTCGTCGCGATGGCGCTGATTTGGAATGCGGTCGGCGTGTTTATGCTGGCGATCACCGAAGCCGGGCGCGGCACGCCGTTTGAGCGATTGGTTTTTGAGCAGATATCAGCCTTCTGCACGGTCGGGCTTTCGGCGAACGTAACGATGACGCTGAGCGATGCGGGCAAATTGTGGATCATCATGTCGATGTTCGTCGGTCGCCTTGGAACGTTGACAATCATGTTCTTTGTGGTGAGGCCGAATCGGGTTCGATACCAGTTGCCGCAGGAGCGGCTGATGATCGGCTGATTCGCGGCGGGCTGGGCGCCGCTCCGCGTCTGGAGGTAATGCAAGGTGAAGCAGGTATGCGTAATCGGCCTGGGACAGTTTGGCGGGCATCTGGCCCGTACGCTGGTCAAGATGGGCTGCGAAGTGCTTGCGATTGACATGGATGAGCGAAGAGTTGACGCGATTCGCGATGAAGTACATCGCGCGATCATTGGCGACGCGCGAGACCCGCAACTGCTGCGGACGGTCATCACGCCGACGGTCGCGGAGACGGCGATCTCACTCGGCGAAAACAACATCGAGCCGAGCATTTTGTGTACCCTGCACGTCTCGCGAATCGGCATCAAGTCCATTCGCTCCACCGCGCGCAATGACGATCACGCGCAAATTCTGCGGGCGGTCGGAGCCACTGAGGTGATCTTTCCCGAGCGGCAGACCGCGGAGCGCACCGCGCGGCGCATCGCCAACCCAAGCCTGCGCGACATGTTTCCACTGGACGCGGACTATCGCATCATGGAGATCGATGCGCCACGCCGGCTGTTCGACAAATCGCTCGGCAAGCTGGACCTTCGGCGTGAATTCGATCTGCTCGTGCTGGCGCTTCGCGACCCCGGAAGCGCGCAGTTTCGCTTCAACCCCGGCGCGGATGAAATGATCCGGCCGGGGCAGGTGATGATGGTGCTCGGGCGCGAACTCGACCTGGCACGCTTTTCGAGCATTTGACGAGCGCACGAACCGCGCGATCGCCTCGCCATGCGCAGAACCTGGCGGTCGATTGCCGATTTTCATTGCATGCGATCTGCAATTGGATTCGTGGCTATCGGCATTTTCGCCCCGGCCTTTGCACAGGAAGCGGCTGTGGAAAATCAACAGGCTCCGCCGCCGATGGTGCGTTATGTGAACAGCGCCGCGCTTCGCGTGATGTATCCGGCCGTGGAAGAAGGCCAGAGCGGCCGGCTTTGGACGTCCGCGGACTCGGGGCGCACCTGGCAAAGCGGCGAGGCGGTTCCGTGCGGCAGCGCGGTGGTCTTCGTCGCACCGCATGATGGAGAAATCTCGCTTTGGGTCGGGCCTGACGGCGAAACACCGGATACGACCACGCGGCCGACAGCGCGATTCATTATCGATACAGAAGCGCCGACGATTCAAATTCACGAACTCCGAGCGCGGTTTGATGAGCGAAATCAGACCGAGTTGACCGGGCGGGCCACGCTAATCGAAGAGCACATCTCTCCGCGCGGCGTGCGCTTGTTCCATCGCGACGCCGGCGCCGTGACATGGACGGATGGCGGCGTCGTTTCGATCGTGAATGGCGTATTTCGCTGGCCCGTCGCGCCGGGCGCGCCGGAAATCGCGGATATTCGGCTGGTTGCGACCGATCTGGCGGGAAATTCGACGATATCGCAGCGCCGCGCCGCGAGACTGCGCGCGGACGGTGAACCCAACTCGACGAGCCGCCCCGCGCCGTCCGCGAGCACGCCGGATCGCAAAGCGCCAGCGGCCGCGCCGCCGCTCGCACAGCCCCTCGCCGAAGACGCACATCCGGTTGCGCTTGAGTCTGACTCGGCCGCCGCGCATCTAAAGAATCTGGCGCGCGAGTTTGCCGCGACGGGGCGCTTCGATCTAGCGGCCGCGCGCTTTGCGGAGGCTTCGCGCATGAGCGGGGATGACGTGGATTCGCTGGCGGCATGGGGCGACGCGTTGTTGAAATCCGGCGCGCTGGAAGACGCGCAGAAGAAGTTTGAATTTGCCCTTCAGCGCGACGACGGCATGTTGGAGGCGCTGATGGGGATGGGAAATGTCGCGGAGCAGCGCGGAGAGTATCCGAGCGCGGCAGCGTGGTTTCGGAAAGCCGTCGCGCGCCACGCGAAATCTCCGGACGCCTGGCTCAGACTGGGCGACGCGACAAATCGGGCGGGTGATGCGACCGAAGCGCGACGGGCCTGGCAGCAAGCGGCGGATCACGCGCCGCTGGAATCCACAACGCGCGAGGCCGCGGAGCGGCGACTTCGCCTGATGCGCAATCTGGGCGACTAGCGAAATCGGAATCCGCGCCGCGCGTCAACCGCCGCGAAACCACTCAATCGTTCGGCAAAAGCCATCCGTTCGCTCAACAACCGGTGACCAGCCGAGCACTTTCCGAGCGCGCGAAATATCCGGCTGCCGGACGGTGGGGTCGTCTTGTGGCCGTGGCACGAGGTGGATTTCACTGCGGCTGTTTGCAAGCTGCACGATCTCTCGCGCCACTTGCAAAATCGTCACCTCGACGGGATTCCCGATATTCACAGGGTCGGTGCAGTCACTCTCGGCGAGTCGCGTAAGGCCCTCGATTTGGTCAGAGATGTAGCAGAAACTCCGCGTCTGGGAGCCGTCGCCATGTACGGTGATGGGCTGGTTGGTCAACGCCTGCGAGATGAAATTCGGCAATGCTCGGCCGTCGTCGCGCCGCATGCGCGGGCCATACGTATTAAAAATTCGCACCATGCGCGTCTCGACACCATGCATGGCGCGATACGCGGTAATCAGCGCCTCGGCGAAGCGCTTGCCTTCGTCATAGCAGGAGCGCGGGCCGATGGGATTGACGTTGCCCCAGTAGTCTTCTCGCTGCGGATGCACCTTCGGGTCGCCGTAGACCTCGCTGGTGCTGGTGTGCAGCAGTCGGGCGCCGCTGCGCTTGCAGAAATCGAGCAGGTTCCAGACGCCGCGCGAGCAAACGGCGAGAATGTCGAGTCGGCGTGGATCGAAATCCACCGGCGATGCGGGGCAGGCAAAATTGAAAACACGCTCAAACGAGCCGTCCAGCGCCAGCGGCTGCGTCAGATCATGTTCCACGAATTGAAATCGCGGGTTCTTTGACAGATCGACGACATTGGGGCGCTGGCCGGTGGAGACATTGTCGAGACCGACGACTTCGTGGCCATCGCGCAGGAGTCGATCGCACATATGAAAGCCGATGAAACCGGCACAGCCGGTGACGAGAATTCGCATGATTGCTCCGATTCCTTGCGGTGCCCCACGATTGGGGCGGCCGCCGATTCGCTGAATGTAGCGGGTAATTCGGCCACAATGCCAGCCCTGCCGGGCAAACGGCGGCTATGAGTTGACAAATATAGCTTTTGTGATATATTTATGTTACGCGGATGAGCAAGACCAGTGGAACGCGCTGACCGCACGCCATCCGTGCCGCAGCGAGTGGAAGAACCGCGTTTCACTTTGATCGTAAACACTCGTTCCCGTCGGAATATCGACGAAGGAGAGCGTATGCGCATCGAAGTGGAACTGTCGAAGTCTGCGCAAAATGCGCTTCGGGCGTTGTCCGACGGCGATCAGGACGATTTTTTCGCGCGTTTGGACAATGTCGCCGAAAAGCCGATGACAAGATCATCGGCGCACGTCGAGCTTGGTCTGCCCGACCGGCGACTGCGGCGATTCGAATTCGGCGTCGGCGTCGTCAAGATCGCGATCTTCGAGCTGGACGCGCAGCGCCAGAGAATGCGAGTGCTCAAATGTCGGCCGCTTCGACCAAGAACAATTCGCGACGCCGCCCAACCCGAAAGCTGACGCGCGGTTCGCCCAAAGTGCCCGGCGCCACCTGGCCACGCGTCGTGCGCGACGGCATAACTACGCATGTGCTTGTGCCCATCGATGAATACGAGCGTCTGTCAGCCGCGGCACAAAACGATGCGACGCGCGAATCGGCGGATCGCGATGCAACCAGCGGATTCGTCAGCGCCAGCGTGTTTCGCACGCAGCTTGCGGTTGATCGCATCATCAAAGCCCGCAAAAAAGCCGGTTTGACGCAGGTGCAGCTTGCCGCCAAGATAGGCGTTCCGCAATCGATGATTTCGCGCATCGAGCGCAATCCTGACCGTACGACCATTCGCACAATCAGAAAGATCGCAGCCGCGCTGGGTGTCGATGTACGCGCCTTGTTGCAGTAGTCGCGGTTCGTCGCCGATTCAAAAACTCCCGTCCCGCCCGTTGCGGATCGAGCCCCGATTCGGGCAATCGCGCATCTCCCGCTATACTCCGCGAAAATCGAACCGACACGCGCGTATTCCGCGTGTCTCGCAAGGAAAGCAGGATTCATGCGAATCAGCGTCATCGGCAGCGGTTATGTCGGCCTGGTCACCGGAACGTGCCTGGCCGACAGCGGAAATCACGTCGCTTGCGTCGATAAGGATGAGCGAAAACTCGCCATATTGGCCGAGGGGAAGTGCCCTTTTTACGAGCCTGGGCTTGAAGAACTCATGCGCGAAAACCTGCGCGCCGGCCGGCTCAAATTCACCAGCGATCTCGCCACCGCCGTTGGTGATTCGCAGGTGGTTTTCATCGCCGTCGGCACACCGCCGCGCGCCGACGGCTCGGCCGACCTATCCGCCGTGGAAGCCGTCGCGGCAGCAATCGGCGATGCGCTCCGCGGCCTTGCAGTCGTCGTTACCAAAAGCACGGTTCCCGTTGGCACTGGCTCGCGCGTTGAGGAGATCGTTCGCGGGCGAACCAAACAACCATTCAGCGTCGTCAGCAATCCGGAGTTTCTGAAAGAAGGCGCGGCGGTCGATGATTTTCTCCGGCCGGATCGCGTGGTGATCGGCGCCAATGACCCCGCCGCCGGCGAGTTGATCGCGGAGTTGTATAAGCCGTTCGTCCGCAACAACAAGCCCATTCTGCACATGACGCGGACGGCCGCGGAAATGACCAAGTATGCGGCCAATGCGTACCTGGCGACGCGCATCAGCTTTATCAATGAGATGGCCGCGATCTGCGAGGGCTACGGCATCAACATTGACGAGGTTCGCCGGGGGATCGGTTCGGATGAGCGAATCGGATTTCAGTTTCTGTACCCCGGCATCGGTTACGGCGGAAGTTGCTTTCCGAAGGATGTGCAGGCGTTGGCGAGCACAGCCCGTCTGGCGGGCGTTCGGGCCGACATTCTCGACAGCGTTCATCGCCGCAATCTCGAACAGCGTGAGTCGCTCGCGCGGCGCGTGTTGCAGCGGCTTGGGCCGAACGCGCGCGGAACCGGCGTGGCCGTGTGGGGGCTGGCGTTCAAACCCAAGACCGACGACATTCGTGAAGCGCCCGCGATCAGCATCGTATCAACGCTTCTCGAAGCCGGTGTGCGCGTCGCGGTACATGATCCGCGAGCGATCGAAAACGCACGTGCGCTCTTTGGCGATCGTGTTTCGTATCATGAGGATGCCTATGCAGCGCTGCCCGGCGCGGACGCGCTGCTCGTCCTGACAGAATGGAATGAGTATCGCAACCCCGATTTCGAGCGAATTGCCCGCACGCTGCGCAAACCGCTGATTTTCGACGGCCGAAACATCTATGACCTGGCGGCCATGACGCGCTATGGGATCGAACTGCACAGCGTAGGTCGCCCGGTGAACATGTAGCGTCAACGAAACGCGCCGGCGAGCGACTGATGCTCATGATCGGCGATCACCCCGCACACTTCGGACGGCGCGGCGCGAGTCCGGACCGTCGCGGAAATCCGGCCCTGACCGAATTTCCACGGCTGTTGGAAAATTGACAGCGCGCGGCGCGCGGGCTAATTTCGCGGACGCTCGTGAAGAGACACTCGCTTGGTAGAGTGCAACCGTATCGGAGACATTCGTGCTGATCCGACACTCCATGTTGCTCGCTTTCGCCACGGCCAGCGCCGTCGGCAATGTTTTTGCTCAGGTCGGCGAAACCGTCACGCCGATTCCCGCGTCGAGCGCGCCACAAACGCTGACTGAGCCGGTGTGGCTCCGGGCCACGGCGGACAAAGTCAACATCCGCTCGCGCGCTGACGCCAACAGCATCGTCATGGGGCAGGTTGATCGCGACACGGCGCTGCGGGCCGATCGCATTGAGTTCGGTTGGTACCGGATTCTTCCGCCGGAAGGCACATTCTGCTACGTCGCGGCCGAATATGTCGAAGCGGGTTCGGGTAACGTCGGAACCGTCAAAATCTGCGAAGGCACGCTGCGTGTGCGCGCGGGAAGCACGGTGCGCGACATCAACCCCGTGAACAGCGACGTGCTCGCGCGCTTGAACGCGGGGATGCAAGTGCAGGTTCTCGGGCGCGAAGGCGATTGGTTGCGCATGGTGCCACCGGCCGATGTGCGTTTGTACATCTCTGACAAATTCGTCGAGCGAATCGGCGACGATCAGGCTGTGCTGCTTCGAAAATCAGTGCGCGACGCGGCACCGACCCCCATGGGTGTTCGACCGCCTGCCGCGCCAACCGACACACCATCTCTCGTCGTCAAGCCCGATCCCGCAAGCGGCCCGTGGTCGCAGCGCCTGGCCGGGCTGGAATCGAAAATCGACGCGGAGAGCCGCAAACCGGCCGCCCAGCAAAATTGGACGGACATTTCGCGCGAATTGCAGCAAATCGCAGTTCAGGCGGAAGACAAAAGCGCGGCGCGACTCGCACAAGCGTGGATGACGGCCGTGCAGCAGCGCATCAGCCAGCGCGAGGCGCTGGCCGCGATCGAAGCGGTGGTCAAAAGAGATCAGAACGACCAGCGCCTGTTTGAAATGGAGATGGATCGATTACGACGCATCGCGTCGCGCGGCACGCTGCCTCCCATGCGCCCGGCATCATCGACTCAACCATCAACGGCCGTTATGCCTTCTACGCCGGCGACAACACAGCCAACCAGCGCTCCGGCTGCACGGCCAACAGAGCGCGGCTGATTTTCATTTGAGCAGGCGCCAAGCCGGGAGGCAATCAGCGCGTCTAGTTTTGAGTTCGCGGCTTTGGTTTCGCGGGCGTCGCGGGCTTTCGCGGGGTGTTGGATGGTTGGCGTGAACGCGCGGTGGGGTTGGCGGTGCCGTCCGTGACGATCAACGGAATCATCGGTTTCTGCACGGGCTGCCCGAAAATTGTGACAAAGTCGATCAATAATTCCGCTTGACCAACCGCGGCATTACGCGGAATGGTGACGGCTAGCTGCCGCTTGGCCGCGTCGAATTCGTGCGCCAGCCGCGCGCCCTCAAATTTCACGACAATCGAATCCTCTCGAATCCGATTCAGGTCCGCGCCCCAGCCACCGCGCCGCGAAAGCCCGTCATCCAAGCCGATCATGACTGTCTGCCCTGCGCGCACGCGTCCATCGGCTGGATCATTCAATTCCACGCTCGGCAACCCGGCCTGCGCCCAGCGCGCCAATCCGAGAAAAACGCCGTATGCCTCGCGCCGGTTGTACAACGGATCACGCAGTCGCCTTTCTTCGATTTCGTTGGTGTAAAACGACGACTCGATCAGCACCGCCGGTACGCGCGACAGTCGCAGCACCGCGAACCCGGGCTTATGCGGTCCGGGGTATTGCACCAAATCACTCAACAACGCGCAAGCGATGTGATTTTCCAGCCGTAGCGCGTCGTTCAGGCCGTTGAGAACATATCTTCCAGCAGCCTGAGAAGCGGGACTCGTGTCCGCGCCGTTGTGATAGAAAACCGTCGTGTAATTCGCGGTTTCGGCGTCGGCGGCGTTGTGATGCACGGAAATGAACAAGCTCGCGCGGGCGTTGGTCGCGACTTCGGCGCGAGCGCGAAAATCCTCGCTGTCTTCCAGCCCCAGTTCGCGATCCTCATCGCGGGTCAGGATCGCTTTCGCGCCGGCCGCCTCAAGGAATTCTCGCAGATAGCGCGAGACGCGCAGATTCACTTCGGCCTCGCGCAAGCCGTTCTTGCTGCGTTTGAAATTCGCGCCCCGATCCTTCTGCCCGACGTGCCCGGGATCGATGACGATGACAATGTCTCTGAGGAATTTTGCATACGGCGGAATCGGGAATTCCGCGACCGGCAATTGCGACCACGCGAAAGCGCCCGGCGCGGCGCGCAGAGGATCAGGCCCGCTTGCGTGGTGCGCGATCCGCCCGGTGGATGTCAAAAACCACCAGGCGCCGCCAACGCCGGCGCTCAACGATGCAACCGCGACGAGGCTCAAGGCAAGCCAATGGGCGGCGAACAGCCGCAACTCGCGGACCAGCGCGCTTCGCTTGTTTCGTCGGGGTTTGGCAGCCACTTGGCGATCTTCCGTGATTGTTGCGGATTCGGCGTCCATGCCGAATCAACGCAGCGGATTGCGCGCAATTCTGACAGCGCGCCAGGGCGGTTGCAAGTATTTAACCGTTCGCAAGAGCGCGACGCCTTTGATTCAGCCCCGACCGGATTTAGACAGTGCGGTGGACGCTCGTCGGGATTGCCTGCTAAAATGCAGTGACGAACACTGACCGATTCGCGCAAATTGATGGAACATGACCGCTGAACGGTGAACAGGTGTTCGCGGCATTCCTTCTGGGCGTCGAGTGGTGTGTGCATGAGCCCGCCTGTTACGGTTCCCTTTCGACTTCCGTTTGTCGATGATGGCTCATTGTCCTCGTTCGTTCGTGGGGCGGCAGTGCGGCTGGCAGAGCGCTTTCTGAGATTTCCGGCGCTGAACCGCATTTATCAATGGACGCGCGAGCGCGGCGATGAGGCCGGGTTCTGCCAGAAGTCGATCGACGGGTTGGGTGTCCGCGTGCAGATCGGCGCTGCCGATCTGGAGCTGATTCCGCGAAACGGCCCGCTGGTGATCGTGTGCAACCATCCATTCGGCGGTCTCGATGGGCTGGTGCTCGGCGCGCTGCTGAGCCGCGTACGGCCGGACGCGAAGCTGCTCGTGAATTATCTGCTCGGCTGCATACCCGAGTTTCACGAGATCGCGTTCTTTGTGGACCCCTTCGGAACCGACGACGCGAAGCGCCGCAACATGGCGTCGATGAAAGCGGCGATACGACATGTGCGCAGCGGCGGGGCGCTGGGTGTGTTTCCGAGCGGCGAAGTCTCGCACTACACAATTGGCAATCGCTGCATCACCGACCCACCGTGGAGCGATACGGTCGCGCGGATCGTGCACAGCACCGGCGCAACCGTTGTGCCGATCTATTTCGAGGGCCGTAACAGCACGCTGTTTCAAATTCTCGGCATGATCCATCCGCGGCTGCGGACGCTCTGGCTCTCACGCGAGCTGTTGGCGCGGCGAAACAGCACGGTAATCGCTCACGCGGGCCATCCCATCTCCCAACGAAAGCTGGCGCAGATCGAGGAGCCGCGGCGGCTGACGGACTATCTGCGGCTGCGAACATATGTGCTGAGAAGCCGCGTCGCGGATCGCCGTGCGGCCGGTCACGCGCCGTTGGAACCCGGCCCGAAAGCGGTTTGCGAGCCCATCGTGGCCGCATCGCCGACGAGTGAGCTTGAAGCCGAAATTGGCGGGCTGCCTCGCGCGCAGGGCCTGATCGAGAACGCGCCGTTCGGGGTGTATTACGCGAAAGCCGAGCAGATTCCGCGCGTGCTGCGTGAGATCGGCCGGCTGCGGGAAACCACGTTTCGCGCGGTGGGCGAGGGTACGGGAAAATCGATCGATCTGGACCGCTTTGATGAAGACTATCTTCACTTTTTCGTGTGGAACAGCGAACAGGGCCACATCGTCGGCGCATACCGCGCCGGCCAGACGGACGAAATTCTGTCGCGGCGTGGCGCGAGCGGGCTATACACCGCGACGTTGTTTGATTTTGAGCCGCAATTGCTACAGCAGATCAACCCGGCGCTGGAATTGGGGCGATCGTTCGTCATCGCCGAGTATCAGCGCAGCTATGCGCCGCTGCTGCTGCTGTGGAAAGGAATCTGCCAATACATTGTACAGAATCCTCGATATCGGCGGTTGTTTGGAGCGGTCAGCATCAGCGATGATTACAACTCGCTAACGAAGCAACTACTAATGATGTACCTGAATGACGGGGATCGCCGGTCGCGCTTGCAGGAGCTGGTGCACCCGAAGAACCCCCCGCGATTTCGGAAATTCCGCGACTGCGCGAGCGCCCCGCTTTCGACGGTGGTGCGCGATATCGACGAGATCGAGGAACTGGTGCAGGAGATCGAGCAGGCGCGGCGCGGCGTGCCGATTCTGCTGCGACAATACCTGCGCGTGAATGCGAAATTGCTGGGTTTTAACATCGATCCCGAATTTGGCGATGTGCTGGACGGGCTGATGCTCTGCGACGTGACAACGATGGATCGCGTCGCGATGAATCGCTTTTTCGGCGCCGAGGGAGCCGCCAGCGTTTGCGCGTATCACGGCGTGACGCCCGGCGCAGGCGGCCGGCAACGCGAATAGAATCCGCCTCGCGCTATACTACACGGATGCGCCACTCATTCTTCGCGTATCTGATCCGGCCCGCTTGTGTCATTGCGATCGGCTGTTCGCTGGCGGCGGCGACTCTCGCGGCCGACCCGCGAATTGAACGGTTTGACAACGGGCTGCGCGTCGTCGTCATCGAAGACCACTCCCTCCCGCTGGTGAGCGTGTCGCTTTGGTACGGCGTGGGTTCGACTGCCGATTCACCGACGCAGGCCGGGCTGACGCACATCGCGCGGGCAGCGCTGGAGCAGCGCGAACAACTCGATCTGAAAGCCCGCATCGCCGGAATCCGCTTTTACAGCCGCACGCAGCGCGATGCGTGCCTGTTTCAATCCATCGGTCCAACCGCGCTTGTGCCGTACATTCTCGATCTTGAGGCGGCACGGCTTCGGCCATATGCGATCAGCGATAAAAAGACGCTGAGTGACGCGCGGAATTACGCGCTGATTCAAAGCCAAAACCAACGCACGCTGGAGAATGAGTTTCTGGCCCACCCGACCGTAGGACGAATTGATCCGCTCAGTGCGGCGACGCGCGACGCAATTCCGTTGGATGAACCGACGGCGCAAAGACTGTTGACGTCGCTGTTCGACGGTCACCCCTATTCCCGGCCACCGATGTTTGTCGCCGATCGCCTGGCGGATGTCGATCGTGCGACTCTCAACGAGCATCTGGCCCAATGGTTCGTGCCGGCCAACGCGACGTTGATCATACAGGGCGATGTGGAGCCGATCGTTGCGCTTGAGGGAGTGCGGCAGCGTTGCGAGGAGCTGGCTTGGTGCGATGTACCGCGGCTTGCGAGTCGTGATCGCCCAAAGATTGAGACGCTGCGAATCGCCGCGCGGGGTGACACAAAGGGATTGGCGATCGCGTGGTGGTTGCCGGGGTGGGTATTGCCGGAAAATGTTGGTGCTCACGCGCTGCTGCACCGACTTTGCAACCCCGTGGACGGTCCGCTGGCGGCACGACTGACGGCGGCCGGATGCGATCCTCCGCGTTGGGACATACTGAATTTTCGCGAGGCCGGCGCGGCGGTGCTGTTTATTCCCTTCTCCGAGCGCTTGTCTATTCAACCGACGGTCGAAGCGATTGAAGGACTGGTTCGGGAAGAACTCCTCGCGGCATCCAATGCGAGTGCGGATGTCGCGGCCCTGCACCGCGCGAAGGCATTGGCGATGCATGACTTGCAAGTCACGCGCGAAGGCTTGCGGACTCGCGCTCGGTTGTTCGGAGCGTATGACCAGATCGCGGGCGATTTGTTTCTGGCGGAATTCGATCAGCGGCGGATCGAGCGGCTGACGCCAGCCGCAATGCGGGCGGCGGCAGAGCATTTGATCGAAACACGAACAGTGGTGATGCGCGTGTCGCGGGGCTCGCCGGATCACTCCCCATCCGCGCCGCAAGCGGCCAAACCCGGTAGCGAATGGACGCCAGCGTGGCGGAAGACGGATGCCGCGGAGTATGGCATCGCCAGGCTCCACGATACGAAACCAAGCGCCTTGCCTGCGCGTCAGCGGCGCGAGGTCAATGCCTTCACGACACTCGATTTGGTGACGATTCCGGGGCTTGCGACGACAAGCGTGATGACCCTGCTGCCCGCGAGCGTCGCGCCGCGCGTCGTGTTGGAAGCCGCGGTGGCACGGGAGAACGGACCGTGCTCTCAAAGCCGGCTCCGCGATCTCTTGTCGTATCGGCGCTGGACGCTGCGCATCGTGCGGACTGAGGCGAGTGTCGGTTTGTCATCGGAGGGGCCGTCGCAAGACTGGCCGCAATTGATCGAGCTACATGCGGAACTTGTTCGGCCGCTCGCGGAAATCACGCCGCCGGCAGATGCAATGAAGAAGCTTCTTGCACGCCGGAGCGCGGAGAGCGACGATGAATACGCTGATCGTCTGACCATACTGGTGGCGGACTTGACGGCGTCTGCATCGCCAACCTCGCGACCCACGACCGAGCCGAGCGCTATTTCCGCCCGTTGCGTCGTTGTGTGCGACGCCCCCGTGGCGCGTGTCGCGGAGACCGTTGCCGCGTACTGGCACAGCGCGCCCGCACTCGGCGATCCAGCACTGAACTGGGAATTTTCAACCATAGCGAACGCACAAACTTACCTAGCGAGCGCTCGCGACCAGGGCGCGATTCGGGTTCTTAGTGCATCATGCGACGCGACCGCCGGAGTGCCGGAGTATTTTGCGGCGTTCGCGGGATCGAATCTGCCGAACGATTGGCTCCAATTTCCGTGCGATGCACTGCAACCCGGATTTGCCTCAGGGCTCGATCCGAATCGATTGATCATCAGGCTTCCCGCAAATACATGGGACGAGCGATGGGCGAATGAGAAGGGCCTGGACTGGCTTTGGGGCACAACGTCGGCGTATTCGGAAGCGGAGAAAAACGCCGCGCAATTTGGAGTACCGATGAGCCGGGCGAGCATTGTGGAAAGCCCGGCGATGTTGGCAATGCGCGCGACAATATGCGGTGAGCGTCCAATATTCTGCGCCGACGAAGTTTCACTGAGGCTCTCGTCGTTTCTCGGCCCGATCAAGTTCGTTCGGATCGGCGACGTGGCGTCGCTTGAGGACAAAGAGAAGAAGAACCAGCGGCCATACTGCATACTGGATTGAAATGAACTGATTGACCGAAGGATCGATTAGCTGACGTCACAAACCGCTCTTCAATTCGCGCGCTTTTCGATTAGCCGCGGACTGGCGACGGCGCTTCTGCTTCACGCGTCGGTCCCGCTGCCTGGAACTCAGCCACGCGCGAACGAATTTCGTAGCCCAGGCATCATCCGGTCCGCGTTCGCGTCGCGTGACAACCGTTTCGTCATCACTCCAGAGCACGCCGCGAACCTGCATCCGTTCGATCCTGCGGATGTCCAGCCCTTCCAGACGAAGCAGATCGCACAGGCGATCAGCCCGTCGGAGATGCTCCGTCGCCGTTGAGCGAAACCAGGTGATGGGTGATCGCGACAAGCGATCATCGTAAGCGGTGCGGGGCGGCGCAGTTGTGTGGCCGTGCAACCAACTGTGGAGCAGGAAAATCTCACGAGCGCGGGCTTTGGGAATCTTCACGCTTCGGTACTGCGGTTTCGAAAGGTCGCCGACGATCCAGTCAAACTCGTGGAGAATATGGAACAATCCCACCCCTTCTCGCGATTCATAGCGCACAAATCGAGCGGCCGGTGGCGACGCGTTTTTCGACCGTGATTCTCGCTTTGTTGCGGCAGTCAATCGTTCCGGGTTGGAAGCTATTCGCATGGGGCGTTCCGACGCTACGTCAGCTTATCGCAATAGAACGTCCAAGATTCCGCGCTTGTGACATGCTCCAAAAGCGTGTCGCTCACTGTGACACGACGAGAAATCTCGCCTTGCAGTTCCGCGAGCAACTCGGCGCTGACGATCTGAGGCTGACTCTCCTCCGGCGGCGGCGGCTGAAAGGCGCCATCGCGGATTTGCGCCGCGACGGTGCGATACGCTTCGCGAAACGGCGTGCCGGATCGGACAAGCGCGTATGCCGCCTGCGTGGCGTAAAGCTCCGGTGTCATCGCCGCGCGACAGTTTTCGTCGTTCACGCGCACTTCCTGAACGACGCGCGCCGCGACATGCAGCATCTGGCGCATGTCATCGGCCGCCCGAAAAACCGGCTCTTTGGTCATCTGCAAATCGCGATGATAGCTCGACGGGAGCTTGGCAGCGGTCCACTCGATTTCCGCGACGCAAGCGCGCAGCCGTCCGGCGCGCGCCCGCATTAATTCCAGCACATCCGGATTGCGTTTTTGTGGCATGATCGATGAGCCGGTCGTAAGCGCCTCCGGCAATGACAATAACGGCCGCTCGCCGCCGCTGAGCAAGATCACGTCCCAAGCGAACTTCTCCAGCAGCGCGCCGATATCCGCGGCCACGCGCGCGAAATACCGCTCCAGCCGGCCGCGACTGTTCTGTACGTCGATCGCGTTGCGTTGTGCACGGGCAAAACCGAGCAACCGGGCCGTGTATTCGCGGTCGAGCGGCAGCGGCACGCCAAAACCAGCGCCCGTTCCAAGCGGGCAGGAATCCAGCCGGCGCAACAGGTCGAACATCGCGTCGATCTGCTCGATGATGGCCTCGACATGCGCGTGGAGCCACTGGCCGATGCTCGACGGCATCGCCGGCTGCATGTGCGTTTGCCCCGGCAGTGGCGTCGCGCCGTCAGTGGCAATCCGCCGGCACATGAATCTCGCCAAAGCGGCCGAGATCGGAATCCACTCCAACGCCTGCGCCCGCATGAACATTCGCATCGCCGCAGCCACCTGATCGTTGCGCGACCGGCCGGTGTGAATCCTCGCGCCCGCGTCGCCACACCGGGCGGTGAGAAACGCCTCGATGGCTGTGTGACAATCTTCCTGTTCCGGCGTGATGCTGAAGTCGCCGGCGTTTCTCGCCGCGACGATTTCGCGCAGCGCCACCAGCAGGCAGCGCAGGTCTGCCTCGCTAAGCAGCCCGGCGCGATGCAGCGTTCGTGCGTGGGCGGCGGACGCTGTGCAGTCAAAATCGACCAAGCGCATATCCCAGAATGGATCGTCGCCGACGGTGAAGCGATGGACGATCTCGTCGAGCGTCGCGCCCTTGTCCCACAGCCGGCGCGGCGGATTTGAAGCTGCATGCGACATTGTTGTTCAGTCCCGTTGCGCCCAGCGCGCCGTAAACTCGTGAATCAACTTCTCGTAGACATCGACGCCACGCGTCAGCTCGTGCATCATGACGAATTCATCCGGCGTGTGCGAACGAATGGACTCGCCCGGCCCGATTTTTACGCTCGGCACGCCGCGCAGAAATACCATGTCGCTCATCGTCCGACTGCCGGCCGGCGGATTGCCCGATGCGACGACGGCGGCGCGGACGATCGGCTCATCTGCGGCTGTTTCGATCGGAGTCAACCGTTCGCTGTGGATGTTCACCTCGCACGATAGCGCCGCGCGCACGCGCTCGACGATCTCCCGATGCGAAAGCGTCGGCGTCGTGCGCACATCAACCCAGAACTCGCACGAATCGGGCACGACGTTCCGCGCGACTCCGCCCGCGATCATTGTCACATGCGCATGGATCGCGCCCAGCACCGCATGCGGCGGCTCCCAGTTAATCCCGCGCAAACGCGCGATGTCGGCCGCTGCGTTCGCGATGGCATTATTCGGCGTATCCGCCGGCGTGTTGGCCGGATGGCCGGTGCGGCCGCGCGCCACACACCGCAGCACGAGCAGGCCGCGCTGTGCAATCATCGGAGCAAGACCAGTCGGCTCGCCGACGATCGCGGCGTCGAGCGGCTGAAGTCGCGGAAGAACGGCTGACAAACCCTGTCCGCTGATCTCCTCCTCGGCGGTCAGGGCGAGCACGATTGTCGCATCGCATCGCTCGCCGGCATCGCGGGCTCGCTGAATTCGCACAGCCGTCTCGACCAGGGACGCACCGCAACCCTTTGCGTCATTTACACCCAGACCGATGACACGATCGGACTCAATGCGCACATTCCACGGATCGCCGCTCCAGCCGGCGGCCGGCGGAACTGTGTCGATGTGGGAATTCAGCAACAGTCGCGGCCGCGTCGCGTCGCCAAATTCGCACCACACATTGTTTCCGTCGCGGCGTGCCTGGAAACCGAGCGCGGCCAGTTCGCGATGAACTTCATCAGCAAGCGATTGCTCCTCGCGCGAAACGCTGCGGATGCGGCTCCAGCGCGCCACGCGCTCGCAAACCGGGCTGAGCGCCGTACACGAAACCGAAATGTCGGTGCGCGACTGCGTCATGTCAGCGCCGGTTGCGCGGTCGAGGCCCCGCGACGCCTGGCGACGATCAGTGTGCCGCACCCCTCGTTTGTAAACACCTCGGCGAGCAGCGCATCCGGCGTAAGGCCGTTCACCACATGGACGCGAGGCACGCCGCCTCGCAGTGCGTCGCCGCATGCCGCCAGCTTCGGCAGCATTCCGCCGTGTATCACGCCGCGCTGCACGAGTGAGTCGAGATCGTCCAGGTCCAAATGCGTCTGAAGCGAGGAATGATCGTTGAGGTCAAGCATGACACCGTCCACCGTCGTGAGCAGAATGTATTTGACGGCTTTCAACTCGATGGCGATGCGGGCGGCGATCGTGTCCGCATTCACGTTAAACACGCTGCCCTGTCCGTCCGCGGCGAGCGATGCAACCACCGGAACAAAGCGATTCGCGAGCAGATTTTCGAGCACAGACGGGCGCACCGCCATGATATCGCCGACATGGCCGAAATCGACCTCGCGGCGCTGGCCGGATTCGGGGTCGTCGATGAGGCGCGGCGGACGGCGCACAGCTGTAATCAACTCGCCATCCACGCCCGACAAGCCGACCGCGGCCGCATCGTATTTCCGCAGGGCGGCAACGACGTTGGTGCTAATCGTCCCGGCAAAAACCATCTTGGCCAGTTCGAGCGTGGGCGCATCCGTGACTCGCCGGCCAACGACGAAGCGCGGTTCGATGCCCATTTTCTTCTCGGCGGCGCTAAGTTGATCGCCGCCGCCGTGAACCAGGACAATGCGTATGCCGACAGTGGTGAGCAGCGCCACCTGCTCTGCAAGATTGTCGAGCGCCGAACCGGGATCGCAGAGTTTTCCGCCGAGCTTAACAACGAATGTGCGCCCTTCGAACGCGCGAATGTATGGAATCGCGGTTCGCAACGCTTTCATACCCGGGTGAAAATGTGTGTGCATTCGCTTCGACTCCTTTCGAGACCCTTCGCACCGCAACTCGCGCCAGAGTAACGCCTGTCTTATCGAGGCAACGCTACGAACGGCCACTCGGCGGACCGAGCAGATTCGCCAGAATCGCCGCTTGAGCCCACATGCGGTTTTCAGCCTGATCCACCACGATGCAGCGCGAATCGTCCAGTGCATCATCCGCGATCACGACGTTGCGCCGCACGGGCAGACAGTGCATCAGCACGCTCTCCGACGTGGCCAGGTTGCGCTGAGTCACCATCCAGTTCGCGTGACGCGCGAAGCTGTCGCGCTGCCCATCAGCATCTCCATAGAACTGCGGGCTGCCCCAGCTTTTCACATATAGCACTTCCGCGCTCGCGCATGCCGCCGCCTGATCGTGTGTCACCATGAACTCCGTCCCGGCCCGATCGCACCATTGCTTCGCGCGAGCCAGCACATCCGCGTTCAATTCGTAACCAGGTGGATGCGCGATCGTCAGGTTCATCCCAGCCGCAGCCGCGCACAAGACCGCCGAATGCGGCACGGCCATCGGCGTGGCCTTGGCTTGCGGCGCCCAGGTGAGCGTGAATCGGCGGCCCGCGGCAGATCCGAATCGTTCATCGATGGTCATCCAGTCGGCGAGCGCCTGACACGGGTGCTCGGTGGCGGATTCGAGACTGACCACCGGAACCGTCGCGAAACGCGCGAACGCCCGAAGCAGGGCGTCCTGAGCGTCTTCGGCGGCGCTTTTCATGCCTGCAAACGTCCGTACACCGATGATGTTGCAATAACGGCTAAGCACGGGCGCTGCTTCGCGAATGTGCTCAGCGGCCGCGCCGTTCATCACGACGCCGTCGCGATACTCCAGATTCCATGTATCGCCGCCGACGTTCAGCGTGATCGCGTGTCCGCCGAAACGCATCATGGCCGCTTCGAACGATGTGCGAGTGCGGAGCGATGGGTTGAAAAACACCATGCCTAGAATGCGCCCGAATATCGCGTCCGCCGCGTGTTGATCACGTCCGGCCTTGATCTCGCGGGCGGATTTCACCAGCGCGGCGAGTTCGTTCGGTTCATGATCCACGAAGGACAGCCAGTGGCGCGGCTTCACCCCCGGCGATTTCGACTTAATGACAGTGGTCATATGGCCGCCTCCTTTCCTGCGCCAATCCAATGCAACGCGCGGCCGAGTTCGTCGATGGCCTCGAACGGCAAATTCATCGGGGGCATGAGCCTCAACACGTGCGAATCGGCGCTCGTTCCGGTGACAAATCCAAGATCGAACAACTCAGCTTGAATCTGCTTTGCGGGCCGGGTCGTCCGAAGGCCAATCAGGCAGCCGCGGCCCAGCACGTCACAAACCGGGCCGATACGAAGTGCGGCGCGCATCCGGTCGCCGAGCTGCGCAGCTCGCGCGATCAACTCTTCGCGCTCGATCACGTCCAACACCGCCAGCATTGCGGCGCACGCCAGCGGTCCGCCGCCGAAAGTGGAGCCGAGGTCGCCCCCGGCGACGCGCGAACCCACGCGCGAGTTCATCAGCACTGCACCGACAGGAAATCCGTTTGCAAGGCTCTTCGCGCTGGTGACGATGTCCGGCTGTGTACCGTGCTCGCCCGCGATGTACGCTCGCCCACAGCGCCCGACTCCGGTCTGAATCTCGTCGAAAACCAGCAGCGCGCCGATTTCGTCGCAGCGGCGGCGGAGAGCGGCGAGAAAAGCGGGATCGAGCGTCACAATGCCCGCGATGCTCTCGATCGGCTCCACGATGACGGCCGCTACGCGATCGTCGATGCGCCGGATGTCGTCCAGGTCGTTCAGTTTCAAACGGACGCTCTCGGTGAGCAGCTTTGCAAACGGCTTGCGGAGCTTCTCCTCCGTCGTCGCGGAGAGCGCGAGCAGTGTTCGGCCGTGCCAGCCGCCATCGGCCACGGCTATTTTCTCACGGTTGGTCTGTTGAATTGCGAGCTTCAGCGCGTTTTCGTTCGCTTCCGCGCCGCTGTTGCAGAAAAAAACGTGACGCAGTCCCGCCCCGGCGAACGCAACCAATCGCTCGGCCGCTCGTGTACGGATCTCAAGCGGCACCACATTCGAATAAAAGGCCAGCTCGCGGGCCTGCCGCACGATCGCGTCGGCGACCGCCGCGTGCGAATGGCCGATGCCGCACACCGCGTGCCCGCCGTAAAAATCCCACATTTCGCGGCCGTCGCGCAAGCGCACGCGCGAACCCACACCCGAGACAATCTCGAACGGGAACTGCGCGTATGTGTCGATCAGCGCGGATGACTTCGCGTCGTGCATGTTGACAATCGCCCTATACCGGCCGGAGCGACGGCATCCACAGCCCCGTCGTCTCGGGCAGACCACAAAGGATGTTCATGTTCTGGATCGCCGCGCCTGCCATACCCTTAACAAGATTGTCGATGGCGGCCATCGTGATGATCTGCCGCCCGCGCGCTGCGACCGCGATGTCGCAGAAATTTGAGCCGACCACGTCTTGTAGCGTGGGCGTATCGTCAACGACGCGCACGAACGGACATTGCAAATAGAACATCGTGAAGCGCTCGCGCAGCGCCGCAGCCTCGATCGGCTCGGCCGCGCTCAAATGGGCCGTGACGAAAATACCACGCGACGTGTCCATGCTCTGCGCGACAAAACTGAGCGCGATTCGCTCGCCGCGCGGGTCGCCCCAGGCTTGCAGGATTTCGCCCTCATGCTGATGCGCGAGCGGCTTATAGGCGCGAAAATCCGCGTGCCGCGTCGGGTGATGCGTCGTTTCCTTCAATTGCCGCCCCGAGCCGCTTGAACCGGTCTTCGCGTCGATCACGATCGGGCCGCGAAAATCGCCGCTCGCCAGCGGCGCCGCCGCGAGAATCGCGGCCGTCGCCAGACAACCGGGATTCGCGATGTGCCTGGCGGCCGCAATCGCCTTACGGTTCACCTCCGGCAACCCATATGCAAAGCGTCCGCGCCACGGCGAACCAGCGGGCGTCTCCGGATAATAGCGCTGGTGCGAGGCGGAGTCGGCGATGCGCAAATCACCGGACAGATCGATCACGTGCAGCTTCGACGCAAGCGGCGATTGCGCGACACGATCCAGCAGCGCGGCGATGGCGGCGCTGCTGGCGGCATGCGGCAGCGCCGAGAAAACAACCGCGTGATCCGCGTCGCCGAGCGGCGCGAAATCGAGATCGCCGGTCGTCGTAAATGTGTAAAAGCCGCGCAAGTGGCGATGCAGCTCGTCGATGCGCTCGCCGCCGCGCGACGTGGACGTCGCGCCGATCACGCGTGTGTACGGATGCTGCGTCAGCAACCGCAGCAGCTCGCCCGCGCCGTAGCCGCTCGCGCCCAGAATACCCACGTTGATCCGCGGCGTCATGCGACCACCTTTTTCAGGCGGCCGTTCAGCCGCGACGCGATGAATTCGCCAAGCTGCGGGCCATTCGTGCGGGCATTGATCGCCTCCAGCCCGAGCTGCTCCCGAACATAGCGCACACCGACGTTATTGTCCGTCGTCGGTCCGCTGAATACGTCGATCTTCAGACCAAATTCATTGCGCATCACCTGAACAGCGCCCCACGCGCCAACGGGATCGTTCGCGCACATGACCATCGCGGATGCGCGCGATGCCAATTCACGATCACGCAGGATATCCTGCACGCCGTATTCGCCCAATATGCCGTCTCCCAGCTCGGCGACAATCACTTGCGCGCCGCTCGCGCCCAGATGACTCACCAAGCCGCGCGCCACGCGAACGGCAGTCGCGCCGGTCGTCGTGACGACGCCCGCGTCCGTGAACGAAACGGCGAGCTTCGCGCCGTAATCAAGCATTTGAAGCGTGTCGCGCCGCAGCGAAACGCCGGTGAGCTTGCAGCCCCCCACCGCCAGACCGCGCGTCGCGAGTTGGCGAATGAGTTGGCACGCGGCCGAGGTCTTGCCGCTGCTCATGCAGGTTCCCGCGACGTATACCACGGGCACATCGGGCGTGCCCGCGTCATCGCCGCAATCGATCGCGTTCATGCGAATTGTCGCGTGCACGCCGCTGCGATCCTCAAAATCCGGGAACACCAGCACGGCGCCGAGGACTTCAACATCGAACGGCCGGCCGACATCAGGGTTTTGCGAAGTGCAAATGCCGATGACGCCGCCGAGATTCAGCAATTGCAGTTTTTGGCCGACCGTGACGCTTTCTGGCACGATTCCCGAATAACCATGAAGCGCGTTGCGCGGACCGAGCACGCCCACGATGATGTCGCCATGATGAAGCGTCACCATCCGGCCGTGAGGATCTTCAAGCTGGTTGTAAACATTCTTTTCGCCGTGAATGCGGCCGGCAATGACGTAACCTTCGGCTGCGATGATCTGATCCGTCACGCGGATATCGCGGCGCGTCACGACATTTCGGGTCGATGAGGCGATCTTGTCCACCCACAGCCTTTGCAACGTCATTCTCCCTTCCGCGCGGCATCGCCGAGTCGGCCGGCCCGCGCAAGCAACTCGTCATGCACTCCGTAAAGCTTCGAAAAACCGGCGGCGTCCGTGCTCGTCCACAGCCGCGACGCCTCGCCGTACAGTGCTAGTTCGCTGTTCATCAGCGAATATTCGCTCGTCGCGCCCAGCACCGTGGCCATGCCCTGATGCAGTCGCACCCACACATCTCCCGTGACGCGGCGCTGCGATGAGATCAGGAACGCCTCGATGTCGCGCATCAGCGGATCAAAGAACCGCGCTTCGTGGACAAACTGGCCGTACAGATCGCCCAGCGTCTGCTTCCAGAATTGCTGATTTCGCGACAGCACGAGTTTTTCGAGCTCGCGGTGCGCGGACAGCAGCGTCACCGGCGCGGGGGCCTCGAACGCAACGCGGCCCTTGATGCCGAGAATCGTGTCGCCGACGTGCATGCCGCGCCCGACGCCGTGGCGCGCGGCGATTTCGTTCAAGCGCTCGATCAGCGCAACAGGCTCCGACGGCGCGCCATCGATCGCGACCGGAACGCCGGCGTCGAAGCGCAATATGACGTCCTGCGGGGCGGCGGGCCTCTGAGCGGGATCCGCTGTGACGACGTACGCCTCTTCCGGCAGAACACCGTCGCTGCGGTGCGTTTCGACGCCGCCAATGGTCGTTCCCCACAGTCCACGATTGACGCTGTACTTCGTCGTTTTTGGGGGAATGACGATGTTGTGCTTCGCCAGGTATGCGGTTTCCTGCTCGCGCGAGAGCGATTGGTCGCGGATCGGCGTCAGAATCTGAACGCCCGGCGCAAAGACACGGAGAGCGACGTCAAAACGCACCTGATCGTTGCCCGCGCCGGTCGAACCGTGCGCCACCGCGGCGGCCCCGATTTCCACCGCATGCTGCGCGCAGCGGCGCGCCTGCACGACGCGCTCCGCCGAAACGCTCAGCGGATAAACGCCACCGCGCGTGGCGTTCGCCGCAATCAGGTAGCGAATCACGTCGCGGAACAGCTCTCCACGGCCATCGACCACCGCGAAGTTCGCCACGCCGGCGCGCTGGGCGGCAGTGCGTATCGCGGCCAGATCGTCGGGTGTGAACCCGCCGGTGTTCACGGTGATCGCGTGAACGTCATATCCCTGCTCGCGCAGCCACACCGCGCAGTATTGCGTGTCCAAGCCGCCGGAGAAAGCGAGCACGACCTTCGGTCTCATCATTGCGAATCCTCCGGTCCGTTTGCCTGAGCGGATGTCGGCACGGAGTATCCGACATAGCGCGGGATGGCCGACTTCAGAATGCTGACGACGCGGCCTTGCGCGTTGCGGCTGCGCACGGCGATGAAAATCGTGTCGTCGCCAGCGATCGTGCCGATCGTATCGGGCAGGCGATGCTCGTCGAGCGCGACGGCCACGGTGCTGGCCGACCCGATCGCGGTGCGCACGACCACGAGGTTGGCGCCGGCCGGCTCGACGCTGGTGACTAATCCATCGATTCGAGCCGACAAATCGCCGGCGGTCCGGTTTTGCGCGATTTCGCTGAGCTGAACATAACGGCCGTCGGCCTTGACAAGTCCAAGCTCGCGCACGTCGCGACTGACGCTGGCTTGCGTGACGTCGAAGCCGCGCGAGCGCATCAATCGAACGATCTGCTGCTGGTCGGTGAGGCGGCGCTGCCGCACGAGGCGGAGCAGGTCCGCCTGTCGTTTCTGTTTGTCTCGTCCACCGCGCATGCCATCTCCTGAATAATGCGACAGACCATGCATTATTATTCAATCGGCCGGTTTGTCAATCACACGCAGGAAAATTTTGCGGCGAGCACACGCCAAGCGGCTCCCCGATTCCTGGTTCGCCGGCGGTTTGCCAGGCCAGCGATTTCCGGCGACAATCGACACTTGCTTCGACGCCGCTGTCGCGCCGCGACGCATCGGACGTTCCGCCAAGGCGTCGAATTCACCGACCACGAGACCACGGATGACCGTACGAAATTCCAGCGTTCGAAATGTCGCCATCATCGCCCACGTCGACCACGGCAAGACCACGCTGGTCGATCAGATGCTGCGGCAATGCGGGCAGTTCCGCGATTCGCAACTGAAGGGCGAGCGAATTCTCGACTCAAACGACCTCGAGCGCGAGCGCGGCATCACCATTCTCGCAAAAAACATCGCCATCCAATACGGCGACATCAAAATCAATCTGATCGACACGCCCGGCCACGCCGACTTCGGCGGCGAAGTCGAGCGCGTCCTCAAAATGGCCGACGGCTGCTTCCTGCTCGTTGACGCCTTCGAAGGCCCCATGCCGCAAACCACGTTTGTGCTGCGCAAGGCGCTCGAATACGGCCTGCGGCCCATCGTCGTAATTAACAAAATCGACCGGCCCGGCTCTCGACCGAAAGACGTGCTGAACGAAGTCGTCGATCTGTTCATCGAGCTTGGCGCGGACGACTCGTTGCTTGAGTTTCCGACGGTCTATACCTCGGCAGTGCTGGGATATGCCGTCCTGCATCCAGACGAAATGTCAGACAACGTCCAACTGCTCTTCAAGACAATCGTTGAAAACGTGCCGCCGCCCGCCGGTGATCCCGATTTGCCGGTGCAAATGCTCATCACGTCTCTGGATTACAACGACTACGTCGGCCGAATCGGCATCGGCCGCGTTTTCGCAGGAACGCTGAAAGCGGCCGCGCCCGTCACGGTGATTCATCTCGACGGCACGCACAAGAGCGAGCGCATCGGCGAGTTGTTCTTGTTTGACGGCCTGGGTCGTCGAAAGGTGGACCAGGTGCTCGCGGGTGACATCTGCGCGGTGGTCGGTCTTGAGTCGGTTGACATCGGCAACACCCTCGCGGATCCCGAAAACCCCGTTCCGCTTCCAATCATTCGCATCGACGAGCCGACGCTGCATATGACGTTTCGCGTGAACGATTCACCGTTCGCCGGCCGCGCCGGGAAATACCTCACCAGCCGGCACCTCCGCGAGCGGCTCGACAAGGAAAAGCAACACAACGTCGCGCTGCGCGTCGAGCCGGGCCACACACCGGAGGAATTCCACGTATCCGGCCGCGGGCTCCTGCATCTTTCCGTGCTGATTGAAAACATGCGACGCGAGGGTTTTGAGCTGGCCGTCGGAAAGCCCAAAGTGATTTTCCGCGAATTGGAATCGCGCAAAACCGAGCCGATCGAGCTTTGCGTGATCGACGTACCCACGCAGTACGTCGGCCCCGTCATGGAGCAGATGCTCTCGCGGCGCGGAATCTGCATGAAAATGGAATCTCGCGACGCAAACACGTACCTGGAATTCACGATTCCGTCGCGCGGCCTGATCGGTATGCGCAACCGCCTGATGACTGTCACAAACGGCACCGCAATCATGCACCACAATTTTTACGAATACGAATTCCTGCGCGGCGCCATTCCCGGGCGCTCGCTCGGCGTGCTGCTTTCAAACGAGCCCGGTCGTGTCACAGGCTACGCGCTCGAGGGGCTGGCCGATCGCGGCACGTTTTTTGTCGCGCCGAACGATGATGTTTACGAAGGGCAGATCGTCGGCGAAAACTGCCGCGACGACGATATCGTCGTGAACGTCTGCCGCGAGAAAAAACTGACGAACATCCGGGCGGCCGGCGCGGATAAGACGGTCGTGCTGAAACCACCGCGGCGGCTGACGCTGGAACTGGCGCTGGAATTCATTGAGGACGACGAATTGGTGGAAGTAACGCCGGATGCGATTCGCCTGCGAAAGCGCCTGTTGAAGGAAAACGATCGCAAGAAACTCGCGCGACAAGTGTAAGTCGCGGTGCGCCGCGGCGTCTCACGGCTTCCTGGGCTTCTTCTCCGTTTGTGGAGCGGATGCCGCCGGCGCGAACTGAACCGCCCCCCGCGATTCGCCGCGCGGATAAAACGAGATTTTCTTCACCTTACCATCGCGGCGAATCGTGAGCGTCGTTTCCTGATCCGCGTCGGTGTATACATCCCAACCGGCTAACTCGTCGCCCTCGCGCAGCCCTGCCTTTTCGGCGGCCGACCCCGGCTTCAGCCCGATGACCTTGCGAGCCTTCAGCGTCTTATCCTGATGAAAACCCAGATCGAATTCGTAAGCTCTCGACTGTTTTCCATGCAGCGCGGGCACCAGCGCGTCCAGCGGAACTTCGACGGTTTCGGCCCTCGCGACATGCTGATCGAACTCGGCTGCAAACCACTCGCCCAACACCTCGCGCCCGATGCGGCGAATGCCCTCGTTGCTCAGTTCAAACTTTTCCTGCCGCGCGCGATCGAGCAGCGCGTGCAGCAGCGCGTCGAGTCCGTCCTTCACGCCGTGGTCGCGCGCCAACTTATGCCAGCGCAGCCCCAGCATCATCCCGCGTTGATACGCAGCCTCGCCCACTGTGTCGCGCTCGCGCCAGAACTGCTCCTTAATTTTCTCATTGCTGGCGTTCGCGGCCGGATTCCAGACGTATTGCCGGATCTGGCGATTGGTCCATTTCGAGTACGTCGCTGCGTTCCATATTCCACTTTCAAACAGGATGCGACGGGCGTAATAGTCTGTCAGTCCTTCCGTAAACCACATCACCAGCCCTTCGGGGCTGGCCGCGCCGAGCACCCGACCGTTCCAGTAATGAAACAACTCGTGCGCGAAGAGATGCTCCACCGCGTCGTTCAGCTTGTTTTCGGGAGCCATGAACATGGCGAAGCTGTTATACAGGCCCGAGCCGGAGAGCTGCGAACCATTCTCGCTCACCGCGTCGCCCACCGGCACAACGGTGATCACAAACGCCGGAAATGTCGTGTCGCGCATGAACTCACATTCCTTGGCGATGATCTTCGTCGCGAGTTGAACAAAATCGTCCGTTTCGAAGCCAAATTTGTTCAGCATCGCGACCGTGACCGGGCGGCCGCCGGCGGCTGATTCCTTCACGCTTAGCTTGCCGGCGACGTAGGCGCTGTGGCGCAAATCCGCCGCGTCGATCATCGTCGCGACGCTCTTGCCGGCGCCCCACGAGCAAACCGCCTTCCATTCGCTCGGCAGTTTCCAGCGAAGTAGCGCGGTGTATGTGGACGGCACGTCGCCGCCGGGCTCCGGAGTGAGCAGAAATGCATTTCCGAATCCATGAAAAAAATCGGGGGTTGCCACCGGATAGCCGGTGGATTTCCAATCGATCGCCTTGCGGCCGGGATTGACGACGTAGCTGAACCGCAAGGTCGCGCCTTTTTTGTGCTCGATGATCCAGCGCGACGCCTCACGCTTGACGGCCCCCCCTTCGATCGCCACGTCTTCAAGCAATTCGGGCACCCGCTCGATCCCCATCCAGCGCGGGGACACGCCGATCGCCGAAATTACGCGGTTTTGTGTGTCCCATTGCAGATCGACACGCGTTTTTCCGGTGGCTGGATCAGGCGCGATCGTATACGTCAATGTGTCATTGGGGGGACCGACGACGGCACGATGCGTGTCAGGTCGGCCGAACAGAGCGCTCCCTGCACACAACAGACTCAGAGCGCCTAACAGAACAGAGCCGCGACCGTAAGGGAGCGGTCGCTTCGAGGTACAGCGAGACGTTTCGTTAAGCACTCTGTGAATCGCGGTATGACGATTCCACGGAGCAAATGGCAATCGGGCCATGTTGGTCTTACTCCCGCATGATCGGCAAGCGATCGCTGCGGCGGATTGTAACGCTGAAGGTCCGAGCCGAACCGCCCCGCCCGGACTCGCCACCGCGAATCGCCCGCGAGTATCATTATTTCAACGGGCCGACCGCGCCGAACGCATGGACGCTCGACGCTGAGCCAACCCGGGGCCGCCCACCCCCGCAGAGAGACGCATGTATCCGGTTGTTTTTCGCATTCCCCTGCTTGGCCGCGATGTGCCGGGCTACGGCCTCATGTTGATGATCGGCTTTCTGGTTGCCATCGTGTGGGCCGCCCGCCGAGCGATGCGATCCGGAGCGAATCCCGATGTGATCTTGAACTGCGGGTTCATCGCGCTGATCGGCGGCGTGGTCGGCGCGCGAGCAATGCATGTGGTTCACTACTGGAGTGAATTCGCCGGCAAGCGCTCGATTCTTGAGCTGATCTGGGCGATCGTGGACGTCACCAAAGGCGGATTGGAGTATTACGGCGGTTTTCTGTTGGCCTCGATCAGCATCATCCTGTGGCTGAAATTCTACGAGCGCGTCTCGCTACGGTGGTACTGCGACATCATGGCCCCATCGGCGGCGATCGGCTTGGCCTTCGGCCGGCTCGGCTGCTTTCTGAACGGCTGCTGTTATGGCGCGACTTGCGAGCAGCCCTGGGCGCTGCAGTTTCCCTATGCCAGCCCGGCGCATATCGAGCAGTGGCAGAAGAATGACCCACACGCCGCGCTGCCCGCTGAGCTGATCGCGCTTCATTCGGCGGGCGTAGCGCTGCCGATCATGCGCGAGAGTATTGCGGCCCGCGATGAGGAAATTGCCGGCGCGCAGCAGAAAGAAGATTCGCTGGCCGCGGAGCTAAAAGAGTTGCGGTCAAAGGCGGCCGCCGCGACGGGCGATCAAAAGGCGGAGTTGGATCGGCAGATCAGGCAGAAAGAGCGCGCGCTCGCGCAAGCCGAGGCGACTTTCGGCGACATCCGCGAACAAATGCGGCGATTCAATATGAGCGCCGCGGAAATCAGAGCGCTCGCGAAGGGCTTCGGCTCAGGCCATGTCCATCCGACACAGCTATACTCGTTTGTGATGGCCACGATCGTCGCACTCATGCTCAGCGCGTTGTATTGGCGGCGCTCGCGCGATGGCGTGGTGACATGCACGTTTTTCTTCTTTGAGCCGCTTAGTCGCATCGTCCTGGAGCTGATCCGGGCCGACAACCCGCTTGACACGTTCGGGCTGACGATTTCCCAATTCCTGGCGCTCGGCATGATGACCGTGGCCACCTTGGTCTATTTTGTGCTCCGCGGCAGTGCGCCGCGCTCGCCGACAGCCACACTATGGATTCCCCCTGAAGAACCCGATGCAACGCCTCGAAAGCCGTCCGTCGCGCGGTGACCGGGGTATGATTGCGCAACCGCACACGAGACCACCGAGGAAAGAACATGGCCGACGAACCGAAAAAGATCATCGTGGACGACGACTGGAAGGCCGAGGCGCGGCGTGAGAAGGAACGCCTGGTCGAGGAGACGTCGCATCACGAACAGCTTCCGCAGGCGGGGTTCATCGAATTGCTCAATCTCGTGGTCATGCAAGCGCTCGGCGCCCTCGGCATGCTCATGGCCCCCGGTGGAAAGCGCATCCCGGCGCAACCGGAGCTGGCCAAGTATTTCATCGATCTGTTGCAAGTGATTGACGATAAGACCAAGGGCAATTTGACGGCTGACGAGAAGAAGCTGCTTGATCAGGCGCTGTATGACCTGCGCATGCGATATGTGGAAATAGCCTCGGGCGGCGCGCCGATGGACGCCGTCGGGCGCGGCCCGGCGATTCCAGGTATCTGATGGGCTATGAGCGCCTGACGCCAAACCGCGTGGCGCTGAACAATGAATACTCGACGATGATTGACGAACGAAAAACGCCGACGCGCGTGACCTCGACAGCCGCGGCCGCACCGCTGCCTGATATCGAAGCGCGCGACCCTGTTTTTCGCTGGATGGTCCATCTCGGAATGCCCCTGCTCATCAGCTTGGTTGTTCATACATTCCTACTGGCGATCATGGCTCTCAAGACTTTTGCCGTATTCCGATCGCCGGAGGAGCGGCCGGAGATTCCCGTGGGGATTCGCGCCAGCGGGTCAGCCACGAGTGAGGGATTCAATTGGCCCGGCGCTGGCGCGTTCGGGCGATCGGAACCGGATCTGAAGCCATCCGTCGAAGCGAACGAATTAAAGCAGTTCGGATCAATGTCACTCGAAAAAAGCCCCATGCCAGGAGACGCGGTCACGACCGGCGGATTCGGGCTCGGCGAGATCGGCCGGGCCGGCATCCTGGGAACCGGCGGTGGCGCCTCCGACGGCGGCGGCGGATCCGGGCCGGGATTGGGCAGTCGCCCGGGTTTTGGCAAGGCGGAAGTATGGAGCCTGAGCGCGGCGGGAAATTCATTTGTGTATGTGGTCGACTATTCTGGATCGATCATCGTCGCCGTGGATGAGTTGAAACGCGAACTGAAACGCTCAGTCGGCGCGCTGACGGCGAGTCAAACATTCAACGTGATTCTGTTCTACGAGCGACGCAATAAGGTCGTAACCGAGAGCCTGTCGTCGGGATTGCAGCCGGCCACGCCAGAGAACAAGCGCTCGTTTTTCGAGTGGATCGACAAGCACGCGCCCGAAGGCTCGACCGAGCCGCTCGCGGCCATCCGCCGCGCGATTTCGGCTTCGCCGGACGCCATCTTTTTCTTCTCCGACGGCTACTTCGACGACACCGTTGTGCGTGACACCGCGACCGCGCTAAAAGGCAAAAAAACGCAACTTCACACGCTGGTATTCGACGAATTGCTGTTGCAGGATACGAGCGGCCTGCCGCGCCTCACCAGCGGCGCGAAGCGGCTGAAAACGCTCGCCGAAGCATCCGGCGGATCGACCAAGGTCGTCACCGGCCTTGATTTGAATCGAAAGTAACGGCCACGATTCACACCGAAAGGACGCGACGCATGGCTCTTGCACGTTTCGGGGATCGGCAAGTTCACCGGATGGCTTTGCCCGCGATCTCGCTTATGGCCGGGGCGGCACTTGCAGCATTCGCTCAGGCGCCGGCCCCCGCCGCTCCGACCACGACGCGCCAATCATTTTTTCGTATCATCTGGGAAGGAATGGAGTGGCCGTCGTTTTTCATCGTGGCCGGCTCTGTGGCGACGATCGCATTGATTGTGGAACATTTTATCACCACGCGGCGCATGACCATCGTCCCGCCGGCGCAGGTGAAAACGTCGCGCCAACTGATCGAAGTCCGCAAGTTTCGCGAGTGCGTCGACGCGATGAAAAGCAGCAACACGTTTTTTGCGCGGGTGATGTCGGCCGCGCTTCAGCATGCTCGCCACGGATTCGATGCCATGCACGCTGCGGCGCTCGAAAAAAGCCACGAGATGAGCGGTCGTCTTTTCCGCAAGGTTGAATACCTCAACATCATGGGAAACCTGGGGCCGCTGATGGGGCTGCTGGGAACGGTGCTCGGCATGATCGACGCGTTCGCCGGACTGGGCGAAGCAGGCGGCGCGCCGAACGCCTCGAAACTCTCGCACGGCATCAGCTTGGCACTGGTGAACACGCTGTTGGGCCTGGCGCTGGCCATCGTCGGAATGTTCTTCTTCGGCGTTTGCCGCAATCGCGTGGATTCTCTGACGGTCGAAGCTACTTATGAAGTGCTTGATCTACTGGAATTCTTCCGGCCGGCCTCCGCGCCCGTTGCGCCGGGGCTGGCGACCGCCGAAGCGCCGCGTCCTGCCGCCCCGCGACCGACCGCCGTTGCGCCATCCGCGCCGCAGCCGATGTCGCCGAGTGCGCCAAAGTAAGGCTTCTTAACCGGTATGCTGAACCGTCCTCCCAAACCGGTCAGTCTCACACTCAATCTCGCCCCGATGGTGGACGTGATGATGTGCCTGATCGTGTTTTTTTTGCTGGCGGCGCGAATCGTGGACGCCGAGCATCGCCCGATCGAACTCCCCTGGGCGAAATCCGCGACGACGACGGGGGCGATCGATGGCGGCGCGCGAATCGTCATCAATGTTCAACACATCGACGACGACCAAGCGTCCTACATCGTCACGGGTTGGGACGGGCGCGACCTCACCGACATGGCGCTCGACGCGGATCAACTCGGGCCGTTGCTCATCGCGAAATCCCGCGAGGCGGCCGCGCGAAACGATGAAATTCGCTGCGTCATTCGCGCCGATCGCGAAGTCGCCTATCGACACATCGAGCGTGTGCTTCAAGCCTGCGGCGAGGCCCGCATCGGCCGCATCGCCTTCGCCGCCAATTCGGGCGATCAACCGGGCGAGCAGCCATGATTCACAGTCTGCCTGAGCCCGCCGGCGAGCGAATCCCGAATTTAGCGCCGATGGTGGACATCATCATGGTGATGCTGGTGTTCTTCATGCTGGGCGCGTCGATGAATCTCATCAGCGAGGGAACGCTGCGAAGTGAGCTTGAT
>JAEUIR010000230.1 GCA_016795025.1 Phycisphaerales bacterium
TAGACGAGCAAAAAGGTCGAACGCGCGGAGGCCCGCATGACTGCCCAATCGCCGATTCTTTCCGCATGTATTTTGGAATTCCGCAAAACCAGGCAAACCGCCGAGCAGGTGTTCGCGCAGCTCACCGATGAGCATTTCCACGTGCGGATCAACCCCCACCAGAACAGCATCGCCGTCATCATTCAACATATGGCCGGCAATATGCTCTCGCGATGGACGGATTTCCTAACCGCTGACGGCGAAAAGCCGAACCGCAACCGCGACGACGAATTCGTCGAGCATCGGCGCTCGCGGGCCGATCTCATGACCCTGTGGGAGCAAGGCTGGAACGCGCTGCTTTCGACGCTCGGCTCATTGAGCGACGCGGATTTGCAGCGCAGCGTCAACATACGCACTGAGCCGCATACGGTGTTTCACGCCATCAACCGACAAACCGCGCATTACAACCTGCATCTCGGCCAAATCCAGTTGATTGGAAAGCATCTTTGCGGCGATCGATGGCAATATCTCAGCATTCCGCCCGGCGGATCGGCGGCATTCAATCGACAAAAAAGCATGACCCACTAATAGTCTTACGCTCTCCAATCGGGTAGGAGGGAACCTCTCGGCCCCCGTCCTCTCACACCACCAAACGCACTCATCGTATCCGACGCTTTGTTTCAGTTTTTCAATGCGGGGTAGCGATATTCGTGGTTGAGCAGGCCGAGCCGGTCGAACCCGTCGAGCGTTACCCGAGCCATCAACCGGCACGCAGGGGAGATCGTCGGTTGCTTCGGTCGGTTTTCTACGTGGCTTGACCCGGATACGATGAAATCGGCCAACGCTCTTGCCGACGGGCGACGGTCAGATTTTGAGTTGGCGATAATCCGTGCATGGGCGGACTCGGCAGGCATCCTCGATCAACCGGATGAAGCGCGTCCGAGCGCTCTTCGTCGACTCGATTCGCCGAGCACCCTTTACCGAAAACGAGCGCCGCTGTGAACTACGTCAAGAGCGTCAAGGTCGATGGGTTCAAATCCTTCCGTAGCACCGCCGTCGAGCTTGGAAAGGTCAATGTGCTGATCGGCGCAAACGGCGCTGGAAAGTCTAACTTTCTGGCGGTCTTTCACATGATCAGCTTCATGATGGCCGAGGAGCTTCAGACGTTCGTCGGCTCCCGCGGACGGGCCTCGTCGCTGCTACATTATGGACCCAAGCGCACTCCACGCATGTCGATTGAGCTCCGCTTTCAGACCGACACCGGGGAGAGTACGTATGCCTGCAGCCTGGCACACGCAGCCCCGGACTCGCTCATTTTCGTCAACGAAGAAGCGATCTTTAACCGTGCGGGCGGAACATCGCCGCGTCAGGTGCAGATGGGGGCAGGCCACTGGGAGTCGGCCATCTTTGACCGGGCCAAGACAGAGAAAGTCGCACGTGTGATCCAGCATCTCCTACAAAGCTGCAAGGTCTTTCAGTTTCACGACACGTCACCTACGTCGCCCCTGCGTTCAGCACGATATGTTGATGACAATCGCTATTTGCGTACGGACGGCGGGAATCTCGCTGCATTTCTGCTCCGGCTGCGCGAAACCCGAAAGGAGTATTACGACCGAATTGTGGCGACGGTGCGACAAATTGCGCCGTTCTTTCGAGACTTCGTTCTCGACACCACCAAGGAGAATCGGAGAGAGATTTTCTTGAACTGGCGTGACATGGATCCCGAAGGTGTCTTCGGGCCGCACCTCCTCTCGGATGGCACCCTTCGAGCAATGGCGCTAATCACCCTCCTGCTTCAGCCAGAAGATGTGATGCCAAAGGTAATCCTGATCGATGAACCGGAACTTGGGCTCCATCCATATGCGATCGAAGTCCTGGCGTCGCTCATGAAGACCGCAGCGGAACATGCGCAGATCATCGCGGCTACGCAATCGACGAAGCTGGTGGATCAATTCGAGACGGGTGATATCGTCGTCGCTGACCGGTCGGGGAGCGAAACTCGCTTGTCCCGCCCTGATCCAAGCGCGTTGCGCGAGTGGATCGAGGAGTATTCCGTCGGCGACCTGTGGGAGAAAAACGTGCTCGGCGGGAGACCCTCGGCGTGATCAATCTCATTGTGAGCGTCGAGGGGCATGCGGAGGAAGCCTTTGTCAATCAGATGCTCGTACCCCACCTGGCCGCGTTGGATGTCTTCTGTGTCGCCACGCGCGTCGAATTCTCGCGCCAACAGGGGAAGACGCATCGTGGCGGCCTGATTGCCTGGCAGAAGGCAGACCGGGACATCCGGCTGTGGTTGAAGCAGCGAAATACTCGCGACGTTCGAGTCACGACGATGTACGACCTGTACAAGCTCCCCGGTGACGCGCCCGGGCGCGCCAGTGCCGCGAAACTGGCGGACCCATTCAGCAAGGTTCATGCAATCGAGACTGCGATTCAAGCCTCCGTCGGGGATCCCCGGTTTCTCCCCTACATCCAACTTCACGAGTTCGAGGCCATGGTTCTCGTCGAAGCCAAGCACCTCGGTGATTTCTATCCGACGCACAGGCGGCAGGCTGCGAGACTGGCGGACCTGGTTGCACGCCATCCCACGCCAGAGCACATCGACGAAGGGAAAGACACGGCTCCCTCAAAGCGAATTATCGGGGAGATTCCCGCCTACGAATACGGCAAGGTCGCTGCTGCTCCAATTGTGCTTCAGAACACCGGTCTGCCAGCGATCCGCCAAGCATGCCCGCACTTCGGAGCTTGGCTGACCTGCCTTGAACGCCTCGATGCGTCCATGCCGCTGGCCTGGCCGACGCTGGTGAGACCCCCTCTTTAGACCGACTATCCCGGTCGTGGTGCAGCTTCACGCGCGGGACTACGCCGCCACCGTCGCCGCCGCGATTTCGCTCCACGGCTCTGTTTCCCCGCGCGTGCTGAGCCAGTGCAAGGCGTAGTACGCCGTTTTGCCCGCTTCGGACGTCGTGCAGTCGGTTTGCAGCGTGCCGCGCGCGTTCACCGATAGGAACCGGAACCCGGGCAATGGTTGGAAACAAGTAAACAAGAGGACAAGGGGAAGACCCAGCGCCGTCCCCACTCGCGGGCGATTCCACCCTTGTTTCTTTGTTTCCTTATTCCCTTCGCTCTGCCGCCGTTCGTCAGCCGATGGTTGCAATCACTTTCATCTCAATCGCGATGGGGGTCGGCAGCTTGTTGATCTCAATGGTCGTGCGTGTCGGATTCGGCTTACCCGCGCCGGCGAAATACTCGGCGTAGAGTTTGTTATATATCGCGAAATCGCCCGCCATATTCGTCAAGAACGTCGTTACGTCCACGATGCGCGTCCAATCGCTCCCCGCATCTTCAAGCACCGCACGCAGGTTGTCGCACATCGAGCGGAATTGCGCCTCTAAATCGTAAAACGCGATCTGACCATCCGCTCGCAACGAAACGCCCGGAATCTCGCGACTGCCACGCTTGCGCGGTCCGATACCCGACAGGAACAGCAGTTGACCCACGCGCTTGGCGTGCGGATAAGGGCCCACGGGTTCCGCGGCGCGCGCGCTATGCGTATCGTTTGTCATTGCGATGTCCCTTTGCTCCAGGCCCGCCACATTCCGGCGTCAAGCACCTGCACGCGGTTATTTCCGCTGTCCACGATCAGAAGCTGATTTTTCGGCAGCACCGTCAATGCCCACGGATATGCCAGCGATCCAACATCGCGGCCGGCCGAGCCCCATACGCCAAGCGGCGTTCCATCCGTGCGCAGCCGCTGAACGCGATTATTGCCGTACTCGCAAACCGCCAGCGTGCCGTCGCTCAGCATCGCGACGTTGTATGGATACTGAAATTCTCCCGGCCCGCTTCCGAGCCGCCCGAACGAGGATAGAAATGCTCCGTCACGCGTGAAATGGCAAACTCGATGCCGGCATGAATCCGCGATCCACAGGGTTGCGTCCGGCGCCACGCAGATCGACTGCGGACGTTCCATGTGCGCCGCGCCGGCGTCGCGCCCGGCAAAGCTCATCACGTATTCATAGCCGGGCGTGAACTTGCTGACCCGGTCATTGCCGCCGTATTCTGACACATAGATGAATCCATCCGAATCCACCGCGACATCCGTCGGCATTCGAAACTGCCCGACGCCTTCGCCGAACGTGCCGAATCGCGTCACTTCGCGCCCGTCGGGCTCGAACACCATCACGCGGGAATAGTGCGTATCCGCCGCATAAATGCGGTTGCGCGCGTCGATGCCCAGCCCGGTGGGCTTGCCCGCCGCGGTTTCCGGCATGGCGAAGTGATATTGATACTCCCCCTGCGCCGAAAAGCACTGAATCCGCCCGGTCTTATCGACGATGAACGCTCGCCCCTGCGCGTCTGAAACCGCCGCGCGCGGGTAGCTGAATTCCCCCGGCCCGCGCCCGGTGCGGCCAAAGACCAGCAGCGGCGGGCCTTGATCGCTGCCGCCGTCACAACCGCCCATCAACACCGCCGCGAGCAACGCGCAGCAGACGCCGCAATCGCGCATCATCGTCGTCCGCTGTTTTGACCAAACACGGACTTCGCTTTGCGAATATCAGCCAGGAGCGCTTCCTTCGAAATGTTCCCCTCACCGGCGACCAGCACACGCCCATCCGGCGCGGTGATCGCATATGCCGGCGGACGCGACAAGCTCCACGCCTCCGCAAGCGATCGATCCCAATCAAAATTCAGCATGCAGCAAGCCATCGCGCTCACCGCTTCCACAACAGCCGGGTCGCGCAACACAGTGTCCTCAAATTGCGTGCATTCGATCAGATACCATGCGCGAAAATACACGAAGGTGAGCTGGCCGGTCTGCCGCGTGGGCCCATGCACGCGATCATAAGGATCAGCCTGCCAGCGAATTTGCGGTGGGCAGCCGACGATCAGCGGCGAGGTCGACAGCGCCAACGCAATCACAACTTTCGATACCCGCTGCACACGCATCTCCCACGCCCCGCGGAATCATCCCGCCGATCACCTCACGACGCGACGAGATTCTACTTCCCGCCGGCCCTGCGCCAATCGCCCCGGACAGCTTCGCGACATCCGGTTACGATCGCCGTATGAACGACATGCCCGCGCGCGTCCCATCCGAGGAATTCGAGCTTGCACTGTCGCACGCGCTCGCCGTTCCACCCAATTTCGAGCCCGCACCCGCCCGCGTCGTCGCCGGCTTCCTGGCGTCAGCGGAACACGCAGTGCTTTCCTGGATCGCGTACCGCATCGGCTCTCGCGGCGCGCCCTCCGCTTTGGCGATCGGCCTGTTGCTGCGCGGTCGAACGGTGTTGATCCTGCCCGCCGGCAGGCCCACGACTCGCTTCGACGCCGCTGCCACAACCGCCGTCTTCGGCGCACTTTTGTCGGATTTGGATCAACAACCGTACACGTATGCTCAGTGCATCCTGGGTGATGGCTGCGAACCGCTTGCGCGGGTCGTCCAAAGCGCCGGTTTTGCGCGACTCACCGGGCTGCGCTATTTGGAGCGCGACGCACGCTATCCCTGGATCGAGCCGCCGCCGGGCGAACTGGCCTGGCTGACCTACACCCCGCAGCGCCATTCGGAATTTTGCGCGGCGGTCGCCGCGACTTATGTCGATACGCACGATTGCCCGGAACTCGTCGGGTGTCGAACGATGGACGACGTGCTGGCCGCACATCGCAGTGCCGGCCCGTTCGAGCCCGCCTTGTGGGCCCTGCTGCTTTACAACGACAGGCCGGCCGGCGTCCTGCTTTGCACGAATCACGGCCGGACCTTCGAAATTGTATACGTCGGCGTCATC
>JAEUIR010000231.1 GCA_016795025.1 Phycisphaerales bacterium
GACGGCAAAGGTCGGGAACTGGTCTTTACCGCGGACGCACGACGATTCGCAGAGCCCGGCCAACACGACGAGAGCGATGAGGACGAAAAGTGACCGTGATGGGCCGGTTTCGGAATGCGTGCTCTCGTCGGTTGGAAACTGCGCTTGTGCGGGCAGCAAACCGCGTCCCCAGTTGTCTGCTCATGGTTGAGGAGGCTTGGCGATGATTTCACGTTCATACTGCGCTTCCCTGCTCGTTTTGTTGCTGGCCGCACCACTGGCGCTGGCGCAACAGTCGCTGCTCGACTATCCGCCGAAGACTCCTGGTACGCAACCAAGAGACTCCCACGGCTCCCCGGCGCTCGCGTTCGCGGGGGGCCCTACGTTCTCGCTCACGCAGGATACGCCCACCACGCAGAAGGCCCCACCGAAGGAGCCGCGCGGGAAGGACGCGTCACCCGAGCACGGCGAGAGCCCGTTCCACTACCGCGAGATCAGCGACTTCTTCAACATTCGCGAGGCCTACTCGAACGTGACGCAGGGAGAATGGGAGTTCGAGACCACGTTTGAGTGGGAAACGAAGTCTGGCAGCTCGGACAGCTACGGTCCGGTGTTCTCGCTCAAATACGGCATCACGGACACTTTTCACGCCGAGCTTGAAGTCGAGCAGATCACACTCGGTCAGGGCGGCGACCAGGGGAATGGCGAGCTGGCGTTGATTCTCTTTAAGGAGTGGTGGAAGGAAGCCGAGATTCTTCCCGCGTTTGCAACATGGGGCGAGATGCGCATCCCGTCGGGCCAGGGATCATCGGGCGTGGACGGCGAGCTGCACTTCAACGTAACGAAGACGTTGCTGCCAAACTTCCGCGGACACTTCGAAGGCTTCATCGAGACCGCGAACGGCGCACGCGGCGGCGAAGACGAGGATCTGCGACGGGCGTTTCAATGGGGCGTCGGACCGGGGTTCGACTATTCGTTCAGTGACGACACGATCGCGGCCGTCAACTACCTGATGCGCAGCAGTGAGGAGTATGGTCACCATAACCAGAACATCCTCCAGCTTGGCCTGGCCCAGCGCATCGCGCAAAACCAGCACCTGAAGTTCGCGGTGGATGTGGGTTTGGACGGCGCTGATGAGACACCGAACTTGGGCGCCAAGATTCTCTGGTCGATCGAGTGGTAGCAGGCTGCCGTGCGATTCGTGTTTTTCATCGGGGCAAGTTCGCGATCGTCGGCTTCGCCTTCCTGCTCGGCTGCGCCAGCGTGCAGCCACGGGCTGACTATGAGCGTACCCGCGACCTGGTCGCTGAACGTACCGGCGTCCCGGACGTCTATTCTCCCGATGCGGATGGACAGCCCGAACAGAAACTCGCCCAGTTGCTTGATGCGGGGCTAACGGTCGACGAAGCCGCGCAAGTCGCGCTGCTGAACAACCCTGAATTTCAATCGCTTGTCGCCGAGATCGGCGCATCACGTGCCGACGTAGTGCAGTCTTCACTGTTCACAAACCCCACGCTGTCGCTCGGTCTGCAATTCCCTGAAGGCGGCGGATTGACCGACCTGAGCGTCGGGTTCGCCGCGCAGTTGGCTGATCTCTGGCAGCTTCCGGTTCGCACGCAACTGGCCGAAGCCGATTTGGAGCGGACCGTCTGCTCCGTCGGCCAGCGTGCCGTGGAGCTCGTGACCGACGTCCGGGCAAAGTGCTATCGGGTGCTCGCTCTGGAACAAGCCCTGTTTTGCACGGAGGAGAATCTGCGGCTGGTGCAACGAGCGGTCGCGTTGTCCGAGGCCCAGTTTCGGGTCGGCGAAGTCAGCGAGTTCGACGTGAATCTGGCGCGCACCGGCGCGCTGGATGTACAGGAGGAGCTGATTGCGACGCGCGGGCTGCTGGAACAGGCCCGCGCGGACCTGGCGCAGGCGCTGGGGCTCAGCGCGCGGGCGGGCGAAATCCGACTTCAGGATTCGCTCCCCGCCGCGGCGCATTCCTGGCCGGCATCCGACGCGCTCCTAGACTCAGCGCTCGAGCAGCGTTTCGACATCCGCGTCGCGTGGTTCGCCGCGCAGCGGGCCGAAGCGGCGCTACGACTTGAGTGTCGAAGATTCCTGCCGGATGTGCAGCTCGGATTCGCGTTCGAGCGCGGCGAGCAACGCGCGCTGCCGGGACGAAACATTCTCGCCGACACGGCCCGCGCCTCGATTGCGGCAGGCCAGCTCACGGCGCCGACAATCCAGTCGCGCGGCGAACGCAACATCGAAAAATCGCAGATCATCGACGCCAAGCTCGGCCCCACACTTGCGCTTACCCTGCCGGTATTCGATCAGAATCAGGCACAGATCGCTAAGGCGCGCATCCGTGTGCTCCAAGCCCGCAAGGATTACGAAGCAAGAATCGAGCAGGTTGCAGGCGATATTCAACGAGCCACGGCGGCTGCCCGCGCCGCGACTGAGATGCTCAGCTTCCAGCAGAGTCAGGCACTCACGCAAGCGCAGGACACCGTTGCAGGGGCGGAGAGACGCTATCAGGCCGGCGAGGAGGGTGTGCTGGTCTTGATCGAGGCGCAGGATGCGCTCGTGAAGCGGCGGCGGGCTTATGTGAATGCGCTGCGTGAGTACGCGATTTCGCTCGCCCAATTGGAGGGAGCGGTCGGCGGGCGGGCGATTTTGTCGCGCGTGTCGTCGCCGCCCTCCTCGCAACCTCGAAGGGAGCCGTGAAGTGCGACGCAAAGCTTCTGCAGTTCTATTGCTCGCGGCGTCGCTATCCGCAGCTGGCGTTGGATGTGCGAGCACGGACGGGACCACCGCGGGCTCGGCCGGCGCGCAATTGGCAGCGTTTGCGGCCGATTTTCTTCGACAGGTTCTTGCGGCGTTCCTGTTGTAGCACTGAAGGATGGAGGTCTGCGATGCGAACGCGACAGTCGATTGCGCTGATGTGCCTCTGCCTGCTATACGGGCTGCAGGCCAGCGCCGACGAGAAGGGAAAGTCGGCAGCCGGCCCCGCAACGGTCGAGAACCGCGTGAAGGAGACGGAGCTGACGACGATCAAGTTGACGCCCGAGGCAGAGCGCCGTTTGGGCATCGAATTGGTCGCGGCCGAGCGAAAGACGATCGCCCAGCCGCGTCGGCTTCCAGGCGAGGTATTGATTCCGCCCGGCCGCGCCATTGTCGTATCCGCGCCGGTTGCTGGTCTAGTCACGCTGCCGGCGGCCGCCGCCCCGCTTCCGTCCGGCGGCCAGCGTGTGGAGCGCGGCAGCGCTTTGCTCAAGCTCCAACCGGGTGAGTCGCGGGACGGGCAGAACTTTGCACCGGCCGACCGAATCAGTCTCGCCCGAGCCAAGGCGGATCTGACCACTGCCCGAAGCGAAGCCGAGGGACAACTCGAACAAGCCCGTGTTCGTGTTGGGGCCGCCGAGATCAAGCTCAAGCGCGCGGATCAACTGCGGCAAGAGGGCGCCGGCGCTCAGCGGGCGTTCGACGAAGCCCAGGCGGAGGTCAATCTGGCGCTCTCGCAGCGGGATGCGAGCCAGGAACGGGTCAGCACACTATCGAGAGTGCTGGAGTCGCTGGAATCGGGCGACCAAGCGGCAGTCATGATCGACGCGCCGCTGGATGGATATGTTCGCACGGTGTACGCAGCCCCTGGCCAGGTCGTGCCCAGCGGGGCGCCTTTGTTGGAAGTGGTCGCGCTTGATCCGATCTGGGTGCGTGTGCCGGTTTACGTCGGTGATCTCGGCGACGTCGAAGCCGGCGGCAGTGCGCAAATCCGCGGTCTGACCGATGGTCCACAGTCGCCGGCTCGGGACGCAAAGCGCGTGCCGGTGCCCGGATCGGCGGACCCGCGCGCGGCAACGGTGGATTTGCATTTCGAGCTTGCCAACCCTGGCGCTGAATTGCGCCCCGGCCAGCGCGTTTCTGTGGAACTGCCCACGCGGACAACCGCTGAGAGCCTGGTCGTTCCGCACGCGGCAATCCTGCTGGACATCTATGGTGGCACGTGGGTGTACGAAAGCGTCGGCCCACAGGTGTACACCCGCAAGCGCGTCGAGGTCCGCAACGTGGTGGGTAATTCAGCCGTACTCGCCCGCGGTCTCACGCCGGGCGCGCGAGTCGTCACAGCCGGCGCTGCTGAGTTGTTCGGAACGGAATTTGGGATAGGAAAGTGACCCGTGGCGGATAACTCTTTACCGGCCGCTCGCTATTGAACGCATATGCTAAAGTGGATCGTCGAAATCTCGCTCAACCTACGCGTCCTGGTGGTCGCACTGGCGGCGGCGTTTCTGGTGATCGGCACACAGACCGCGCGACACGCGCCGCTCGACGTGTTTCCGGAATTCGCACCGCCGCTCGTTGAAATCCAGACCGAAGCACCGGGGCTTTCCACCAATGAAGTCGAGAGCCTCGTCACGGTCCCGCTCGAAAACGCGCTGAATGGCACACCCTGGTTGAAGACCATTCGCTCGAAATCGGTGCTCGGGCTGTCGTCAGTGATCCTGATTTTCCAGGAAGACGCCGATCTGATGCAGGCCCGCCAATTGGTGCAGGAGCGGTTGGCGGTCGAGGCCGCCCGCTTGCCGGCAGTCGCGAATCGCCCGGTCATGCTGTCGCCGCTTTCCTCGCTTAGCCGCGTGATGAAGATCGGCATGACCTCCCAGACGCTTTCGCAAATGGATATGACCTTGCTGGCGCGCTGGACGATCCGGCCACGGCTGATGGCCGTGCAGGGCGTCGCGAACGTCGCCATCTGGGGGCAACGCGATCGACAGATTCAGGTTCTGGTGGACCCCGAGCGGCTGCGCTTGCACGATGTGACCCTCGATCAGGTGGTGCAGGCCGCCGGCGATGCCGTTGTCGTCGGCGCCGGCGGTTTTGTGGAAACACCCAACCAGCGGCTTGCCGTGCGGCACCTGTCGCCGATCGCAACGCCGGACGATTTGGCCCGCAGCATTCTCACCTTTCGTGGTGACGTACCAATACGCCTCGGCGACGTGGCCCGCGTGGTGGAAGGTTTCCCTGCACCGATCGGCGATGCGATCATCAACGACGTGCCGGGGCTTCTGCTCATCGTTGAAAAACAGCCCTGGGGCAACTCGCTCACCGTTACGCGCGAAGTGGAGGCGGCCCTGGAAGCCCTGCGCCCCGGCCTCGCGGGAATCGAGATCGATTCGACCATCTTCCGTCCCGCCACCTTCATCGAGCGATCTCTCAACAACCTTTCGCAAGCATTGATTTTCGGGTGCGTGCTGGTCGCGATCGTACTGATCCTTTTTCTTTTCGACTGGCGGACGGCCCTGATCAGCATCGCCGCCATTCCGCTGTCGCTGCTGACGGCGGCGATCATCCTCTACTGGCGCGGCGGCACGCTGAACGTGATGTCCATCGCGGGGCTTGTGATCGCGGTTGGCGTAGTCGTCGACGACGCAATCATCGACGTGGAGAACATCGCCCGACGGCTGCGGTTGAATCGCGCGAGTGGTTCGCCCAAGAGCGCGTTTCAGGTCGTACTTCAGGCGTCACTTGAGGTGCGCAGCGCTATCGTCTATGCGAGCCTCATCGTCATATTGGTATTCGTGCCGGTCTTCTTTCTCGACGGGCTCGCAGGATCGTTCTTTCGGCCGCTCGCGCTCTCATACATGCTCGCGATCGTCGCGT